>JBPCIX010000015.1:0-20690 GCA_051005875.1 Actinomycetota bacterium | reverse complement strand
CTCTGAGCGGGCGCAGGGCTGGATTCAGCTGATTCCCGGCTTATTGCTGGCCGCCGGAGCGGGCGCCATCTTCGTCCTCCATTGGCGCAAGGCGTCGGATACTCGGGAAACCACTCCATTCCCCGGCGAACCGGCCGGGTAAGGAAACGTATTGATCGACTTCGATTTCATTCTTCATTTGGCTTTCCCTTGATTTCTTGCGACGGCTCTGGCAAGAACCAAAAAAAGGGCTACCAGTCCAACGAGTACTGCGACGCCAATCAACACCCCGTACCAGAGCCAAATACCCACAGGGGAATGCTAGAGGAAATTTGCCTTGGCCACGGACTTCGCTGCAACCTTTCCGAATATAATCACAGGCGTGTAACTTACCCGTCAGAAAAAAAGTTTCAAGAAATTCGCTAAATCGAACGTTTGTTCGCCATAATTGTCGTACCCCCTCGCTAAGCTTCTGTAAATAAGCCAACCGGCGGCGGGGCCGGGCGAGTATCAGGTATCTAAAGGAGGAGAAGTTATGGCAGCAGCAAGTTCAAACGGAAACGGCAGGGCGATGGCAGGAGCAAAGCCGGGGGCTCCGAAAGGGACAGAACCGCCCGATGGTCAGAGCGCGAAAGAAAAGTCACTCGGTCTGACATTGGCACAAATTGAGAAGAGCTTCGGCAAGGGCGCCATCATGAAACTCGGCGAGCACACCGAGGTTTCAGTTGACGTAATCCCCACCGGCTCGCTGGGCCTGGACGTTGCTTTGGGAATCGGGGGACTGCCGAGGGGCCGAATCATCGAAATATTCGGACCGGAAAGCTCAGGAAAGACGAGCGTGTGTCTTCACGTAATCGCTGAAGCGCAAAAACTGGGCGGCATAGCGGCATTCATCGATGCGGAGCACGCGCTTGATGTTGTCTACGCCCGCAATCTCGGCGTAAACGTCGATGAGTTGCTGGTGTCCCAGCCCGACACCGGCGAGCAGGCGCTGGAAATTGTGGACATGCTGGTGCGTTCGAGCGCCGTCGACGTAATCATCGTTGACTCTGTCGCAGCCTTGGTGCCAAGGGCGGAAATTGAAGGCGAAATGGGTGATTCGCATATGGGCCTGCAAGCCCGATTGATGAGTCAAGCCCTGCGTAAGCTCGCTGGAAATATGAGTAGGTCAAACACAACGATCATCTTCATCAACCAACTCCGCGAAAAAATAGGTGTGATGTTCGGATGCTTCCATTATTCGACGCGGGTCACTCTGGCCGATGGCACACAAGAAAAGATTGGCAAGATCGTCAACCAGAAGCTCCCGGTAGAAGTTCTTTCGTACGATCCCGAGTTGGGCGCAGTTGTGCCCAAGAAGGTAGTTGGCTGGTTCGATAACGGGAAAACAGACAATTTCCTTCATTTCACAGTCGCTCGGCCAGCTGGGAGCGGCCGGTCACATTTCTCTTGTACTCCCAACCATCAGATTCGGACTCCAGGTGGGTGGCAAGAAGCTGGTGACCTAAAGCCTGGTGACCGGGTGGTTCAAGCTCTCCCGCATCATCTGTCTGATTTTCAGTGGGAAGTCATCACGGGAGGCCTGATGGGCGATGGAGCGTTGTCGCCCACACGCAGTGGGCATGGGGCCCGTTATCGATTCGGCCATTGCGAGAAACAGAGAGCCTACTGCGAGTGGAAGGAATCCCTCTTGCAAAACGTTACCGGCAGCCAAACAAGTAACGCCAAGGGGGATTCGTTTTTCGACTCGAAGCCACTTGCAGAATTGGCCGACCTAAGGGAAGCCGTCTACTGGGGCGGGAAAAAGGTCTTCAGTCATGACTACCTGAAGAAACTGACTCCGTTGTCTTTGGCAATTTGGTATATGGATGACGGAGGTTTTACCCTGAGAGCGAAAGGCCTTCAGGCTCGGACCAAGGATGGAAGCGGTAGGTCTGAGATTTGCATCCAGGCGATGGAGACAACCACTCGGGACCGCCTGGTGAATTACCTGGGGGACATATGGGGTATCAAGCCAAAACTAATCCAAAGAGCGGGGAAAGCTGTCCTAAGCTTTCCAAAGGACGAGACTACAAAACTGCACGAATTAATCGCTCCTTATATCCATCCATCTATGGATTACAAGCTTCTGCCCCGTCTTCGCGGCCAGTTTGTGGTGGAGCCCCAGTTCGTCCCCATGCGATACGAGTTGGTTCCTATGCCGATCATTTCCATAGCTCCCAAGCCACCGAACCGGAGTACTCACAGGTTCGATATTGAGGTAGAAGGTAGCCACAATTACCTGGCTGATGGAGTTGTGGTCCACAACTCTCCAGAAACCACGTCTGGCGGGCGAGCGCTTAAGTTCTATTCGTCGGTTCGGCTCGATATTCGCAAGATCGAGAATCTTAAGGATGGGCAAGAGGTTGTTGGTTCCAGGGTTCGGGTCAAGGTTGTGAAGTCGAAGGTCAGTGCGCCGTTTAGGCAGACCGAGTTCGATATTCAGTACGGACACGGCATTTCGAAGGAAGGGTCCCTGCTTGACACTGCCGTGGATCTTGGGATCGTCGCTAAATCCGGCTCGTGGTACCTGTTCGAAGAGGATCAGATCGGCCAGGGTCGCGAAAATACCAAGGCATTTCTTTCGGAACACACAGATGTATATGGGGAGATCGAGACCAGGGTCAAAATTGCAATGGGGTTATTGCCGTCTGCCGAAGTTGCAGACGGCAGCGACCCACCCGGAGACCCCCCAGTGGGGGGCGGTGACTCCGGTTCCGCTCCCGAAGTCGGTTTGGCGGATCTCTAAAGGCCATCCCAGTGAATTCCCCGCCTAGTCCGCAGGAGTGGCTTGCCCCGGTTATCCCATTGAGGCGAGGCACTATTTCAGCGCCGAGGGCGGTCGACGGGGCGCCCACGGACGAATCTACCGAATCCACCGAATACAACTCGGCAATGGATCTTGCTATGAAATATCTCGGCCCCCGGGCCCGTTCCAGACGAGAGGTTGGCGATCGTCTCCAAAAGGCGGGTCACCCGGGCGTTCTGATTGTGAGGATCCTCAATCGCCTGGAAGAATTAGGAATACTCGACGACGCCGCCTATGCTCTGGAAGCCGCCCGCCAAAACCGCGCCCGTGGCAAGGCGGGTCGTGCCGTAAGGCAAGCTCTTGCCACAAAGGGCCTTTCGCGGGCCGATATCGATTCGGCCGTCGACCAAATGTGTCCGGAAGGCTCCGAATTTGACCTTGCACTCGCAATAGCAACCAAGCGGGCGCTCAAGTATGAGGGCCTGCCTGCAGCGACCGCTTGGCGGCGGCTTGCCGGATTTCTCGCCGGGCGGGGCTTCAGCAGCGAACTTACCTCAGAAATTTGTAGCAGGGTTCTACGAGATTTTCCCGAGGGTGATTGACCAAGTATTAGTCCGAGTCTAATATGGAGGCAGGCCTGAAGAAGGTTTGCGTCAAAGCAACGGCGTTATAAACAACAAAAATTAACCATTAAAGTCCGCTGTCAGACAGAAAGAAATGAGATTAGAGCCGATATCAAGGAGCGAACGAACCCCTAAAAGGTAATTCCTGGGTATTTTTCTTTAACTCAAGTCCTCTTCAGGCCGAGCTACGACTCGGTTTTTTTGCATAGAGTTTTTTGCATAGAGGAGGAACGAATTGGAACCGGCAATTGGAATTATTGGTCTGGTCGCCGGCGTAATCATAGGGTTTGTCCTTAACAAGCAAGCATCTCAAAATCGCGCAGGCTCGGCGGAAGTTAAGGCCCGCGAGAAATTGGCCAACGCAGAGCGTGATGCAGAGGCCGTAAAACGGGCCGCCCTTGTAGAGGCTAAGGACGAAGCACTTCGGGTACGCCAGGAGGCAGAAAAGGAAGCTAAGGATCGTGAGAGGGAAGCAAAGGAGCGAACCTCTGAAGTAGCGCGCAAAGAGGCCCGAATTGCCCAGCGGGAGGAAACTCTTGATCACACGGCCTCTCGCCTGGAGACGAAGGAACGTTCTTTAGGCGACAGAGAGACCCACGTAGACCGCCTGAAGCGGGAGCTGGAGGAATCTGTAAACCGGCAGAAGGGGGAGCTAGAGCGCGTGGCCGGAATGTCGTTGGCTGAGGCAAAGCTGACTGTAATCAGTCAGATAGAAAACGATGCGAAGCGCGAAGCGATGGGGATTGTTCGTGAAGTCGAGGCAAAGGCCCGCGAAGAAGGAGAACGCAGGGCCCGGAAGATCGTCGCGATAGCCATACAGAGGATAGCCACTGACGAAACCTCCGAAAATGCCACTTCGGTCGTCATGCTTCCGAACGACGAAATGAAGGGCCGCATCATTGGGAGAGAAGGCCGGAATATTCGGGCCTTCGAAGCGGCGACCGGCACCAACCTGCTGATCGACGACACTCCAGAATCGGTCGTTTTGTCTTGCTTTAATCCTATTCGCCGTGAGATTGCCCGACTTACTCTCGAAAAGCTTGTTGGCGATGGGCGTATCCAGCCGGCTCGAATCGAGGAGATGTATGAGAAGTCCAGGTCCGAGGTGGATCGCTCGATTCGCGAGGCAGGCGAGTGGGCCGTTCTCGAAACCGGGATCACCGACATGCACCCAGAAATGGTCAAGGTGCTCGGCAGGCTCAACTACCGGACTTCCTACGGCCAAAACGTGCTCAAGCACCTGGTCGAGGCCTCTCACATTGCAGGCGTCATAGCATCGGAGCTTGGGACTGACCCCAAGCTGGCGAAGCGGGCCACGCTGCTCCACGATATTGGCAAAGCCATTACGCACGAGGTAGATGGCTCGCATGCTCTTATCGGAGCGGAGTTGGCCAGGCGCTTGAAAGAGTCGCCGGCGGTTGTGCACGCGATCGAGGCTCACCATGGCGAGGTCGAACAACGCACAATCGAAGCGGTTATCACTCAGACTGCAGATGCCATTTCAAGCGCCCGGCCCGGCGCCCGGCGTGAAACTCTCGAGACCTACGTCAAGCGGCTGGAGCGCCTTGAGTCGATGGCGGAGTCGTTCGAAGGAGTCGAGAAGTGCTACGCCATGCAGGCGGGCCGCGAGGTCCGGATCATGGTCCGGGCCGACCAGGTCGATGACTTGCAGGCCGAAGTGATGGCCAGGGACGTCGCGAAGAAAATCGAAGAGGAGCTGCAGTATCCGGGGCAAATCAAAGTGATGGTCATTCGCGAGCATAGGGCGGTTGAGTACGCCAAATAATCCGACCGACACGTTTGCAATCGATGTTAAAGGGCTTCGCAAGAACTACGGATCGCTCGAGGCAGTTAAGGGCGTGGACTTGCAGGTCAAGCAGGGCGAGGTGTTTGCCCTCCTTGGCCCGAATGGAGCCGGCAAGACTACAACCGTCGAGATCCTCGAAGGGCACCGGACCAAGACTGCAGGCGAGGTAAGCGTTCTCGGGCACGACCCCGGGGCGCACGAGCGAGTCTTTAAGCAAAAAATAGGCATCGTTCTTCAGGAGACGGGAGTCGAGCCGTTTCTGACCGTCGCGGAGGCTGTCGAGCTTTACAGAGGCTACTACCCGCACCCAAGGCCCTTAGACGAGATCATCGAAGTAGTGGGTCTTGGCGATAAGGCCAACTCCCGCGTCAACAAGCTATCGGGCGGGCAAAAAAGGCGACTCGATGTGGCCGTCGGCTTGGCGGGCGATCCGGATCTGCTGTTTCTAGATGAACCTACGACCGGCTTCGATCCGTCGGCCCGCCGGAACGCCTGGGAAATGATCCGCAATCTTGCCGCACTCGGAAAGACGGTATTCTTGACGACCCACTACATGGACGAAGCGCAGTACCTCGCCGGCAAGGTTGCAATTATTGCAGGCGGCAAGATTGTGGCTGAGGGTTCCCCTGAATCGCTCATACTCGAAAATCCTGCCCAGACCAAGATCACCTTCGCGTTGCCCGAAGGCAGCATTGATCTGTCACCCGCCTTGCAAGCTGCCGCTACGAGCGTTAACGGAAAGGTCCTGATGCAAACGGACGAGCCCATGCGACTGCTGCACGACCTGACCGGATGGGCCATCAAGCAGAAGGTCGAACTTGCTGAACTGAGCGTGGCCCGCCCCACGCTAGAGGATGTATACCTCAGCCTCACGGGAAGCGCCGAAGCTGCAGGCGCTGGCGACGTCGCGGGAATTGACGGCGGTAAAGGGTCCGGCCGGGCGAGGCGAGGGGGCCGGGCATGAATGCGGCCGCTCTGGCTTTTCGGCAGGTACGCTATGAGAACAAATCGTTTTGGCGAAACCCGGCGTCCGCCTTCTTCACCTTCGCATTCCCCTTGATGTTCCTGTTTATCTTCGGTACGGTTTTTGGGGACAGAACTCTCATTATGGATGGCCAGCGGGTCAAGCAAGCGACGTTCATCGTCCCTGCGATTGCCGTTTTTGCGGTCATTTCGGCATGCTTTACCAGCATTGCGATGAGCATTTCCTTAGCCAGGGAGCAGGGTGTCTTAAAGCGAAAAAGAGGGACCCCCATGCCGCCCACTGCCTACCTTGCCGGACGGATTCTTCATGCCACCGCCATTGAGGTCTTGCTTGTTGCAATAGTGGTGGCCGCGGGCCGCCTTTTTTACGGGGTCGCGATACCTACCCACACCTTGGGAGCATTTGTCGTAACGCTTATTGTGGGCGCGCTGTCGTTTTCAGCGCTGGGGTTCGCCATAACCGCCGCAGTGCCCAATGCGGAGGCTGCGCCGGCTGTAGTCAACGCAGTCGTGTTGCCCCTGCTTTTCATCTCCGACGTTTTCTTGGGGCCGAACCAATCTCCGGAGTGGATGCGCAGGATCGCCGATCTTTTCCCAATCCGTCACTACCTTCAGGCGATGCTGCATTCGTACAATCCTTTTGAGAATGGAGCGGGCTACGCTTGGCAGGACCTTGGCATCGTCGCGGCTTGGGGCTTGGCAGGGATCATTTTGGCGGTTAGATTTTTCAAATGGGAGCCGAGCAGGTAGTGGTGAGCCCAGGTAGTGGTGAGCCATTGAAGTCCAAGACTTACTGGATCCGCACTTTTGGGTGCCAGATGAACGAGCATGATTCCGAACGTCTGGCGGGGCTGCTGGAAGCACAGGGATACCGGGCAACGTCGGGCCCGGAAGAAGCCGACCTGGTGCTCTTTAATACCTGTGCGATTCGGGAGAGTGCGGATAAGAGGCTTTACGGCAATCTCGGTCGCATCAAGCCCATCAAGCAGGCTCGCCCGGACCTTAAGGTGGTGGTCGCCGGATGCTTGGCCGAGAAAGACCGCGGCCTGATTGCCGAAAAGGCGCCGTGGATCGACGTGGTATTGGGCACCCGAAATCTAGAGGCGCTGCCGGGCCTGCTTGGTCAGGCCGAGGCGCAAGGGATCCCCGTGGTCGAGTTCTCAGAAGTTTTGAATGTGTTTCCATCAGCCTTACCGGCGCGCCGGGGTTCCACGTTTCATGCGTGGATCGCTATTCAGTATGGATGCAATAACTCTTGCACCTTCTGCATTGTGCCCAGCGTGAGGGGGACCGAGGTTTCTCGCCGAATCGGCGACATTATCGGCGAAGTCCAGGGCGTAGTTGCCACCGGCGTAACCGAGGTGACGCTGCTCGGCCAAAACGTCAACTCTTACGGGCGGGACATTTATGGAACGCCGCGGTTC
The DNA here is from genome assembly GCA_051005875.1 of Actinomycetota bacterium. Lineage (GTDB taxonomy): Bacteria > Actinomycetota > CADDZG01 > JAHWKV01 > JAHWKV01 > JBPCIX01. Next base: position 13,085 of record JBPCIX010000015.1, on the reverse strand, counting down.
GCCGACCTGCTGATTGCTCTTGATGACGTGCCGGGCCTTCGACGCGTCCGGTTTACCTCGCCACACCCAAAGGATTTTCGTGAGCCGGTGGCCCGCGCGATGGCCACGTCCTCGGTAGTTTGTGAGCACTTACATCTGCCGGTTCAGTCGGGTTCCAACCGCATTTTAAAGGCGATGAAGCGATCTTATGATCGCGAAAAGTATCTTGGCAAGCTTGAAATGGCGCGCCGCATCATCCCGAATCTTGCCGTCACAACCGACATTATCGTTGGGTTCCCAGGCGAGAGCGAGCAGGATTTTGAGCAGACTATCGATCTCGTCCGGCAGGCCGAGTTTGATGCCTCGTACACATTCCAGTTTTCACCGAGGCCCGGGACGGCAGCGGCCGACATGCGGGGCCAGGTTCCCAAACCTGTGGTTCAGGAAAGGTTTGACCGTCTCGCTGAACTCCAGGAAAGCATCTCGCTGAGGCGAAATCTTGCCCAGGTGCCCGGCACCTACGAGGTTTTGGTTGAAGGGCCGGCCAAGAAGGGGGAAAATCGAGTGTCGGGCCGGACCAGATCCAACAAACTGGTTCACTTCGACGGCCATTTCGAAAAGGGTGAGTTTGTCGATGTGAGGGTAACGTCGGCGGCGTCGCACTACCTGGAAGGCGTTACGGCCTGAGCAAAACGCCTCCCAGGGGCACTAGTGCCACTAGCCTGGAGGTGCTCGCAATTGTTGGACCTACAGCGGTGGGAAAAAGCGCCCTTGCCATGAGGGTGGCCGGCGAGATCGATGCCGAGATTGTCAGTATCGACTCCGGCGCGGTGTACCGGGGGATGGATCTGGGAACCGCCAAACCTTCGGCGCAGGACCGAGCAAAAGTTCGCCACCACATGATCGATTGCGTGGACCCCTCGAGGAACCTATCGGTCGCCGAATTCCAGAAAGCCGCGCGGTTGGCCATTGAGCAAATACGTGAACGGGGTAACGGGGCCTTGCTTGTGGGCGGCTCCGGGCTTTACTTTAGGGCTGTTGTCGATCCGTTGGTATTTCCCCCAACAGATCCCGTCATTCGGGAGCAGTTGTATTCGGATGCCAGCCGGATCGGTTCCCGGGGGTTGCACGATCGGCTGTCAAGTGTGGATCCCATTTCGGCCGCGAAGATTCCTGCTTCGAACGAGCGGCGGATTGTGCGAGCCCTCGAGGTGGTGACACTCACGGGAAAGAAATTTTCCGATTTCGGCTTGAATTGGGATAAGTTCGAATCCATTTATAAGCTTCGAGTAGTGGGATTGTCTTTACCGAGGCCTGCCCTGGATCGCCGCATCGAGCGAAGAGTCGATCGGCTGTTTGAACAGGGCCTAGTTGAAGAAGTGGAAGCCCTTGTCGCAAACGGGTACCGGGCTTCGCTCACGGCCGTGCAGGCGCTTGGTTATGCTCAGGTACTTGAATATCTCGACGGCAGGATCTCGCTGGAGCAGGCAATCGCCGAAACAAAGGGTCGTACAAGGCGCTTCGCCCGCCGGCAACTTACATGGTTTCGTGCCGATCCTCGCGTCGAATGGTTTGAGGACCCCGACCGCGCTGCCCGGTCTTTGATCGGCGTCTGAGTCGCCTAATGCTCTAGTGGGTGTTCAATTTTCGAAGTACCACGGATTGGGGAACGACTTCCTCTTGGTTTTTGGACGGGAAGTCACTCCTCAGCTAGCGATTCATATGTGCGACAGGCATTTCGGCGTCGGCGCCGACGGCGTAATTCAAATCGGCCCCTCCCGGTCCGCCGATTTTTCTTTCCGTTTGCTGAATGCGGATGGGTCGCCGGCAGAGGTTTCAGGCAATGGTCTTAGATGCGTTGGAAAGTTCCTATTCGACAAAGGCCATCACCGTGAAACAACCCTAAAAATGGAAGTAGCAGGTGAAGTGCGTGCCCTGGAACTGGTTGTCAATGACGGTGAAGTCACGGCCGTTCGTGCGGATATGGGCGTTCCAACCGGGCTAGGTGAAGTCGAGTTGCACGGCCTGGTCTGGCGGCTGATCGAGACGGGAAATCCGCACGCAGTCACTATGGTCGAGGATATCAACGCAGCCCCCGTTGAAGCCATTGGACCCCTCGTTGAAAAGGACCCGGCCTTTCCGAACCGAACCAATGTTGAGTTCGTGCAAGTTTTGGGTAATGAATTGCAGGTTCGCTTTTGGGAACGCGGAGTTGGACCAACTCTGGCGTCGGGAAGCGGTTCCTGCGCTGCAGCTGTGGCAAGCGGCTTAAAATCCGCGACCGTTCACACGCTCGGCGGCGACTTGTTCGTCGAGCACGAATCTTCAGGAAGGCTTTACATGACGGGACCAGCGGTACATGTTTTTGACGCAGAGTTGTCGGACCAGGTGAGTCGCGACTTATGAAGACCGCACGCCGAATCGATAATCTGCCGCCGTATCTTTTTGCAGAGCTCGATAAAAAGGTTAAGCAGGCAAAGGCCAAGGGCGTCGATGTCATCTCTTTCGGAATAGGTGACCCCGACCGTCCTACCCCCGGTCACATAGTCGAAGCAGGCGCCGCGGCGCTAAGAGACCCAGCGACGCATCATTACCCCTCGTACTACGGGATGCCCGAATTTCGGCAGGCGGTTGCAGCGTTCTACGCCCGTCGCTTTGGGGTAACCCTTGATCCCGAGACCCAGGTCCTTCCGCTTATTGGATCGAAGGAAGGAATCGCTCACCTTGCTACGGCTTTTGTCGATCCGGGCGACGGGATCTTGGTTTCGGATCCGGGTTATCCCGTTTACGAATTAGGCGCCATTTTGGCCGGCGGGAGAGCCCTGCCCTTGCCGCTCAGAGCCGATAACGATTTTCTGCCGGACTATTCGACTGTGAGCCCAGCCGACGCGGCCGCGGCGAAGATTCTGTGGATCAACTACCCGGCGAATCCCACGGCGGCAGTTTGCGGGCTGGACACTTTCGAAGAGGCCGTTCAGTACTCGCGTAATAACGACCTTCTCCTCGCGCACGATTCCGCTTACTCTGAAATCACCTACGACGGATTTGTCGCTCCCAGTGTCCTGCAAGTTGAGGGCGCCCTCGACGTAGCGGTTGAGTTTGGATCCTTATCCAAGACCTTCAACATGACGGGATGGCGTGTTGGTTGGTGCGTTGGATCGGAAGAGGCCATCGAGGCTTTGGGCCGCGTCAAGACCAATATCGATTCGGGCATCTTCAACGCGTTGCAACTGGCAGGCATTGCCGCGCTCGAGGGTCCCCAGGATCACGTGGCGGAAACGGTGGAGATTTACCGGCGGCGTCGCGACATGGTCGTAGGGGCCTTGAACTCATGCGGGTGGTCTTTAAAGGCTCCAAGGGGCGCCATGTATATATGGACCCCGGTTCCTGAGGGGCAGACATCTGCGAGCTTTTGCGAGTTTCTGCTAGAAAAGGCAGGCGTGGTTGTGGCGCCTGGATCCGGCTATGGCGCGGGCGGCGAGGGGTTTGTCCGATTCTCGCTGACACTCGCTGATGAGAGGGTCCGCGAAGGCATGGACCGGGTCGCCAAGGTAATGGGGCAAGTCGGGGCTTGACCTCGCAGGCGCCGGAGGTTGGAGAGAAAAGAGAAAAGGTCGTTCTGGTCGGGCTGGCTCGCTCATCGCGGGATCTTGATGCTTCTGAGGATTCCCTCGAGGAGCTAGCCCAGCTTGCCGATACGGCCGGGGCTGAAGCTGTCGAACGGGTGCTGCAAGTCAAGCAAAGCCCTGATCCCGCTACCTATATTGGCAAGGGCAAGGCCCAAGAGGTTGTTGAAATCGCCCGGCGGCTGAATGCAAGCGCGATCGTATTCGATGACGAACTTGCACCGGCGCAAGGCAGGAACCTAGAAGACCTGGCCGGAGTTAATCCCCTCGCCCCCGATGCGCTGAAAATCATCGACAGAACCGGGCTGATTCTGGATGTCTTTGCCCAGCACGCCAGCTCTGCCGAAGGCAAGCTGCAGGTGGAACTTGCGCAGATCAACTACATGGTTCCCCGCCTTAGGGGCTGGGGCGACGTGATGAGCAGGATCGGCGGCGGGCGAGCCTCCGGCGGGGGAGCGTCGGGGCCGGGACTCGGCACAAGGGGGCCCGGTGAGACAAAGCTCGAGGTCGATCGTCGCCGGATCTCCAGGCGCTTAGTCAAACTCAAGCAGGAGCTGAAGGAGGTCGAGCGTACCCGCGGCACAAAGCGCGCACAACGGTTGCGTTCGGGGATCTTCCAAATCTCGTTGGTCGGCTACACGAACTCAGGCAAGTCGACGCTGTTGAACGCGCTTACCGGCGCGGGAGCGTTGGTTGAGAACAAGCTATTCTCAACTCTCGACCCGACCGCCCGGAAATTGGAAATGCCCGACGGGTCCAAGGTGGTTCTGATAGACACGGTGGGCTTTGTTCAAAAATTGCCCCACCAATTGGTCGAGGCGTTTCGCTCGACCCTCGAAGAAACCGTCCACTCAGATTTGTTGCTTCATGTGGTTGATGCGAGCAGGGCCGACCCCAAGGCTCAAGTAGAGGCTGTTAACGGCGTGCTCAGCGACATAGGGGCAAGTGAAATCCCGGGGCTCGTAGCATTGAATAAATCTGAGGAACTGACAGAAGGCGACCGCCGGGCTTTGGAACGGGTCTTTCCGGGCGCAGTTTTCATTTCGGCGCTTAAGGGCGTTGGCCTGGACCTGCTGGCCGAGAAAATAGCCGAAAGTCTGCCCGGCCGCAGAACCCTCGCGACCTTCAAAATTCCTTTCAGCCGACCCGAGCTAAGAAGCATGCTGCACCGCGACGCCGAAGTCATCAATGAAACAAGCGGCGAAGAGGGAATGGAATTGCAGGTAAAAGCCCCGCCGGCACTAATTTCAAAATGGGCCGAATTCGTAGTCAGTACTTTCTCATGAGGGCGACTACTCTCCCTAAAATTCTTAGATCCTCGGGCGTCTCGATGGGGGCCATTGAGTCGTTTTCAGGAATAAGCAGAATTCGGTTTGCTTGGCGCTGGAATCTTTTGACCGTGGCCTCAGGTTCGCCGGTAGGGCCGCTCATCTGGGCGGCGACTATATCTCCGTTGCTTGCACTGGGTTGTGCCTTGATAACGACAAGGTCGCCATCGAGGATGCCGGCGTTGATCATGCTGTCCCCTTTGATGGTCAGAACAAAGTGGGGAGCATCCGAAACGAATTCCTCAGGCACAGGCAGGATTCCCTCGTTGGTTTGCGCCGCGAGTGTCGCCGGCCCCGCCGCGATTGATCCGTAGATGGGAAGGTTGCGGACCCTCGGGCGGTCCTCCATAGCGCCGACCTCTTCGCCCCATCGGACTTCGATGGCCCGTGGTTTCGTGGGGTCGCGACGAAGATAGCCGCGCTCTTCAAGGCTCTTTAAATGCGCATGGACGGTGCTGGGGGAACTTAAGCCGACGGCCTCGCATATTTCGCGGACCGCGGGCGGAAATCCGCGTTCTTGGACAGTTGCGACGATGAAGTCAAGGATGTCGCGCTGGCGCTCGGTGAGATCGGACCCGTCTACCGGGTGTTGCATGTTTTCCATTGGACCCCTCCTAGTGCTTTTATTTAAAAACTTGTTTAAGTTGTTGACACGAACATCTGTTCGGCCTAAACTCTAACACAAATGAGAACATATGTTCGGATTCCCGGGAGACTTTGCAGGATCTTTTTCAACAGCCTGGCTCGGTCCCGATGAGCGTTAGGTGGAACGCCATTCGCCTTGCCGCCGTCGCTCTGTTGGTAGGGCTTGTTTTGGGGATAGTCGTTCCGAAGATCTTCGCTGCGGACCCGTCACAGTCGCATCTGCAAAAGATCCATGTAGTAAAAGCCGGCGAATCGCTGTGGGCCCTGGCGCGGGAAAGCAACGCCCAAAAGGATCCTCGAAGATTTGTTTACGAGGTACAGGTCCTGAACGGCCTCAAGGGTGCTCAGCTGTCGCCCGGCCAAAAACTCATTCTTCCCTAGTGCCGTGTGGTCAGGGCACTAACTCAGAACTTTTCTGTCTTTAAGGTTGACAAGGGGTAGGCGCGGGATGTCTAATTCGGAAGGTAACCCCTACATCTGCTCTTCGGGAGCACTTCCAACACTACATATAGGGGTATAATTGTTTCCCGGACTCGGGAGAAAGGGACGGTTAGTGGCTAAAACAGAACAGGAATTGGCGGTTTCCGCACGCAAGAAACTAACTTTCGGCAGGCTTTTTACTAAAGCCGGGGTAGACCCGATGGATGAGGTTGAGTGGGACGTTCGCGACGCCCTCATCGGATCCCCCGAAGCGCCCGCCTTCGAGCAAAAGGGCATCGAGTTTCCGAAGTCCTGGTCCCAAAACTCCACGAACATCGTCGCCCAAAAGTATTTCCGCGGCCCCATGAATACTCCCCAGCGCGAAACATCGGTAAGGCAAATGATCGGCCGGGTGGTGAACTGGTACACCGAAAAAGGGACCGAGGACCGCTATTTCGGGGACGAGGACCAGGCCCAAGCTTTCAAGGATGAGCTGACCCATTTGCTTTTAAACCAAAAGATGGCCTTCAACTCGCCTGTCTGGTTCAACGTTGGATTGGTCGAAAGGCCAAGGGTCTCGGCATGTTTCATCCTCGATGTTGAAGACAATATGCCGTCGATACTCAACTGGTATACCGAAGAGGGATTGATTTTCAAGGCCGGCTCGGGGGCCGGTGTCAACCTGTCAAAATTGCGGTCGTCAAAAGAGCAGCTCACCTCCGGCGGCACAGCTTCGGGCCCGGTCTCGTTCATGCGCGGCGCAGACGCTTCAGCCGGAACCATAAAGTCGGGCGGCTCGACGAGGCGCGCGGCAAAGATGGTTGTCCTGGATGCAGATCATCCCGACATCGAAGAATTCATTTGGTGCAAAACTCGCGAGGAGCAAAAGGCCAGGGCCCTAAGAGCCGCAGGCTTCGACATGGATCTCGATGGAAAGGATTCCTATTCCGTCCAGTACCAAAACGCCAATAACTCGGTCGGGCTCTCCGATGAATTCATCCAGGCCTACGTTGACGACAAAGACTGGCACCTCAAGGCGGTAAAGGACGGAAGGGCCGTGAAAACACTCAAAGCCCGTGAGCTCATGCGTCAAATCGCCCAAGCAGCTTGGGAATGCGCCGACCCAGGAGTGTTTTACCTTGGAACTCTCAACGATTGGCACACGTCTCCTGCCGAAGGACCTATCCGCTCAACTAATCCCTGCGCCGAATTTTGCCGTCCCGCGAATACATCGTGCAATCTAGCAAGCCTTCGTCTGACCAAGTTCGTGGATGCCGAAGGTCATTTCAGAGTTGACGAATTCGTTTCGGCGGTTGAGATCACTCTCAGCGCGATGGATGTCTCTGTGACCAATGCTGAGTATCCAACGACCAAGATCACAGACATGGTCGCCAACTACCGGGAGCTTGGTCTGGGGTACACCGACCTTGGCGCCTTGCTGATGGATGAAGGAGTCGCCTACGATTCTGCGGCTGGACGGGCTTGGGCGGGGGCGATCACCGCCTTAATGGCAGGGGCAGCGAATCGCCGGTCGGCCGAGCTGGCGAAGGAACTGGGTCCTTATCCGGGATGGAATAAGCAGGGTAATGCTGCCGCTCACCTGGCCGTCATCCGTCGCCACCGTGACGAAGTCGCCAACATCGATGCAACCTTGGCGCCGGCACACATCCTCGAAGCGGCGAAAAAGGAGTGGGAAACCGCGATCGAACTGGGCGAAGCCTACGGATTCCGCAACGCTCAGACCACACTCATAGCGCCGACTGGGACCATTTCCTTCCTGATGGATGCAGATACCACCGGCATCGAGCCGGACCTGGCTTTGGTCAAGACAAAGAAGCTGGTCGGCGGCGGAACTATGAAGATAGTCAACCAGAGGGTGCCAAGTGCGCTCAAGCGGCTCGGCTACCAGCCGAACGAGGTTTCGCAGATCGTGGCTCACATTGCCGAGAACTTCACCGTAAAAGGCGCCCCATTCATTAAGCCCGAGGACCACGCGGTCTTCGATTGCGCAATGGGAGACAGCCCGATTCACTACATGGGTCACGTGAAGATGATGTCGGCGGTTCAGCCGTTTCTTTGCGGTTCGATCAGCAAGACCGTCAACATGCCAGAGGACGCATCGGTTGATGAAATCGAGCAGCTGTATGTAGAAAGTTGGCGGATGGGTCTCAAGAATCTGGCCCTTTATCGAGACAACTGCAAGGTAGCGCAACCGCTGAATGTCGGGAAAAAGCCCGGAGCGCAAGCCGGCACCGATGCTGAAGGCGCCGACTCTCCAGTTGCGCCGGGGCACCCAAAGCCGGTTCGGCGCAGGTTGCCCCGCAAAAGGACGGCCAAGACGATGTCTTTCCGGATAGCCGACTGCGACGGTTACGTTACGGCGGGGGAGTACCCCGACGGCGAGATGGGCGAGATATTCCTGAAAGTCGCCAAGCAGGGCAGCACCCTCGCCGGCATCATGGACGCCTTTGCGATCAGTGTTTCTCTCGGTCTTCAGTACGGTGTTCCTTTGAAGGCCTATGTCGAGAAGTTCATCAACATGCGCTTTGAACCTTCCGGGGTAACCGATGATGCCGACTTCAGATTCGCGAGTTCCATAGTCGACTACATCTTCCGAAGACTGGCCTCCGATTATCTGAGTGACAGCGAAAGAGAGTCGGTCAACATCAAGACAACCGGCGAACGCCAGATTGAGTTAAATGGAGGAACCGAAATCAAAACCAACGGTCATGCGAAAAGCGGCAAGCAGGAATCGATGACCGCGCATCCATCGGCTTTGGGCGCCGCTCAGGAGCGCTCAGCGATGCCGAACTTGGGTGAAGCGTTCATGCGCATAGATGCGCCGTATTGCTACACATGCGGCATAACAATGCAGCCGGCAGGCTCATGTTTTGTATGCGAGTCATGCGGAACAACCTCAGGCTGCTCCTGAGGGTGCCCCCAGCTTCCCGATGGCTGCGTTCCTCGTCGCTCATGTGCGCAGCACACTTCGCTCCTCGCGCCTTGCCCTCGGAAACCTGGAATTACCCTCAGCCCCGGGCTGTCCCGCTTCCCGATGGCTGCGTTCTCCGGACTTGGAGGACTTAGGTGCAATGTCTATTTTGTAGTCATCCGGAGTCTCGGGTTGTTGATTCACGGGTGGCTGAGGATGGGCGGGCCATTCGGCGGCGGCGGGAATGCGAAAAATGCAACGAAAGATTTACTACCTATGAGCGACTCGAGGAGATTCCACTTCTGGTAGAAAAGCGCCTGGGTGAAAAGGAGCCGTTCGAGAAGGAAAAGCTGATCGCCGGAGTACGAAAAGCGTGCGCCAACAGACCGGTAACAGAAGACGATTTGGACAGACTTGCATCGGATCTAATCGACTCGGTAAAAGAGCAGGGCCGAAATGTTGTGCAGAGCGCAGACCTGGGCAAAGAAATTCTTGAGCGCCTGAGGGTCCTCGACGAAGTCGCTTATCTGAGGTTTGCGAGTGTTTACAAGGACTTCCAGGAGTTGACTGATTTCGAGCGGGAACTCGGAATTTTGCAAAAGAAGATTCCGCCAAAGCGCAGAGCAAAGACAAAGGCTTGACCCTAGAGTTACTTATAAAGAGGCTAGATACCGGCCTGACGCTGCCTCGCAAGGCCCACGAGCACGATGCCGGACTTGACCTAATTTCCGCCATTGATATTTCCCTAAAGCCGGGGGAGCGCATACTGATTCCAACTGGCATTGCCGTGGCAATCCCTACTGGCCACGCCGGCTACGTGCAGCCTCGCTCCGGACTGGCGATCACCAGGGGCCTAGGGATAGTGAACTCTCCCGGCTTGATAGATTCCGGCTACAGGGGCGAGATAAGCGTAATTGCGATAAATCTGGATCAGGACGAAGCCATCGACATCAATAGAGGCGAGAAAATAGCTCAGCTCGTTGTTTTGCCGGTCCCCGAAATTCGAGTAGTCGAGGCCGATTCTCTGCCGGACTCGCAACGGGGCACCGGAGGATTTGGATCCACGGGTGCCTAACTACACCAAGAAAAAGAAGAGACTCAAGGGCGATGAGCCGCCGATTGGGCGCCTACTGGGACGCATCGGGATGGTAACCAGGCAACCTTTGTTTTGGGCCAGCGTGACGATCCCTTTGGCGAACGCCGACGGACCACAAGGCCCGCGGGCGGCCAGGCGCGGAGTCGTTGGATACTTAATAGCGGCCGCGCTTGGCAATGGGCTTAAGCCGGTATTCGGCCGGCCCCAGCCCAGGCACCGGCGAGCCAAAAAGCCACAGATCATTTTTGGTGCGTTTCCGTCGGGCCACTCCGCTGCAGAAACAGCCTATGTACTCGGGGCCTCTCAAGAGATGCCGAAAGCGTTCCTCCCGCTCGGGACCGCCGCGATGCTAGGACACTGGGCTCTCGTTCGAGCCCGCAAGCATTACGACAGCGACGTCATTGCAGGAGCGGCCATTGGGGCCGGGGTTGCTCTAGGGATGGCAAAATTGTGGCCGGCGGCCAGAGCAACGGTCGGTCCGTTCCCCGACCTTAGGAAGTCCTCAGGGCGCATTCCTTAACGTACCCGCCTTACCCCGGGGGGATGATACGATTCGCCTAGCACCTGCGGACGTGGCTCAGTTGGTAGAGCATCACCTTGCCAAGGTGAGGGTCGCCGGTTCGAATCCGGTCGTCCGCTCCAGAATTTTCGCAGGTCAGAGGCACGGCATTCTGAGGGTGCATTCCTCTTGAGGCTTCCCCCACGAACTCAAGATCACATTTTCCAACCTGTGTAGCTGGGATTTCTGGCGGCGGTGCAGGCAACTCCGGTGAGAGTCAGCAGGATGCAGACCGCTCTGGGCGGGATGCTTGACCGAACTCTGTTGGGCGACTTCATAAGGTGTGCCTTGATTGTCAAGGTTTACGACTTTCGGCAAGGGCGAAGCAGTTTTTGGGCGCCGGAGGACTCCCAACGACATAGCAAAAAGCCCGCTGATGGCGCCACGACCTGTTTGCTGCGCTGAGGCTTGTTAGAAGGGTTCAGGATGACCCTCCTAGCGACGTCCCTCTTCCGGCCCATGTAGAACTTGGTACTGCCCTCTGGCAAAGATAAGGACTGCCGGTCCGAAGATGAATGATCCAATCAGAAGTATGGTCCAAAGTGGTATCTTCTCCCCTCTCGAATCCGACTGAACGGAACTTGCGTTCGGATGGACGCTCGAGGCAGAGAGACCGGCCGAGGCCGGGGAGGGCTTGGCGGTCTGCAAGCTCGGAGCCGCCGCTCCCAATGTGCGACGAGCGTCCTTTAGATCATTCGGTAACATGAAGCCTCCAACGCCCGACAGCCAGGCATCTCCCTCATCCTGGAAGAGCAGAATACCGACCGGTTCCTTGGTCGAGAACTCTCCTGTGCATCCGGCGAAGTCTGAACCAAAACGAACGCTAACCTCTTCGCCAAGAACACCCTTAACCCCAGTTTGCACTCGAAACCGGTAGATTCGATCTGCCAGTTCCGCAATTGAGGAGTCTGTAAGGGGCTGTTTGGACAAAAGCGTCCCAATGAAAGCTGCTTTCGACCCGGCGAGGCGATCCGCATGCGCGACACCCGGATCTAGGGAACAAGCCCGCGCCGACCCAGCCGGCCAAAATATAGATGCAAAAATCAAGACCATAGGCAACAGACCTCTTATCAATGAAATCATCACTACTCCGTTCCTCTGTCTTGCTTACTTGTTTCGTGGTAACCCTTGTACAAAAGTCAACCTCTCGTTTAACTTCACTGGTCGCACACCTCGCCAGGCTCGCCATGGAAATCTCGGTGCTGTCTAAAAAAGGACCTGCCCGACGTCGGGGGCCAGGTGTAGTCGGTATCTGGGCCAAAGTCGACCTGTTGTTTGTATCACCCCGCATCGGTGGTTGCCGACCGGCGACGAAGGCGCAGGCTTAGATAGAAAGTGGCCAGAAGTGTGGCCAGAACGATTATGAGGAACAGCACTCGGAGAATGCCCATGCCGAAGTGAATGGTTGGAAAGAAGCGCCTGACTAGGGTGCCGAAGGGTCCGGATCCGAGCGTGGGTGGGTCCCCGGGGCAGTTTGGGCAGTCGTCATACCGAAGCATGAAAGCGAGCCAAAAGGGAACCGCGAGGCCGCCAGGGACAATTAGCGTTCCGACTACCTTGTCGGAAAAGGTCCACCGTTTTGAGGCCCACAAAAGAACCAAACCGGCAAACCAGCCGACGAAAGGCAGTAGGATCCCTCCGAGGAGAAGGAATATCAGGGCAAAGATTTCGAGAATTGGAACAGTCTTCACTGTCCCCCTACCTTCTTCGGCGGCGCCGGCGGCGATGTCATCAGGGTCACCAATTCGCTCGAGTAACGTCCTTAGTTCGGCATCATCCAAGGGCTCTGCTTCTCTTACCGCCTGATCAATATGCTCTTCTATATCTCGCTGTATCTCGTTCCTTCGACTCTCGGGCAGTCCTTGAAGCGAGCGTCGAAGTACCGACTTGTAGTTGTCAACAATGCGCGTTTGCTGCGTGTTCATGATTGGTCCTCTCCTTTAATTAAGAGACTGACCGCCGTGCTGAATCGGTCCCACTCTTCTGAGAATGCGTCCAGAGCCTTTGTGCCTGCGGTAGTCAGTTCGTAATAGCGGCGGGGTGGTCCGGCAGGCGATTCTCGCCAGAAGGTCTTCACCAATCCGTCCCGACGGAGTCGACTGAGCAGGGGATAGATCGTTCCTTCGCTAGTAACGAGCCCATCTACGTCACTCAGTTTCCGAACCAGATCGAATCCGTAGAGCTTCTCGTTCCGTAACAAAGCCATAACGCAAAACTCCAGAGTTCCTCGTCGCATTTGAGTAATGAGTCCGGTACCGCCTGCTACCATGCGGCACACAGTAGCAGGTTTTTCTTGGTAATGGTCCTGTCAAACTTGACATCGTGCTGGACTGATACCTAGTATCTCTAGGTATGTCGATCCACGGAAACGCCTTAAAGGGGCATCTTGACGTCGTATTGCTCTCCATCTTGGCCGAGCGCTCGGCCCACGGATACACAATCATCGAGCAACTTCGTGAAAGAAGCGTCGGCATTTTTGATTTGCCCGAAGGCACAATTT
>JBPCIX010000014.1:0-20025 GCA_051005875.1 Actinomycetota bacterium | reverse complement strand
TAGGGTTCCGGGAAGAGCCTCCTCCACTCCTCGGCGCTGAGATCCATCTGGGTTGCCTGCAGGTACATAGCAGCAAGCTCGCCGTCGGTATGATTCAAATGGGCCAGTAATCCGATTGTTACCGGGTGCTCGGAGCGAGAAAGCAGCAGCACTTCATCGCCGGCCCCGACATTGCCCTCTTCTACCACCGCCAGGTAAGCCCCCGTTCTTTCAGATCGAGCGAACTTGCGAGGGAACCTGGGGTCTTGCATCTTTGCGCCCAGTTTCCAACAGGGGACCCTGGGTTGAGTGATTTCCACCAGGGCCGATCCCACCTGCCAGCGGTCCCCCGGCTTGCACTCCTCGACCGGTACACCTTTCAGAGTCAAGTTTTCACCCCAGGCGCCCGCCTCGATCTCCCTGCCTAACTCCTGCTCCCACCAAAGCGAATCCTCCCAGGAGTATGCGTAAAGGGCCTTGCGGGGCCCACCGTGGACTCTCAGGTCCGCCTGAACGTCGCCCTGAAGGTTGTTACCGCGTATTTCAACCCGGCCTTCAACCGGGCGCTTCCAGATTGAGCTTGTTCGGGGTTTGCCTCGCCACATGAACTCCGTTTCGGACCCCACGTTGACGGATAGGACTATTCCGAGAACACTTAGTCGTTCGTCTTTAAGACCTGAACGCCTGGGTGCGGGATAATCGGACATTACGCATTCTCATTTCTTTTAGTCCGCCAATTTAAGAAACCGACTTCCGTTAGGAGTTTTACATGATCGACCGCCCAGAAATCTTGATGACACCCGGGCCCACGCCCGTACCCCATTTCGTTTACGAGGCCCAGGGAGCGCCCATTGTTTACCACCGGGGGCCCGGCTACGGCAAGCTGCTTACTGAAGTTATCGAAGGGGTCCAATGGCTCCTCGACACCAAGGCCGACGTGATCGTTTACACGTCTTCGGGAACCGGCGGAATGGAAGGCGCCGTAGCCAACGTGACTTCACCGGGCGACAAGGTCCTGGTGGTTTCGGTCGGTTTTTTCGGAGAACGCTTCCAAACCATGCTGGAGCAGTTCGGATGCGACATAACCATGCTCTCATACGAGTGGGGCAAGGTCGCAAAACCCGAGGACATCACCAAGGCACTTCAAGCCGACCCTGCAATCAAAGCCGTTTTCGTCCAGCATTCTGAAACCTCAACCGGAGTCGTAAACGACCTTGAGCCAATTGCGAAGGCAGTAAAGGCGGAAGATCGCTTGCTTGTCGTCGATGCCATTTCCTCGATCGGCGCTGTTGATATTCGTATGGACGATTGGGGCATCGACGTTTGCATCGGTGGCTCGCAAAAAGCTCTCGGCGCAACGCCGGGTATCGCTTTCATAGCGGTCGGAGAAAAAGGATGGAAAGCCCACGCCGAGTCGAAGGCGCCTAGATTCTATTGGGATTGGACGGCCTACAAGGACGCTGCGGACCGCAAGGACCCTGAGAGCCCATGGACTCCCGCAATGTCGGTCCTCGCAGGGCTGGCAGCCTCGGTTAGAGCCGCCAGGGAGGAAGGGCGCGAGGAGATTCTGACCCGCCATTACAGACTGGCAAAGGCGGTCAAAGCCGGGGCTTCGGCCCTCGGCCTCGACGTAATGGGCGAAGATGGCGACCGGGCAGTCTGCGTTACAACCGTTAAAACCCCCGAGGGCATGACCGATTCACAAATCGTCGGTCTGCTGCGCTCAAAATACGGAATCATCGTCGCTCCCGGACAGGGCCCTCTCAAGAACCAGGTCTTCCGGATCGGCCACCTCGGATGGTTCGAGCCTTTGGACGTGATTCGCCTGTTCGGTGCTCTGGAGATGGTGCTCGCTGAGTTAGGTTATGCCTTGAAACTCGGCGCAGGAGTAGCTGCCGCCCAGGCAGAGCTAGGCAAGAATTGAAGGTCCTCGTAGCCGAACCTCTCGCCGACGAAGGGATCGAAAAACTTCAAGCGGAGCTTGAAGTAGATCAGCGCTTCGACCTAACGCCCGAGGGATTGCTAGAGGTCATCGACGATTACGACGCGGTCATCGTGCGTTCTTCAACCAAGATCACAAAAGATGTAATTGAAAAAGGCACCAACCTAAAGGTCGTCGGCCGGGCCGGAATAGGCCTCGACAACATCGACGTCGAGGCAGCCACTCGAAAGGGCGTGCTCGTTGTGAATGCGCCGCAGAGCAATATTTTGTCGGCAGCCGAGCACACGATGGCTTTGCTGCTTTCGCTCGCCCGAAATGTACCGGCGGCCGACGCATCGCTGAGAGCCGGCGGCTGGGAGCGCGAGCGATTTACCGGCGTCGAACTGCACGGAAAGACTCTTGGAATTCTTGGTTTGGGGCGAATTGGAACCCTTGTCGCCGCACGGGCTTCAGCATTCGGAATGCGCCTGGTCGCCTACGACCCTTACGTTTCCAAAGCTCGTGCCGTACAGATTGGGGTTGAGCTTGCGGCCAGCATCGAGGAGCTATGCCGGCAGTCCGACTTCATCACGGTCCACCTTCCGAAAACCTCCGAAACGAGAGCCATCCTCGGACCGAAGGAGTTCGAAGTAATGAAGCCCGGGGTGAGAATCATCAACGTCGCCCGGGGCGGAATAGTCGATGAAAAAGCGCTAATCGCCGCCCACGACGATGGCAGGGTGGCCGGGGCAGCCGTCGACGTTTACGAAAAAGAACCCCCCGGTGAGCATCCATTTTTTAAGGTCACCGACTTCGTAGTAACACCCCATCTCGGAGCTTCTACCGAAGAAGCTCAATCGAAGGCCGGCGTGTCGATAGCCGAACAGGTCCTTCTGGCGCTGCGCGGTGAGTTCGCTCCATACGCAGTCAATATTCAAGGCGGGGCCGAGTACGTCGAAATGCTGCGCCCATTCATTCCGCTGACAGAAAAACTCGGGCGGATTCTAACCGGCGTTGCCGGGTCGGGGCTAAACGATCTGCACTTCGAGTTTCATGGCGCGATTTCCGACCAGGACACCCGAATCCTCACTTTGGCCGGACTCAAGGGCATGTTTTCGAAAATCGTCCACGAGCCCGTCACGTACGTGAATGCCCCTCTGCTGGCTGAAGAGCGCGGAATGCAAGTCACTGAAACAAAGACGGCCGCTGCGCTGGATTTCGTCAACCTGATTCTACTGAGTGCTGAATCTGATCAGGGCAAGGTCACGGTCGGTGGCTCACTCGTCGGAAAAAAGGATGAAGAGCGCATCGTTCGCGTTTACGACTACGCCATGGACATGCCTCCCGAGCGATACATGTGCTTCGTGCGTTACGGCGATCGCCCCGGAGTGATCGGCCAGGTCGGCAGTGTCCTCGGCAGTTCAGGGATCAACATAGCCAGCATGCAGGTAAGCCGCGAGAAAATCGGCGGCGAAGCACTCATGGGGTTAAGTGTTGACGAAGAGATTCCCGCGGAAGTGATCGATCAAATCTCGCAAACAATCGAAGCCCGCGACGCCAAATTCATCGACCTGGGGACCTAGTGCACTAGCCACAGGCCACAGAAACCCGAGTCCGATTAACCTAGCCGCCGGCGCCCGCGGCGGCTCCCCTGCCTGCGAGTTCCTTGTCGAGAATGAAAAGACCCGTGCCGTCCTCGCCTACTCTTTTTAGCGACTCCAGAATGTAGGTCACGCTTTTTTCTTCCTCAACTTGTTCGGTCGCGAATTCCTCGAGCAGCGCGTAAGCCGGGTAATCCTTTTCTTCTTCGGCGAGCCGGTACAGATCATGGATTGAGCGAGTTACCTGGCGCTCGTGATTCAGAGCATCCTCTAGAAGAGCCGCCAGTGACCCGAATTCTTCAGGGGGCGCCGTAATTCCTTGAAGCGCAACGTGCCCTTCACGATCCAAAATGAACTGAAAAAACCGCATCCCGTGGCGCAGTTCTTCCTCCGCCTGCATTTTGAACCAGTTGGCAAAGCCGGGCAGATTTTGGGACTCGCAGTTTGCCGACATTGCCAGGTACAGGTAGGCGGATTGAAATTCCTCATTTATTTGGTCGTTTAATGACCCGCGCAGTTTGTCGCCTATCACTTAATTTGCTCTCCTTTTATCAACTTGAATTGCTTATCTTACGCCCGCATCTTACGCCCGCGCCGTCCCCAAGAACTCTCAGACGCCCCGACTGACGGCCGATAGCCTGGCTTTTTCGAACACTGCATCGAATGCCGCCGCAGTCAATTTGCCGGTGAAGGTGTTTTGCTGGCTCGGATGGTAAGAGCCAAATAATTTATACCCATGCACTAAAGCAACAACCCCATGTCCAAAGCGGGGCCTGGCTTTAGCCTTTCCATTCGCCGATAGATCCAATGCCCGAAGTGTCCCCTCCCAGGCAAATCCTCCGAGGGCCACGATAACCCCCACGTTTTTTAGAACCGCCAGTTCTCTCGCCAGGTAGGGCAGGCAGTTGTCCCGTTCAGTGGGAGTCGGCTTGTTGGCCGGAGGGGCGCAGCGGACCACCGCAGAAACGTAGCAGTCGGTGAGCGCAAGTCCGTCGGCGGAATGGGCCGACTCGGGCTGGTTTGCAAATCCGGTCTTGTGCAGGGCTCTAAACAGCCAGTCTCCCGAGCGGTCACCCGTGAACATCCTGCCGGTCCGGTTCCCGCCGTGGGCAGCGGGCGCCAGTCCGACCACGAGCAACCTGGCCGAGGGATCCCCGAAGCCCGGCAAAGGCCCGGCCCAATAGTTCTGTCCGCAGTAGCGGGCAGGAGGCTGCATGGCAACCGCCTGCCGCCACTCGACAAGCCGCGGGCATCGTTCGCATCGAACTACTTGGGAACGAATGGCTTCAATGGAATCCGCCGGCTTCCCGGTTAAACCCGCCCCGGTTAAATTCGCCATGGGGCTATTCTCGTAAAAAGTGAGACCAAAAGTGGACACGATGAGACGATTACGTAAGAACCGTACTTTTGTATACGTAGCCATAGGAGCTTCGGACACGGTTGGAGTCGGCGCGGCGAACCCCCAGAAGGAATCTTGGGTTGCATTGCTGCACTCGCGACTGCCTCGTGGATCAAAGTTTTTGAGGCTCGGAGTGGACGGCTCAACCGTGGCCCAGGCGGTTCAGCAGCAACTTCCCGCCGCCCGCGAGGTGGAAGCGGACCTCGTCACGGTTTGGCTGGCCACCAACGATTTCGACGCCGGAGTTGGGTTGAAGGACTATGAAAAATCTCTTGCTCAACTCTTGGAAGGCACAGCAAGTTGCGGGACCGCTCGTATCTTCATCGGCAACGTTCCCGATCTAACCCAGGTTCCCAGGTACCACAATGAGCCACCGGAATCCCTCAAAGACCGGATTCTCCAGTGGAATGGTGCCATTGCAGCGGTTGCAGGTCAATACGGCGCCACAGTGATTGATTTATATCAGGCCGGCCAAGCCATCGCTCACCTAAATCTTCCTTTGATAGCCGACGACGGATTTCATCCTTCCACGTTCGGCTACAGCGTGATAGCCGATCTGTTTTGGAATTCCATCTCGGCGGACCCGGTCCTCGGGCCAGTGCTGTCGGGCGAAGATGCTTTAACCGGTCCTGCCTCAACCGATTCCGCCGCATCAAGTTCCGCCGCATCAAGTGCCTGAACATGACCGCGTCATCGGCCTGGTTCTTTTTCCGGGGCTGGCGGCGCTGGATATCGTTGGACCTTATGAGGTCCTTGCCAGCCTCGGAGAACATGGAGTTAATGCCGGCTACCGCACCGTTTGGATATCCGAGACACTTGAGCCTGTGAGGTCCCATCAGGGACTGACTATGGTTCCTGAGGTTACCTTCGAACAGGCCCCCCCGCTCGACGTGATTGTTGTTCCAGGGGGCCCAGGGCAGGCCCAACAAATGAGCAATGTGGCGATGATCGCCTATCTCAAGCGAGCAGGCAGACAGGCGACAACGGTTTGCTCGGTATGCACGGGCGCGCTGTTGCTCGCCAAGGCGGGCTTTTTGATCGGCAAGAAAGCAACCACTCACTGGATGGCAATGGAAGAACTAGAGGAACTCGGAGCAACTCCCGTAAAGAGCAGGGTCGTGAAAGACGGCAAGGTAATCACCGCAGCGGGCGTTTCTGCAGGGATCGACATGGCCCTTACTCTTGCGGCAGAGCTCGCCGGGGAAGCGGCCGCCCAGGCCATTCAGCTCAATATCGAATACGACCCCAAGCCGCCCTTTGATTCAGGATCGCCGGAAAAAGCTCCGCCGGAGATTTTGGCTGCCTTTAGTCGGGTGGTGAATCCTGACGGTGAATCCTGACGGTGCATCCTGACGGTGAATCTGAATGGTGATGCTATTGAGACTCGTCCGAATCCGCCCTGGCTTTCAGGAGCTGAAAAACGATCAACAACTGGGTTATTCCTAGAGGCCTAGAACTTTTTTGATCCTCGGCGAACAATCCGATTGCATCTGGATTCAAATCACCGTGATGATCCATCTTGTCCCAGATTACTGCCTCAGCCGCTTGGGCCACCTCAGCGGGCACGCTCCCATCAATTTCTAAAACGTCAACCGGCTGGCCGCGGTCGCGAGCAAGAGAAAACCGAATGGGCTCGAACTTGGCGGTACGGGTCTCCGAGGCAATTTCGGCAAGGTACGGATGTGGAAGGGAGGGTCTCAAAACCAACCTGACATTGAAGTGCCTCGGGTCATTGAGGTCATCGCTGGGAGGATAAAAGCGCACGACGATATCTGCGTGGGCTCGCTGTGGCCGGATGAAGGACTCGGAATCGGGCTCGCGCCGATCCAAATCGGCTAGGACCTGCTCCTCAGTATAATTACGCTTGGTCGTGTCGCGCTTTATTTTCCAGGCGCGGCGCACGTCTTCGGGTGGGTCGAGGTAGACCTTCACATCGAAACATTCCCGCATCGGCTTTGAGTAAAACGGAAAAAGCCCTTCGATAACCATGTAGTCGGCGGGAGACACCAGTTCGGGAGCATCGAGTGTTCCGTGTGAATGGTTGTATTTGGGCTTCAGGATTGTTTCTCCCAGGGCAAACAGCCTGAGGTGCTGCTCAATGATTTCCATGTAGTTGCACTCAGGGTTCAAGGGAGTGATGTTCAGCTCTTTGCGCGCCTCGCGATCGTACCGGTGGTAGTCGTCGGTGCAAATAGCCGTCACCCGGTCTCGGCCCACGATATTCAAGATTCCGTCCGTCAACGTGGTCTTGCCGGAGGCTGAATCTCCGACAACTCCCAGCATAATTGGGCGCGGTCTGGATTTAGGTTGGGCCGACAAAGATAGAGAGTTGGTAGCCATGGGTGCCAAAGAATAGCAATTTGCGGCTCGCGGTGTCGCGAAGTCCCGGAAAGGCACGACAGTTGCCCGGCACGGGACCCCAAGTGTGTAGTCTTAACTTCGTCATGGCAACCGCTAAAGATCTGTGGGATCGCGTCCAATCGGCGCAGAGGCAATTGGGGACCGGCGAGACCGATGAAGCCCTGGAGCGCGCTCAGAATCTACGCGAAGAAGCCCTTCGAATGTTGAGCAAGGGCCCGCTGCTGGCCTCAATCGAGCGCAGCTACGCCAATGCTTCCTATGCCTACGCGACGGTAACCACGATTCTGGGAATGGCTGAGGCCCGCCTTCCGGCGGAGTTTGTTCCGAAGGTTCGAGTGCTGGCGGCCGAAGCAGCAAGGCGCTATCGGCCCGGAACCGATATTTGGAAAGCGGTCGCAGCAGGGGCTGAAGTACTGGCCAGAGCAGGGGATTCGGTCGGCGCAACCTGGGCGATCAAGAAGGCCCGTCAGCTCGAGCCCAAAAATGACGAGCTTGCCAAGGTGGCCGGCGGAATAAGTTCGATGTATCCCCAGGTATACGCCGAGACACCCGACGCTCCGCCCGACGAGCCACCTGCCCCTTGAATATGCGAAGATGACGACCGGCATGAATCCCCCTCGAATTGTCCCCTCCGTGTTGAACGCCGATTTGTCGAAATTGGGCGCGGAGGTGACCGCGCTCGAAGCGGGCGGCGCCGACGCTATTCAGTGGGACGTGATGGATGGCCATTTCGTCCCAAACATGACTTTTGGGGCCGAGGTCATCAAGGCCTGCCGGGGCGTCACCCAAATGCACTACGAGGCCCATTTGATGATCGAGGATGCCCATCTGTGGATCGGACAATATGTCGCCGCGGGGTGCGAAACCGTCATCGTCCACCCCGAGGCTCAAGTCCATTTGCACCGCACCCTCGAGGAAATTCGGAAACTGGGGGCAAAATCGGGCGTTGCGCTGAACCCGGCGACTTCACTCGAGGGCATCCGCAACGTCATCGGCTCGATAGATCACCTTCTGATAATGACGGTTAACCCCGGCTTCGGCGGGCAGGGCTACATTGCTGACATGGAGCCTAAAATTGCGGACGCCCGAGCGCTTATCGACTCGTGCGGTCTCACCATCCCTCTCGAGGTGGACGGCGGAATCACAGCCGAGACCATAGGAAGGGCCGCCAAAGCGGGGGCTGATACATTCGTAGTAGGCTCTGCGCTTTTCCGGCATCCAGGCGGTCTTAAAGCTGCCATAGAGGAGTGCAAAACAGCCCTTGGAGAAACTAAACATGACTGAAAAAATCGCTTCGCACGGCACCGAACTGGATCTGCTCAGTATCAACACCATCCGCACCCTGGCAATGGATGCCGTTGAGAAGGCTACATGTGGACACCCCGGGGCCCCCATGGGCATGGCACCCATGGCTTATGTTCTGTGGACTCGGTACCTGAAACACAATCCGCAGGATCCGACTTGGCCCGATCGCGACAGGTTTATTCTTTCTGCCGGGCACGCATCGTTGCTTTTGTATTCACTTCTGCACCTCACCGGCTACGACCTGTCTTTGGATGACATCAAAGACTTTCGTCAATGGGGGTCCCGGACCCCAGGGCACCCCGAGTATCGCCACACTCCGGGCGTCGAGACGACCACGGGCCCACTCGGTCAGGGTTTCGCCAACGGCGTAGGCATGGCGATGGCAGAACGAATGCTCGCTGAGCGCTTCAACCGCAGCGGCTTCAATGTCGTTGATCACTACACCTATTGCATTTGTTCCGACGGCGACCTGATGGAGGGAATTTCCTCTGAGGCCGCTTCACTCGCCGGCCACCTGAAGCTCGGAAAACTCGTTTACCTGTATGACTCGAACCACATCACCATCGACGGAACCACGGACCTGGCCTTTACTGAAAACGTCCCGGCCAGGTTTGCCGCATACGGGTGGCACGTTCAGGAAGTCACCGACGGCAACGACCTTGACGCTTTGGACGCCGCAATAGCGGCGGGCAGGCAAGACCCCAGGCCGTCGCTAATAGCAGTCACTACCCACATCGGATACGGCGCGCCCACCAAGCAAGACACCCCCAAGGCGCACGGCGCAGCGCTCGGCGCCGAAGAAGTGGCGGCCGCCAAGACCAACCTTGGGTGGGATCCCCAGGCTTTCTTCCTGATCCCCGACGCTGCCCTTGAAAATTACCGACAAGCAGTGCAAACGGGCCAGCAGGCGCACCAGAACTGGTCCAACCTCATGAGCAAGTACCAAGAGTCCTTCCCCGACGAGGCAGCGGAATTCAGCCGCTGCCAAGACGGATGTCTCCCCGAAGGCTGGGACGCCGAGCTCCCGGATTTCAAACCCGACGATGGCCCGATGGCCACTCGAAAGGCCTCCGGAAAATCAATAGCGGGCCTGGCGGGCCGGCTTCCCGAGCTGGTGGGCGGTTCAGCCGATCTGGCAGAATCCAACCTCACCGATATCCCCGACGGGGGGGAGTTTAGCGCAACCGAAAGCGGGCGGAACATACATTTTGGCGTCCGCGAGCACGGAATGGGCGGCTTGCTCAACGGCATGGCCATTCACGGAGGTGTCCGGCCTTTCGGCGGCACGTTCTTGATCTTTTCCGACTACATGCGGGGATCAATCCGGCTTGCGGCGCTGATGAAGGCGCCGGTCATTTACGTCTTTACTCACGATTCGGTCGGTCTCGGCGAAGACGGCCCCACCCATGAACCGATCGAACACGTCGCAAGTTTGCGAGCCATTCCAACTCTTGTAGTCATGCGCCCCGCAGATGCGACTGAGACCGCCGAGGCCTGGCGCACTTCACTCACTCTTACCGAGGGACGGCCCGTGGGCGACCTGACGGACAAGGGCCACGGGCAGACAGCCGGCCAGGGCGATCTTCCCGATATCAACAAGGGGGCAGGTCCGGGCCATGATGACAAGGGCAGCGTGGGCGAAATCGCCGATGGGCCGGTGGCATTGTGCTTGACTCGCCAGAACCTGCCCGTTTTCGATCGGACTCAGCTGGCTTCAGCAACCGGAGTATCGAAGGGGGCCTACGTACTTTTGGATCCCTCAGATTCCGTGGCCCCGGATCTCATCCTGATCGGCACCGGATCGGAGGTGTCTTTAGCGCTTGAAGCTGCTCAAAAGCTGACCGCTGAGGGGATCAACGCCCGAGTGGTCAGCATGCCTTCGTGGGAACTGTTCGAGCGGCAATCCCAGTCATACCGCAATGAGGTCTTGCCGCCGTCGGTTAGGGCAAGAGTTTCGATAGAAGCAGGGACCACGCTCGGTTGGGAGCGTTGGATTGGCGACGAAGGGAAAGCCATAGGCGTAGATCACTTTGGCGCCTCGGCGCCCGGCGCCAAGATTATGGAGGAGTTTGGTTTCAGCCCGGACAATGTGGTCGAAACCGCACGCCGGGTATACGAACGGACCAGGGGCGCCCGGCCACCCATCTAGAAGACCCAAGCTAGAAGACCTAAGGAGGCTAGATTTCTTCATGGCAGAGCAAGCAAGTAGCCCACCATCAATAACCGTCGGGGTCCCAAAAGAAACATTTCCCGGTGAAGGCAGGGTAGCGCTGGTCCCCAAGACTTTAGCGGCGTTGGCGAAGGCGAACGTGCAGGTAATGGTCGAACCCGGCGCCGGGATTCAAGCCGGTTTTCCCGATGAGGCATACACCGAAAAAGGGGCAAAACTGGCCAACCGGGCAGAAATATTTGCAAACGCCGAGGTAATTCTGCAGGTCCGCAGCCTCGGCGCCAATCCTGATGGCGGCCGGAACGACCTCGAATTTATACGTCCAGGACAGATCGTCATCGGTCTCAGCGACCCGCTGGCCAATCCCCAGGCCGGCGCCGACTTGGCGGAGCGCAAAGCCAGTCTTTTCGCGATGGAGCTCATCCCTCGTATCACCAGGGCCCAAAGCATGGACGCCTTAAGCTCGCAGGCAAACATCGGCGGCTATAAAGCAGTTCTCCTGGCCGCGGGGGCGGTTCTAAAGATGTTCCCAATGATGACTACGGCCGCCGGAACCGTGCCGCCCGCACGAGTCTTCATTTTGGGCGCAGGAGTTGCAGGGCTACAGGCCATAGCAACGGCCAGGCGCCTTGGCGCTGTGGTCGAGGCATTTGACGTTCGGCCGGAGGTTAAGGAGCAAATCCAAAGCCTCGGGGGCAAGTTCGTGGAAGTCGAACTTGACACTGCTGAAGCAGGGGGCTCGGGAGGCTACGCCAAAGAGCAGAGCGAGGAATTCTTGAAGCGCCAACGTGAAGTTATGGCGAAGACAATCGCCGCTAGCGACGTCGTTATAACCACCGCTCAAGTGCCCGGGCGCAAGGCGCCGGTGCTGGTGACCGACGAGATGGTCAAAGGAATGTCGCCGGGTTCCATAATTGTCGACATGGCCGCAGGCCAGGGCGGCAACGTCGAGCCATCGAAGCCCGACGAGACGGTGAGCGTCTATGGGGTAACAATTCTCGGCCCCACGAACCTGCCATCCACAGTGGCCTTTCATGCCAGTTCCATGTACGCCAAGAACATCTCAACCTTCCTGCTGGCCTTAATAAAAGATGGCGCGATTTCGATCGACACCGACGATGAAATCATTCGCGAGACCCTCGTTTGCCGGGACGGCGAAGTCGTAAACCCCCGAATCCGGGAGGCCCTAGGGCTCCAGCCGGCGGCTCAGCCAGAACCAGAAGCAGAACCAGAAGCAGAACCAGAAGCAGAACCGGAACCAGAACCAGAAGGAGATCCAGCCACCGATGCCTAAAGACTTAGCCTCGAACGTTTTTGTTTTCGTCCTTGCGACTTTCGTGGGGATTGAAGTCATCCGGCGGGTTTCACCGCTGCTTCACACTCCCCTTATGTCGCTTACCAATGCAATCTCAGCGATTTCGCTGGTTGGATCCCTGGTGCTGGCAGGCGCCCACGAGACAGTGTTTTCAACGATTCTTGGGACCATTGCGGTTACGGCCTCTACTGCCAACGTCGTCGGTGGATTCATGATCACCGACCGAATGTTAAAGATGTTCCGCAAGCGCGAGCCTCAAAAATCATGAGGGAAAACATCGTTGAGTTTTCTTACATTGCATCGGCTGTCCTATTTATTCTTTCCCTCAAGTGGCTTAGCCACCCGACTACAGCTCGCCGGGGAGTAAAAGCAGGCGAGCTCGGAATGCTGGTTGCTGTGCTTGCAACGCTGCTGAAGACCGAAGTCGTCAGCCTGGAATGGATTGCTCTGGGAATCGTGGCGGGTTCAGCAATTGGTATTCCGCTGGCCGTTTTTATGCCTATGACTGCCGTGCCACAAAGGACTGCGATTTCCCATGCGTTCGGCGCCCTTGCTGTAGGGCTGGTCGGCACCGCCGAGTATTATCACGACCCTGCCCACATAACCCCCTTCGTGATGACCGTTTTAGGCATTGAGATTCTGCTTGGATTTCTGACTTTCACCGGAAGCCTGATGGCCTTCGGCAAACTTCAGGAGATCTTGCCCGGGCGCCCCTTTATTTATAAGGGGCACAACTTTGTGAATCTTGCAGTATTTGGCTCAGCGGTCGCCATCGGTGGTTACCTGGTGGTCCATCCCGAAGCGACACAGCTGTTCCCCTTCCTAATTGGGCTGTCGTTGCTGTTCGGGGTACTGCTGATTGTTCCGATCGGCGGGGCGGACATGCCCACCGTAATTTCCCTGCTGAACGCCTACGCCGGACTGTCGGCCTCGATGCTTGGATTCGTATTCGACAACAAACTGCTGATCGTTGCAGGCGCGCTGGACGGTTCTTCGGGCCTGATCCTTTCGATCATCATGTGTAGAGCGATGAACCGCTCATTCACCAACGTGCTTTTCGGAGGCTTCGGGCAAGTTGCCCAGGCGGCCGGCGAAGCCGAAGACCGGCCAGTCAGAAGCGCCTCTGCTGAAGAAGCTGCTTCAATCCTTGAATCAGCAAGCCAGGTGATAGTAGTCCCCGGCTACGGCATGGCGGTAGCTCAAGCCCAACACAAGGTTCGAGAACTTTACGACGCCTTGCTCTCGCGCGGCATCGACGTGAAGTTCGCCATTCATCCGGTGGCCGGAAGAATGCCCGGACACATGAACGTGCTGCTGGCAGAGGCTGAAATCCCCTACGACCGGCTCATCGATATGGAAGACATCAACGGCGAGTTTCCGCAGGCTGATGTTGCCCTTGTCATCGGCGCCAACGACGTTACGAACCCTGCGGCTCGAACCGACAAAACAAGCCCGATTTTCGGGATGCCCATCCTGGATACCGACAAGGCTCGAACCGTAATGGTCATAAAGCGCGGAATGAGTCCCGGTTTTGCCGGTGTAGAAAATGAGCTTTACTTCATGGAACGGACCATGATGCTCTTCGGCGACGCCAAGTCGTTCGTGGGCGAGCTGGTTAAAGAATTATCGGGCGCACCGGTTCATTAGTAATCGCTTAAAGCTAGACTAGAGCGATGCGAATAGCGGTTTCCGGAAAAGGCGGCGTCGGCAAGACAACAATTCTCGGAACTCTGTCGCGCATTTATGCCCGCAAGGGTTACGACGTTTTGGCCATCGACGGCGACCTGAACCCAAACCTGGGCATTACGCTGGGCCTTGACATCAAGGATGCCATCGACCTCACTCCCCTGCCGCGGGGCATCGTTGAAATGGTCACCTTGGATAACGGCGAACGATCCCTCGGTCTCAAGGAACCCCTTGAAGCAATTGCGGCACGTTACGGTGTTGATACTCCCGATGGCGTGAAGTTGATGCTGATGGGCAGGCCGGATCACGCCGGCAGCGGCTGAATGTGTGCCGAGCATTCCACGGTTCGTGGAATTTTGGAAAACCTGCCCGTTGGGCCAATGAAAGCCACCATGCTCGACATGGGCGCGACTCCGGAGCCCTTTTCTCGAGGAACCCTTCGGCCGATCGACGTGATGCTGCTGGTCGCAGAGCCTTATTACAAGTCTTTAGAAGCTGTTGTCAGGATGGACAAACTGGCACGGGATCTTGGTATCAGTAAGGTGAAGATAATCGCCAACAAGGTGAAGGATCGCGAGCACGAGGAAGCCATTGAAGAGATCTGTCGCAACAACGGGCTGGAGCTTTTAAAGATGCTCCCCTATAACGATTTCTTCTTGTCAGCCGACTTCAAAGGGGTTTCACCCATCGACCTCGACGAAAAATCGCCGGGCATTGAGCAACTCGAGGACCTTGCCGAAAAGGTTGAAGCCCTCGTCGCATAGAACTCAGCGGTAGCCTATGGAAGATGTAGATGTCGTGCAAGCGCTGGTAGCCGGCGACCGCGCGGCCTATGGGCCGAACCTTCATATCGAAGGCGATGTTCTCTTTGCTTTTGGCTGGTGGCATCTTGCATTCAGGCTTGCGCCCAACGCTTTCATGGTTCGAAATGACGACGGGGCTGAGGAAGCCCCCTTAATTGCGCTGGCCGGGACAACTTTGGCGAAACACGGCCTCCAGCAGGTCCGCCAGGATCACCCTCTGGTTCAAGCAATCAGCTACACGGAGATGTCATTGGCCGGGCCTTCTTGGGCAATTTGGTCAACCGATGTCAAGCGAGGCGACGCTGCACTCGTGGCCCGAGCGGGCGCCGACTCAATCCCGCGAGGGCTCATCGATGAAGACATGGTCGACGTGGGCGACTTCAGCGCCGAACTCGAAGGCGCTCGCCGGACGGCGGGGCTCCCTCCCTCGGTCATCCTCACCGTCGGCCTTGGGATCGACCAGGTGCGGGCGCTTCAGGTTGCCCTGCCCGCGTGCCGATTTGAACAAAAGCAATTTGGTGAAATTCGGCCCGAAGCCTGCGGAAGCGTGAGTCCATCGTTAGCACTTATCGACGCCCGAGAACAGCAAGGCCGCAATTTCATCATGGAACTCAGAGCCGTCGCCTGCGGCCGTTTCTTGCCCGTCGCCGCTCTGGCCGAACCGCCAGAACTGCCGCTCGGCGCCGACGTAGCTCTTGATCTAAACGAACCCTCCCTGACCTGGAAGGAAGCTCTTGTCAAACTATTGCCATGACCCCTCGCCATGACCCAACATAGGCCAGCAGTTAAAGCCGAGCCCAAGTCGACCGCCAAGTCGACCGCCAAGTCGACCGCCAAAGCCAACGCAAAGCCAAAGGTAAAACCCAAGCCCAAACCGAAGGCAGAACCAAAGATAAAACCCAAGGCGAAGCCCAAGGTAAAACCCAAGGCGAAGCCCAAGGTAAAACCTAAAGGCAAAACCAAGCCTTCTGGTAAAGGAAGAAAACCTAAGGCGTCACCGGCGCCAATCAACGAAGTGCCCGAAATTACGTCAGAGCCCGAGTCCCCCACCCACGTCGTAACGTGGGGAGGCATCCCAGTTGCAGGCGACGTCCGCACTCCCGAGGATCATCTGGCCGCCATTCAGCCCATGCAGCAGCAACTGCAAGAGCCCGCGACATTCGCCGACTGGGTGAATCAAGGCATCGAAACCGAACCAAGCCTTGGCTGGGAAAAAAAGCTTAAGGAACGCTGGGCAAAACGCAAGAGCAAGTAGTCGCTCGTCGCTGAAGCCACTATTGACCAGCAAAATGCTTGCCTTATTGGGTTTCCCGTCTGTGCCGTGTGGGTAATTAGCCTAAGAGCGGCGATCTAACCGTCGCCCGAATGAAGCTATAGGAAAGGAGCACCCATGTCCGATAACATCATGGACAGCGAGACCAAAGGCGAACCGGCGAGCGTTGAACAAGGCCGCGAGCCGCCTGCGGGCAGTCGGGGAGAAACGGGTCAGAAAGAGGGCATCGATTTGTCACCGGCGGTGCCGATAGAAGCCGAGCAGGCAGTCGGAATCAAGTGGGAGTGCATGTCCTGCGGGACCGTTTATGACGACCCGATCGTCAACTGTCCCAAGGATGACGGCGCCATTCGTAAGGTTGGAATTTCAGCCGACCCGGTGTACGCTGAGCGCTTCAAGGACAGCACCGAGGCCGCGCCTCCCGCAAGCTCATCCGGGCCGGATGGCCAGACCGCAACGACGGATGAAACCAAAGGGGCCACGATCGAGGATCTTTCTGCGAGGGGCGAAGGCAACAAGCCTGTTCCCGAGTCGGGTGACAACAGGCTGAACAGCGAAAAGGTCCATCCGGCCGATGCCGGCTCCAGTGGAGGCGGCGGAGGCACCGGTGCAGGCTAGCCGCTAACGAATTAAGATAGATAACGAAAGGGCCCCCGCCGGGGCCCTTTCGTTATTGGCGGAGCGGGAGTAAAATGGGATGCATGGGCAGAGTTGAAAGTTGCGACGTTTGCGGGCAGGACATTTCAGGGGAATCGGTTCGGGCAGAACTTTCTTTCGGCGAGGACGCAATGTGCCCGTCACCGATGACCATGCACAAGGAGTGCCACGAAAAAGCATCGTCGCTTTGGCAGCCCGATCCCGATGCAGTTTGTGTTAACGACCCGATGTTCCCCGAAACGCAGAAGTGGACTCCACGGCCCCAGGCCTAAGCCTCTAGCCCAGCCTGCCCGGGAGGGGGCGGGGTCCATCCCTGGATGTGAGAGGCCTCACGCTCGCCAGGGGCTCCTCTTTGACCGAGGATCTTGGCAAGCCTGCAAGGGTCGTGATCTCTTCAGCGAGGAGCGTCTCCTTTTCGATTAGCGCCTTCGCCACCGCGCTCAGCCGTCCGGCGTTGTCTTTCAAGATGGTCACAGCAGCCTGCTCCGCCTTTGCCAGCAGAGCGCCCACCTCTTTCTCTCCGGGCTCACTCGAATTTCGGCCCAACACCCGATGCTCGTCGGATCGCATTAGCTCGAGTTTTCCGGTCATCCCCCATTTTTCGATCATTCTGCGGGCCAAGCTCGATGCTTGCTCCAGATCATCCTCGGCCCTGGTGCTCGGCTCGCCGAAGGTCACCTTCTCTGCAGCCCTGCCGCCCAAGAGCACCATCAACTGAGCCTGGAGTTCCCGGCGTGTCATTACTTCCTTGTCCTCATCTGAGGCCCAGGGTGACTTACCGATTGCCCCGACACGCCCCACAATGGAAACCCTCGAAACCGGCTTTACGCCCCGGAGAAGCAGCGATAGGAGCGCATGGCCGGCCTCATGGAAAGCAATCAACCGCTTTTCGTCCTCGCTAAGAGCCCTGGTCGACCTGGGCCCCGTGAGAGTGCGATCCACGGCCTCCTCAACGTCCTCCTCCGCAATCTTCGGGCGGTGGCGGCGAGCCGCAAGAAATGATGCTTCGTTCACTATGTTTGCCAGCTCGGCCCCGCTTAAGCCCGCCGTGCGCGAGGCGACCGCCGACCAATCGACCCGGTTAGAGAAAGATCTGCGAGATGCGTGCAGGCGCAAAATCGCTTCCCGACCACCCCTGTCCGGCCGTTCTACGTGGATTCGGCGGTCGAAACGGCCGGGACGCATGAGAGCCGGGTCTATCAGCTCAGGCCTGTTGGTTGCGCCTATCATCATGACGCCTGTTGTTGTCGCAAATCCGTCAAGCTCTACGAGGAGTTGGTTCAAGGTGTGGTCGAACTCGCGCTCGCCCGGTGCCTCGGAGTTTCGCCTGCGTCCGACGGCATCCAATTCGTCGATAAACACGATCGCCGGGGCGTTGTTCTTGGCCTCTTCGAATAACTGACGGACTCTCGCGGCGCCGACTCCAACAAACATTTCAACAAAGCTGGCTGCTGAAACCGAGTAAAAGGGCACCCCAGCCTCGCCGGCCAAGGCTCGGGCGAGAAGAGTCTTGCCGGTGCCCGGGGGTCCGTACATCAAAATTCCCTTTGGCAGCTCTGCGCCGAGCGAATGGAAACGCTGAGGATCGGTTAGGTATTCCTTGATTTCCCTAAGCTCGGCGAGGGCCTCGTCGACCCCCGCGACGTCGGCAAAAGTAACCTGAGGCATGTCGGCAGACTGGACAACTCTGGCCTTTTCAGGCCTAAAGCGGCTGACTTTGTGGTCCTGCTGGCCCCCGGCCTTGGTTTGGCCCGAACGTCGGCCGGTCAATTTAAGGGCAAGAATCGATCCGCCGATTATAAAAATGGCGGGCGCCAGAAAGGCAGGGTTCAGAATCGTACGAAAAAACTGGCCCACTAGCGAATCACTCTTGGGTATCTTGGCCGCCTGCGTCCCTCTCCCCGATGAGTTCCTCCAAGGTCATTCCTATCCCGGAGTCCTCTTTTTGTTCCGAAAACGACATAGTCATCGCCTCGGGACTGCCGTCGGCGCCAAGGACGGTCCTTTCAAGATCCCCCATCGCTACAGAAGAATCCTCGCCCCAAAGGTCCCATGCGGCGCCTCGAATCCCAGTAACCTGGATGGCGGCAATGTCACCCAACCGCGCGTCCGGCTCGATCTCGGACAAACCTTTTGACACCAAATGTTCCTCCAGCCACTCTTTAAGCTCAAGAAGATCCTGTGGGACGTCAGCCCGAATTAAAATGGATCGACTTCCAACCCGGGCGCCGAACGTAAACATTCGGTCGGCCAAAAGCGTATCACCCTCGATATGTAGATCGGCGGAAAAGCCGGACCTTCTTCCGTCTATAAAAGAATCGATGACTTGATCACGCGGCAACTCAGGGCCGGTTGGCTCAGCATATGGAGGTAATATCGCCCCGGGCATATCAGCCCCTTCTTTGAGCTTTCTGTAACCGAGCTGTCTACAGCCCCCCTACAGCCCCCCTAAGGTCTACCTTCGAGGTCTACCTTCGAGAGGCTAGGGTTTCCGCCTTCGAAGCGATGCCCGGTAGCGCCCCAACTATGTCCCGAAGGCCTGCGTTGACCTGGCTGACAGCCGGGGCGATGTTGGCGCATTGCTGGTCAACGGCTCGGACTCCGAACGTTACCTTTGCGAGCGTTGCTGCTATCGAGCGCAGGAGCCGGGAAATCATGATCAGGTATGTGGCCAATACGATGACAAGCGCCAGAATCTCTATCGTCGTCAACGTTATAAGCAGGCGCCCGGATTGCTGGGTAGCTGCGGCAGCCAGCAGGCTCATTTTGCCACCTGTGAGAGGAACTGATCGTGAATTAGGGCCTCTTGCTTGATGTCATCAACAGCCGCAGCAGTTTGGACGAGCATCCAGGTGGTCGCAGTATTAGCGGCCAACCTCTTTGCCATTTCCCAGACGCCGAACACTCCCGTATCTATGTCCTGAACCAAGCGAACCAAAAGCGTCAGGAGCGTTATTACAACCAGGATTACCACAAGACCAATACCAAGGGTAATCCACCACATGGTTACTTCCTGAGGAAAAAAGCTAGCTAATTCCATATCTTCAACCTCCTAGGGCGCTGCGAGCCGCCCTGAGCGACTCGGCGATTCGTTTGGCCGACTCGTTTGCCTTGTCGACATCCCACAGCGCAAGTGTGTTAGCCCGGCCGGCGTCGAGTCCCACTATGGCCTCCTGGGCCTGTATACCAATTCTGCGTGCCAGCGTAAGAATTGAAGCCACGACCACAACCACCACGACGATGGTTGCGAAAGCGATTCCGATACCCAGGTACCACCCAAACAAATGGGGTTCGCCGGGGGCATGCGTTGCGAGTTCTACCATTGCACCTCCTAGGTGAGCTTTAACAGGTGAACCTAATATTGCGGGAAGATTCGAAGATTCAATGATGAAACATTACAGATATCGATTGGACATCGCAACCCTAGTGGGGGGGGCGGCCCAACCGCCCCCCGTGTCGCCCTAGACTCTATGTCCCTCTTTCCCGGCGAATCGGCGCTCTCCTCACCCATCCAGATCGTTCCTTTTTTGTGTTTTCCCGATCTGGAGACGGACG
>JBPCIX010000013.1:0-75206 GCA_051005875.1 Actinomycetota bacterium | reverse complement strand
TGGGGAGCGGCGATGGGCTCCGGCTCCTCCAGCCCCGGCCTCTGGTTTCCCTCCCACCCCGCATGGCTGGGCGCAGCGGGATGGTGGGGTGGAAGAAGAGGTGGGCGGCCGCCCACCGCGAGCTCTTGAAGGCTGGGGCCGACCCCACGACGCTTGACAAGGCCGAGCTGCTGCTCGGCCGGGACGACCCTGCAATCGCTCCGCCGGGTGAAGGGAGAGCTGTCCCGTTCCAGGAGTTCGTGGCCGCGCTCGGAAGTGAGGCGGCCGCCGCGCACTGGGTCGCCTGGGGTGAGCGCCGCCACTTGCTCGTGCGTGGTTCCGACGTGACTTGCCCGGACTGCAGAACGAAATCATGGATGCCGCTCGCGGCCCTGCCACCGCCGATCCCATGCGCTGGCTGCGGGCGGCAGGTCGAGCGGCCGTACAACGCTCGAGCGCTCAACTTCACCTACCGCCTGGGCGAACCCCTACGCCGCGTTCTGGAGACCGACAGTCTCGGGCACGTCTTGGCACTCCACTGGTTCACCCAGTTGTTCGACCGGGCTGGGCTCGTGGCGGCGCACCCCGGCGTCACGTTCGGCGACGCCGACGACAAGGGGAAGACCGTCGGCGAGGCTGATGTCGTGTTGTTGTTCGCGAGCGGGAACCTAGTCCCCATCGAGGTGAAGCGCCGACTGGCGGGAGCTGACGACCGCACTGAGGAACTCATGGACGCGCTCGCGGACGCGCTCGACGCCCCATGGGACGCACTGGTGGTGACTGAGCCGGCGCGCGAGATCCCGTCGCTCGCTGCGATGGAACGTCGGCTGCCGGACCGGCCGCGGGTCCTCCTCACCGATGACCAGCTGCACGCCGATCACATCTTCTGGGCGATGGGCAACAACCCTTTCAAGTGGGATCCGCATACGGCCGAGCAGGACCGTCACCGGGAACGCGGGTACTCAGAGTGGCTGTCGGCGAACGATCCCGACGTGCCATGGGACCGAGTGGCGGACACCCTCCTTGACCGCAGCATGGGGCCGCCGCGTGGCTATGCAGACGAGGCGCCCGGTCCTGGTCGCCCAGCTCGCGAGACCGGCAGCAAGACAAGCGAGGCTGTCGCCTCGGACGACGAATCGTAAGGCGGGCCTGTGTCTGGCCACACCGACTGCCGTAGATCCCCGCGTTCGAAATGAAGCCTTGACGGCCGGGGACCACCTCGAGCGGTCGCCGGCTGCGCACGTCCGCCGGCCCCGCCCCGACTACGAGTCACATGCCACGGGGCTCGACTCACTCGCTCAATGCGGGTTTTCTGTCTGACAATGGCGGACCTCAGGGCGGAGGAGCAAGCCCTGCGCTTCGTAGGCAACATCAATCGAATAATTCAATGGGCACGGCAAGCCGGGACCTACATCTGCGGCGTGTACTCAAAAGAGGTGCGACTCATTTGGCCGAAGATGCCCAAATCCTGAGACTAGCGCGCAGTCCTCGAAAAGTCCGCGGATGAGGGCAATGAGTGGCATATTCAGGAACACTCCTGACCCCAAAAATTGGCCCGTTTACGCACGAATCCCAGGATCGGCGCTGGGATGCCGGGTCGATGATCTGCCCTTACAAGGCAGAAGTCGCTGGTTCGATCCCAGCAGCGCCCACGATGCATTTTCCCTGGTCAGAGGCACAATTCAATGGCTCGCGCTTGCGGGCTGACCTCCATAAAACTTCCACCAGTACACATTTAGTACACAACAACCGCGATAACCATCGCGAAATTGCGCTTGGTCTCGACCTTTCTTGCTAAGAAAATCAGCCCGGCGGCCGACCAAACATCCCAAGCATCCGGCCGACGCGGGCCCTTTGACTAGCGGCACACGGCGCTTGTTCCGGGCGACGCCGGAAACCACGAAGGCTCCGGTTGGGTTAGTTCTAGGCGCGTGCTACCCTAAAAACGATGAATAGGCTCCTGCGTAACCCCCTTTTGTACCTGCTGATCCTCGTTGTCCTTATTTGGGCCGTGGCGGTTGCTATCGGCAGCGCCTCGGGCCCTAAAAAGCTTGAGTACGGCGATTTCATCACCGAGCTTAAAGGTGGCAACGTAAAAAGCGTCACCGCCGGCAGGCAAAGCGGCAAGCTTGAAGGAACCTTGAAGAACGGCAAGGAGTTCCGCTCCGACTACGGCGATCTAAAAGAGCTTCAAGACGAAGTAAAGGCCGTCGATGTAGGCATCCTCAAGATCAATGCTGAAAATCCATCGTTGTGGGGGTCGCTATTAAGCAGCGTCCTGCCGTTTGTATTGATAATTGGAATCTTTTTCTTCCTCATGCAACAAATGCAAGGGGGCGGGAACCGTGTGATGTCGTTCGGCAAGGCGAAGGCCAAGCTTGTTTCGAAAGAGCAGCCAAAGATAACTTTTAATGATGTCGCGGGCGTTGACGAAGCCGTCGAAGAGCTTGAAGAGATCAAAGAATTCCTCGAAAACCCCGGCAAGTTTCAGGCTATGGGGGCCAAGATTCCCAAGGGCGTGCTTTTGTACGGCCCACCGGGGACCGGCAAAACCCTGCTCGCCAGGGCGGTCGCAGGCGAGGCTGGCGTGCCATTCTTCTCGATTTCAGGTTCCGACTTCGTCGAGATGTTCGTGGGCGTGGGCGCAGCCAGAGTCAGGGATCTGTTCGAGCAGGCCAAAGCGAGTGCCCCGGCGATTGTGTTCGTAGATGAAATCGACGCGGTCGGCCGCCACCGCGGCGCAGGCCTCGGCGGCGGGCACGATGAACGCGAGCAGACCTTGAACCAACTTCTTGTCGAGATGGACGGCTTCGATGTTAAGACCGGCGTCATCTTGATGGCGGCCACGAACCGCCCGGACATTCTGGACCCGGCGCTTTTGCGCCCAGGCCGTTTTGACCGCCAAATTGTGATCGACCGCTCCGACCTTAAGGGCCGCGAAGCCATCATCAAAGTCCATGTTAAGGGCAAGCCGCTCGCGAAAGAAATCGATCTCGAAGTTCTGGCCCGGCGGACACCCGGCTTTACCGGCGCCGACCTTGCCAACGTTGTGAACGAGGCGGCGCTTTTGACCGCCCGCCGCGGCAAGAAAGAAATCACCATGGACGAGCTTGAAGAAGCAATCGAGCGGGTAATCGCGGGTCCTCAGCGCAAGAGCCGGTTGATCTCTGATCGCGAGAAAAAAATCATTGCCTACCACGAGTCAGGCCACGCACTCGTCAGCTGGGCTTCGCCCAATGCCGACCCTGTCCACAAAGTCTCAATCATCAGCCGTGGACGGGCGCTTGGCTACACGCTGAACCTGCCCGAAGAGGATCGTTTCTTAGAGTCCCGGTCAGAGTTGATCGACGAGTTGGCGCTTTTGCTCGGGGGCAGGGTCGCCGAAGAATTGGTCTTTAAAGACCCGACCACCGGCGCCAGCAACGACCTGGAGCGGGTCACCAAGATCGCCCGGAAGATGGTTTGCGAATACGGAATGAGCGAAAAACTCGGCCCGATGGCCTTGGGCGAGAAAGCGGACCAGCCGTTTCTCGGCCGCGACATTTCATCGCACCCCGACTACTCCGACCAGGTAGCAGCCGAAATTGACGAAGAGATTCGCCGGTTGGTCGATGAGGCCCACCGTGAAGCATGGGAGATTTGCTCCACCTATAGGGCGCAGCTAGATGCCATGGTCGAGGCTTTGATCGAAAAAGAAACAGTGGACAAAGAAGAAGTTGAGCGATTGTTCGCAAGCGTGCCAAAGCGTGCTCAGCGCGGCGAAATGCCAAGGCGTCTGACGGACAAAACGCGAGCGGCCGTTTTGGGGAGCCCGGTCGAAGAAGCAACCCCGCCGCCTCAGCCGGCGCCGCCCAAGCCCCACATAGGCCCCATGCCGGGCCCAGCCCC
The DNA here is from genome assembly GCA_051005875.1 of Actinomycetota bacterium. GTDB lineage: Bacteria > Actinomycetota > CADDZG01 > JAHWKV01 > JAHWKV01 > JBPCIX01. Next base: position 71,339 of record JBPCIX010000013.1, on the reverse strand, counting down.
CGCCTAAAGCCACCCCCCGGCCAGTGGCCCACTAAGCCAAACAAGATGGACAAACAATTGATCGCGGCGGCATTTAAGCAGATCCTTGAAGCCATTGGGCCTGAGGCGCTTCATTCGGGGACGGCGGCTACGCCGGAACGGGTGGCTGATATGTATGAGGAAATGTTCTCTGCTGTGGGGACAGACCCGGCCGACGAGATCGATGTTTTCTTCGCCTCCGACTACGACGAGATGATCATGGTGCGGGATATTTCTTTCCAAAGCACCTGCGAACACCATTTGGTTCCCTTCTTCGGCAAGGCTCACGTTGCATATATCCCAAACAAGAAGGGACAGATCACCGGTCTGTCGAAGTTGGCGCGGGTCGTGGATGCAGCTTCGAAAAGGCCCCAGGTTCAGGAGCGTCTGACCATGCAAATCGCCGATTCTATCGAGCGCAAGCTAGAGCCTCAGGGTGTGATGGTTGTCATGGAAGCAGAGCATTTGTGCATGTCTTTTCGGGGCGTCAAGAAACCGGGCGCCACCACCGTCACGTCTGCCGTCCGAGGCTTGATGCGCGATAACGCAGCCACCCGTGAAGAGGCTATGCGGCTTTTGCGGGGACTTTGATTCCGCTGGATTGGCGTTGCCGGGACCGGCTGCTCCCAGTACGAGAGCGGGTTCACCTGATGGGGGTCTTGAACGTTACGCCGGATTCTTTTTCTGATGGAGGTTTGTTCCTCAGTCCCGAGACGGCCCTTAAGCAAGCATTTCAAATGCAGCTTGAGGGGGCCGACATTATCGACGTGGGCGGCGAGTCCACCCGGCCCGGGGCCGAACCGGTCTCCGCCGCCGAAGAGATCGATCGGGTTATTCCGGTCATTGAACGGATCTCAGCGGACATCGATCTCCCAATTTCAATTGACACGACGAAAGCAGCGGTAGCCCAGGCCGCCGTTGAAGCGGGAGCGGTCATCATCAACGATGTGTCCGCAATGCAATTTGACCCTGGCATGGCCGCGGTTGCGGCGCGTTCGGGGGCCGGGGTGGTGCTGATGCATATGCGTGGCGAGCCCAGGACCATGCAGGCGGATCCGATGTACCTTAATGTCGTCGGCGACATTAAGCGGGCGCTGTTGGGCTGGGCCGTCGATGCCGAAAAAGCCGGAGTCGCCCCCGATTCTATTGCGCTGGACCCCGGTATCGGTTTTGGGAAAACCCTGGACCACAATCTTTCTCTAATTAAAGCCGTGGGTTTTTTGACGACCGAGCGTTACGCACTGCTGGTCGGCCCATCTCGTAAGTCCTTCATCGGCGCCGTCCTGGATTTGCCGGTCGAAGAGCGCCTCGAAGGCACCGCGGCCACAGTGGCATGGCTGGCCGCCAACGGCGCCCACATAATCCGTGTCCACGATGTGGGGCCCATGTCTCACGTGGTGCGGATGGTCGAAGCTATAAGCCACGCCCGTTAGCAATACACTCCTTAGGTGACATTGGGTGACAAGATTGTTATTAAGGGCCTCAGGGTCTTCGGTCGGCACGGGGCGACTCAGTATGAAAAGGACACCGGCCAGTTCTTTGTCGTCGATGTGGAGTGCAGCCTTGACTTGGGCCGGGCCGCCGCAACCGACTCGCTCGATTCAGCAATGGACTACCACGTCTTAATCGAGAAAGTTCAAAAGATCGTGACCGCAGACCGCTACGATTTGATTGAGACTTTGGGTGAGCGCATAGCTTCATCCGCCCTCGAGGATCCTCAAGTGAATTCTGTGGTCGTCAGAGTGGCGAAGCCCTCACCGCCGATAGACGCAGACCTGGAATCGGTTTCAATCGAAATCCATCGGGGCCGTTACTCCGGAACATGAGCGACGCCCCGCGAATATTCGTGGGTCTCGGATCGAACCTGGGCGACCGGCTGACCAATCTCCGCCAGGCATTGGCGCTGATGTCCCACAAAGGGGTAATCGTGAACAATGTTTCGTCTGTCTACGAAACAGAACCCGTGGGGCCGCCTCAGCCCAATTACCTAAACGCAGTCTGCGAGGTCGAAACGCATCTGCGGCCACAAGGTTTGCTGGTGTCGCTAAAGACAATCGAAAAGGAAATGGGAAGGGCCCCCGCTGAGAGATGGGGGCCGAGATCAATAGATCTGGACATCCTGCTTTACGGAGACCAAACCATTGACTCACTGTATTTGAAGGTGCCGCACAAGGAACTACTAAACCGCACGTTCATGCTGATTCCACTCCACGAGTTGGCCCCAGATCTCCTTCTGCCCACCGGCGTCCCAGTTTCCCCTCAGGCGCCGGTTCGGGATCCAGGGGTGACCAAAACCCCATACCGCCTTAACCAGCAAGCAGACCCTTCTTGAAAACCTTCGAGCAGATCAGTGACCTTCGCCAAGACCTGGCCGGCCTGGCCGGCCGGGGAAGTGAGAAATCCATTGGTTTTGTGCCGACGATGGGGTCCCTGCACGAAGGGCATTTGGCCTTGATCCGGCAAGCAGCAAGCAACCACGAAGTGGTGGTCGTTTCAATCTTCGTCAATCCCCTGCAGTTCGCCCCGTCCGAGGATTTCGAAAGTTACCCAAGAGACGCCGAGCGCGACAAAGCCCTAGCCGAAAAGGCGGGGGCGACTCATCTGTTTGTCCCCCCGACAGAACAGATGTATCCGAAAGGTGAGGCAGCCACCCGAATAGAGGTGGGCCGAATAGGCGAAGTCTGCGAAGGTAAATACCGGCCGGGACACTTTTCCGGCGTGGCCACGGTGTGCGTAAAGCTATTCAACATAGTCCAACCAAAAAGCGCCTACTTCGGAATCAAAGACGCCCAACAAATAGCAGTCATCCGCCAGGTCGTGAATGATCTCAACATCCCAATAGAAATAGTCCTTCGCCCGACAGTAAGAAGCGCATCGGGCCTCGCCCTATCAAGCCGAAACCAGCGCCTAAACAAAGCCCAAGCCAGCGCAGCGACGGTTTTATCGAAAGCCCTATTCGCAGCCGCGAATCTAGCCTCAAAAGGGGAGCACTCAGTCCGAGCCTTAGTTGACCACTCCAAAGAACTCATTGAAGCCGAACCAGCCGTAACCCTGCAATACCTGGAGATAGTAGACCCGGCCACCTTCGAGCCCCAAAATGAAATTACTCCGGGATCCCTAATGGTATTAGCGGCCCAAGTAGGCCCAGTAAGGCTAATAGACAACATAGAACTGGTACCTAAGGGTTAAGCTAACAGAGCAAATACAAAGTCGGGACCGTGAAGACGGCCTGAACAGGAGGAAGGGTTTTTATGAAACGCACCATGATGTCCGGCAAGATCCATCGTGCGACCATCACCGAGGCCAATGTCGATTACGAAGGCAGCATCTCGGTCGATTCAGACTTAATTCGCTCAGCCGGCATGCTGCCCTTCGAGCAGGTCCACGTTGTTGACGTAAATAATGGAGCTCGCCTTGTAACCTACCTGATAGAAGCCGAAGCCGGTTCCGGCAAGGTAATAATGAATGGGGCGGCCGCCTTGCTTGTTTCCCAGGGCGACAAGGTAATCATCATTTCTTATGCGCAAATGAAGGATTCCGAGGCCGCCGGCCACAAGCCGAAAGTAGTTTTGGTAGACGATTCCAATCGTCCGGTAACCGCCGCCTTTTCCCATTAGCTCCACCACGCCGGGCCCATGCTCTTAGTAATCGACGCCGGCAACTCACAGACTCACATAGGAATCTTCGACGGCGAGAAGCTTCTAGCCCAATGGAGAATTTCCACCGAACCCCGCAGGACAGCGGATGAGTTGGCTCTGGCTATTCAGCAATTCTTGTCCTTCGAAGACCTATCCTTTTCAAACGACGTAACCGGCGTTGCTATTGCGAGCGTTGTACCGCCGGTAACGGTGGCCCTTGAACAAATGGTAACCAAGTATTTCGCGTTCCAACCGGTGATCGTCGGTCCAGGGACCCGCAGCGGACTGCCGATCTTGACCGACAATCCGAAAGAAGTGGGCGCCGACAGGGTGGTTAATTCACTTGCGGCTTTCTCATTGTTTGGTGGGCCGCTAGTAGTCGTGGATTTCGGCACGGCAACTACCTTTGATGCAATAAGCCAAGCAGGTGAATATCTTGGCGGGGCAATTTGCCCCGGGATTCAAGTCTCGGCGGCGGCGCTATGGAATGCGGCCGCATTGTTGCCAAGGGTGGAACTGGTCTCCCCTAAATCTATTATCGGGAAGTCGACCACGGAATCATTGAGGGCCGGAGTTGTCTTGGGGGCGGCGGCTATGGTCGATGGAATGGCTTCACGAATGCAGGCCGAATTGCCCGGGGCCAGGACGGTTGCGACAGGAGGCCTCGCCGCCCTCGTTGTCTCGCACTGCAAGACAGAAATAACCTGCGAGCCCACTCTTACGCTGACGGGCTTAAGGATTCTTCATGAGCGAAACACCCATGACCGGTTTGCTTCCCAGGGCCAGGACAAGCCGGCGAAGGCAGCTCACTGATGTCACGGAATAATTCTGAGGCGGGCGAGCAGCCGGCCGATCACCACCAGGCTCGCTTGGCCAAGCTCGAGGCCTGGCGCGGAAAGGGAGTCGGAGGCTACGAGCTCGGATACGAGCGAACCCACAGCCTGGAAGAACTGTCCCGGCTCCACGGCGAACTTCCCCCGGAAGGACAAGCCGACGGCGAGGTCCGCGTAGCCGGACGTATCCTCACGCTGCGCCGGCACGGCAAACTCGCTTTCGCCGACTTAAAGGACGCTACCGGGGGCATCCAGCTGCTCGCCGATGAAGAAGGCCTTGGCGACAAGTTCGAAGATTTCACCACCCTTGACCCCGGGGACTGGGTGGGCGCGACGGGGCAGGTCATCAAGACCCGTCGCGGCGAACTTACGGTCAAGGTCGATCGTTTTGAGCTGTTGTCAAAGAGTCTCAGGCCCCTGCCGGAGAAATGGCACGGCCTGAAAGACGTAGAGCTTAGATACCGTCAGCGGTACCTTGATCTGATTGCAAATCCGGAAGCCAGGGAGGTGCTGCAGAATCGGGCGCGGGCCGTTTCGACAATCCGGTCGTGGCTCACGGATCGGGGATTCATCGAAGTGGAAACTCCCATGTTGCAGCCGATTCCGGGAGGAGCGCTTGCGCAGCCTTTCGTGACTTTTCATGAGGCTCTCGGCATGGAGCTTTATCTTCGAATCGCACCCGAGCTTTACCTGAAGCGGCTGCTGGTCGGCGGCGTTGAAAAAGTGTTCGAGATCAATCGTAGCTTCCGCAACGAGGGAATCAGCGTTCGCCACAATCCGGAGTTCACAATGCTTGAGCTTTACGAAGCCTTGGGCGATTACGAGGCGATGGCCCGCTTGCTTGAGGAAATGATTCGAGCCGTCTGCTTGGCTTCCTCGGGGGGGCTGCGCCTGCCCTACCAGGGGGAAGAACTAGATTTTGAGTCCCCTTTTCGCCGGGCGCGTCTAATCGATTTGGTGGCCGAGGCAGGTGTCGACGTGGAAGCGGACCTCGGGTCGGAATGCGAAAGGCTCGGAATAGCTTTTGATCCGAAGTGGCCTTGGGGAAAGCTGCTCCTTGAGATCTATGAGAAGAAGGTGGAGCGGAGTTTGGTCCAGCCGACCTTCGTAATGGACTTTCCCAAGGAGGTGTCGCCGCTCGCCAGGCAGCATCGCAGCGACAGCCGCTTCACCGAACATCTTGACTTGGTAATCGCCGGAATGGAGATAGGAGTCGCCTATTCCGAGTTAACCGATCCCCTAGAGCAGCGAAAAAGATTTGAGGCGCAGTTGGCCACCCGCGATTCAAAAGGCGAGGTAGCACCAGTTATCGACGAAGACTTCTTGACGGCGCTGGAGTACGGAATGCCCCCGGCTGGGGGGCTCGGACTCGGGATCGACAGGCTCACAATGGTATTAACCGACCAGGCGTCCATCCGAGAGGTGATCTTGTTCCCGGCGCTTCGGCCCGAAAAGTTAAGTTCAGACTAGGTATAGTTAGGCATGCCTAACCTGTAAATCCCGCAACCCGTATAATTGAACCTCAGTTGGTGGGCCCTGCTACAAGGAGAGTGGCCATGTTTGAACGTTTTACAGATCGGGCTCGAAGAGTAGTCGTCCTTGCTCAAGAAGAGGCTCGGCTGCTAAATCACAATTACATCGGTACCGAGCACATTTTGCTCGGGCTTATTTCCGAAGGTGAAGGGGTCGCCGCGAAGGCTCTGGAATCCCTTGGGGTTTCGCTGGATTCGGTGCGGTCGCAGGTCGAAGAAATCATCGGCACGGGGTCTTCATCGCCCCAGGGGCACATTCCGTTTACTCCGCGCGCTAAAAAAGTGCTTGAGCTGTCGCTTCGCGAGGCGCTGCAGCTCGGCCACAACTACATCGGCACCGAGCACATCCTTCTCGGCCTGATTCGCGAGGGCGAAGGCGTTGCCGCGCAGGTATTGCAGAAGCTCGGCGCAGATCTTGGCCGTGTTCGCCAGCAGGTCATCCAATTGCTTTCGGGCTTCGGCTCGGCGCAGGGCGAAAAGGGCGGTGGCGCGGAAGGTGCTGCCGCGGCCGGCGGTTCTCCAATCCTCGACCAGTTTGGGCGGAACCTCACTCAGCTGGCGGGCGGCAACAAGCTCGATCCAACCATTGGCCGCGAGAAGGAAATTGAACGCGTCATGCAAGTGCTTTCTCGCCGGACCAAAAATAACCCGGTCCTGATCGGCGAGCCCGGCGTCGGCAAAACGGCGATTGTCGAGGGCCTTGCTTCGCTTATCGTAAAAAACGAAGTCCCCGAGACCCTTCGAGACAAGCAAATTTACACACTGGATCTCGGCGCACTCGTCGCCGGGTCGCGCTACCGCGGCGATTTCGAGGAGCGCCTGAAGAAGGTGCTAAAAGAGATCCGCACCCGCGGTGACATCGTGCTGTTCATCGACGAGCTGCACACCCTTGTCGGCGCCGGGGCGGCTGAGGGCGCAATTGACGCCGCTTCAATCTTGAAGCCGATGCTGGCCCGTGGCGAGCTGCAGACCATCGGGGCCACTACCCTCGAGGAGTACCGCAAGTATCTCGAAAAGGACGCGGCCCTCGAGCGCAGGTTCCAGCCGATCATCGTCGGCGAGCCTTCGGTTGCCCACACCATCGAGATATTGAAGGGCCTTCGTGACCGCTACGAGGCTCACCACCGCATTCAGATTACAGACCAGGCCTTGGTTGCAGCGGCGAACTTGGCCGACCGCTACATTTCAGATCGTTTCCTGCCCGACAAAGCCATCGACCTGATCGACGAGGCGGGCTCGCGCCTGCACATCCGCCGGCAAACCGCGCCTCCGGACATCCGTGAGATCGACGACAAGGTTTCCGAGATTAGGCGGAACAAGGAATTGGCGGTCGAGGCTCAGGACTACGAACAAGCCGCGCGGCTGCGCGAAGAAGAAAAGAAGCTCCAGACCGACCGCGAGGCCAAGCAAGCCGCTTGGCAGGACAAAGAAGATCAGGTTTTGCCCGAAGTCGGTGAGGAAGAAATCGCCGAGGTTCTTTCGGTGTGGACCGGAATCCCCGTTTACAAGCTGACCGAGGCAGAGACCGAAAAGTTGATCCGCATGGAAGACGAGCTGCACAAGCGGATCGTCGATCAGTCCGATGCCGTCAGAGCAGTTTCGCAAGCGATTCGCCGGACGCGGGCAGGTCTTAAGGACCCCAAACGACCTTCGGGTTCGTTCATCTTCCTCGGCCCCTCCGGTGTCGGCAAGACCGAGCTTTCCAAGACCCTGGCGGAATTTTTGTTCGGCGACGAAAACGCGCTGATCCAGCTCGACATGTCTGAATACATGGAAAAGCACACGGTCAGCCGGTTGGTCGGCTCACCTCCCGGATACGTGGGATACGAAGAGGGCGGCCAGCTAACTGAGGCTGTGCGCCGCCGGCCATTCTCGGTCGTTCTGTTCGACGAGATCGAAAAGGCCCACAACGACGTTTTCAACACGCTCCTTCAGATTCTTGAAGACGGGCGTTTAACCGATGCCCAAGGCCGTACGGTGGACTTCAAAAACACGGTCATCATCATGACCTCGAACCTGGGCACCCAGAACCTGCGCAAATCCAGCCTTGGCTTTGCTCAGTCGAGCGGTGAACTGACCTACGAGAAGATGAAAGACAAGGTTATGCAGGAGTTGAAGCAGAACTTCAGGCCCGAGTTCTTAAACCGGATCGATGATGTGATCGTCTTCCGTGAGTTGAGCCGCGAGAACGTGCGCGAGATCGTCGACTTGCTGTTCAAGCGGGTTAAGGAACAGCTCCAGTCGCAGGACGTCACCATCGAACTGACGCCCGCCGCCAAGGATCATCTTGCCGAAGAGGGCTACGATCCGAACCTGGGCGCCCGTCCGCTTCGCCGTGCGATCCAGCGCCTCGTTGAGGATCCTTTGTCTGAGAAGATCCTGTGGAAGGAGTTCAAGGCCGGCCAACACATAACGGTCGACAGGGTCGATGACCCCGAGAATCCCGAAAAGAAGAAGCTAGAGTTCACCACGTCGAAACCAACGGCGCCGGAACCCCCAGAGCCAGAACTAGCAGGAGCCGCAGGCCCAGTAGAAATCTAAGGAGCGGCGCTAAGTTTTGTCGGGGGTCGTCTTTATAGTGAGGGCATGGTCAAAACTGCTCTTGTATGCCGCCAATGTGGGTACCGATCGTTCCAATGGGTGGGCCGGTGTCCTGGATGTAGCGCATGGGATTCATTTTCTGAGGTAGTTCCCGCCGCGAAGGGCGCCGGACCGGCCCCAGTGCCCATCAACAATGTAGATATCGATTCTCACTCGGTGCTTAGCACGGGGCTTGCCGAGTTCGACAGGGTCCTCGGCGGCGAAGGGCTGGTGAAAGGCTCTGTAGTGCTTTTGGCGGGCGAGCCGGGAGTCGGTAAATCGACGCTCGTGCTTCAGGCGGCGGCGGGACTGGAGCTTCGCGAGCAGCGGGTGGGTCTTTTTTGTGGCGAGGAATCGCTCGCGCAAGTCGCCACGAGGGCTCACCGTCTCGGCGGTCCGCGGGCGGCAAAGATTTCCCCGGCGACTGACGTTAATGAGATCGCTGCGGCACTCTCGCAATTCGATGTGGCCTTTGTCGACTCCGTCCAGACGCTATTCGACCCTGAGGTCTCGGGTAATGCAGGTTCGCTTGCTCAGGTGAGGTCGGGAGCAGCGAAGCTGGCGACGGCGGCTAAGGCCGCAAATACTGCGCTCGTGCTGGTCGGGCATGTCACCAAAGACGGCGAAGTGGCCGGTCCAAGGACCCTCGAGCACCTTGTCGACGCGGTTCTGCTATTCGACGGCGACCGGGGCCACAGCATCAGGACTCTCAGAGGCATCAAGAACCGCTATGGGCCGACCGGCGAGTTGGGTGTCTTCGAAATGCTGCCGAGCGGCCTGCGTCAGGTGGCCGATGCGTCGGAGCTGTTCCTTCAACATCGTCAGCCCGGAATCCCCGGTTCGGTTGTTGCTTGCGTCATCGAGGGGCGCAGGCCGGTGGCCGTTGAATTGCAGACCCTGGTCGTTGCAAACAATTCGCCGGCCCCGCGGCGAGTTGCACAGGGTGTCGAGCTCTCCCGCCTGGTAATGATGCTCGCGATTCTTCAAAAGTGGACCAACGTTCCGATCAAAAACGGTGATGTTTACGCAGCGGTCGCGGGCGGCCTAAGGGCCGCGGAACCCGGTGTTGATTTGGCTCTGGCCCTTGCCATTGCCGGTTCCAGCATGAACCTAAGAATGCCGTCTGAAATGGCAGCGGTGGGCGAACTTGGGTTGAGCGGCGATATCCGCCCGGTGCCTGGTATTCAAAACAGAATAAAAGAGCTGGGCAGGCTTGGGTTCACTTGCGTGGTTGGCCCAACATCCGCGTCGAACATGCCCGGCGTCGAAGTGCTGGGGCTGACCAGAATCGATTTGGCAATCGACGTGCTTGAGCCGATCCCGGCGATGTCGCCTTCATGATCGTCGAACGAGCCACCCAGATTGAGGTGGGTGCGGGCGACCTGTTACAATTGGTTCAAGTTCCGGTCACATTTGGCGCTAAGTTTCATACCTTGCTGCGCGAAGATCTGGGTCAATCGGGCCCTATGTTTTATTTAATTGTTATTTAAATAAGGAGGTCCGTTTGGCCAGTACAGCAACTTCAATCCGCACGACATTTTCAGTCGGGGACAAGGTTGTATATCCCCATCACGGCGCAGCAATCATCAAAAGTTTGGAAGAAAAAGAGTTCCAAGGCGAGAAGAAGCAGTACTACATCTTGCGGCTCGCTTATGGTGACCTGACTCTCATGGTCCCTGCCGACAACTGCGAAGAAGTCGGGATCCGCGACATCATCGCCAGAGACGAACTCGACAAAGTTTTCAAGGTTCTAAGGTCCAAGGAATGTCGCATGCCCAGCAACTGGAGCCGGCGCTTTAAGACCCACGTCGAGAAGCTTCGTTCGGGTGACATTTACCAGGTGGCTGAAGTCGTGAGAAACCTTGCGCGACGAGAAGCCGAGAAGGGTCTGTCTGCCGGCGAGAAGCGCATGCTTACCAAAGCCCGGCAGATTCTGGTTTCGGAGATGACCTTTGCGGCCAACGTCAACGAAGAAGAAGCAGGCAAGATGCTCGACGACGTACTAGATTGCTCCAAAGCTGTAGTTTAGGAGCGCCACTGGGACATCGAACCGCGCTGCTTGCGCAGCGCTTGCTGCGTTGTTGCGTCGCTTGCGTGCACAGCACGCGGCGCTCCTTGCGCCTTGCCTTCGAAGCCCCAGAGGCGCTCTGAGTAACTCACTAGGCCCCGAATTAGGAGTAAGTGAACCTTTCGTCACTGCCATTCTTTTGGCTGCTGGCGCGGGGGAGCGGTTCGGCGGGGATACGCCTAAGCAGTTCGCTCCGCTGATGGGGGAGCCTGCGTTTGTTCACCCCCTGCGGGTCCTCGTCTCTTGCACGCGGGTAGATGCCGTCGTTGTTGTGCTGCCCGCGGTACGGGACCTAAAGGTTGACGAGGCGGCTCGCCTGCCGAAGATCACCTCGATGGTGCGCGGAGGCAAGACCCGACAGGGATCTTTGTCGGCCGGCATGGCCCGCATTCCCGGCCAGACGAGCGTGGTGCTTATTCATGACGCAGCGCGGCCCTTCGTTAATGAAACCCAGGTCGTGGATGTTCTCGACGGTTTGAAAGGCGCCGACGGCGCCATCTCCGCGGTTCCTCTTGAGGATTCAATCAAGCAGGGCTCGCCTGAAGGCGAAATTTTGAGAAGCCTCGGCCGGGATCTGGTTTGGCGGGCCCAAACTCCTCAAGTCTTTCAACGGGCTGCTCTTGAGGAAGGGTTGCGCCTGGCCGACGAAGAGGGTTTTGAGTCAACCGATTGCTCGGAATTAGTCGTGCGGGCAGGCCTTAGCGTTAAGCTTGTCGAGGGTGATCCGTACAACATGAAGTTGACCAGGGCCGAGGATCTCAAGCTTGGCGAGATGATCCTTCGAACCAGATCCGGCGTCGAATATGTGTGGGAAGATTAGAAGCCTGGCTGACGCCCGTGCCGGGTCCTGCCAATGAGAATTGGAATCGGTTTCGATGTTCACGCTTTTGACGACTCAAGGCCCCTGGTACTCGGTGGGGTCACCATCGAGGGGGCTCCCGGCCTCGCAGGATGGTCCGATGCCGATGTCGTTTCGCATGCCATAGCCGACGCATTGCTGGGTGCCGCCGGACTCGGGGACCTGGGCAATCACTTCCCGGAGGAGAAAGTGGCGGAGGGTTCTTCGAGTCTTGAAATGCTTTTCGAGGTCACAAGGCTCTTGGCGGAATCAGGTTTTGAAATTGGAAATATCGATTCAACTGTCGTTGTCCAGCAAATCCGCATCGGCCCCTTTTGCGAACAAATGACCAACAGAATTGCCGAAGTTCTCGCTATTCCAGCAGGGCTCGTGAACATGAAGGCAACAACCACCGACGGACTGGGTTTCATCGGCCGGGCAGAAGGAATTGCCGCCATGGCCATAGCGACGCTTCAGTAGCGTCAATTACGGACCAATTCTGCAGCTTTAGATAAGGTAGGCAAATGGGTCTTTCCGTAACCAATACTCTGACGCGCCGCAAACAAGAGTTGACGCCCCGCGAGCCGGGCAAGATCGGGATGTACGTTTGCGGCCCCACTGTTTACAACCACATCCATCTCGGAAACGCCCGGGCTGCAATCGTGTTTGACCTCATCCGGCGCTACCTCAACTGGCGGGGGCTCCAGGTCACCTTCGTCCAAAACTATACCGATGTCGACGACAAGATCATCGCCAAGGCTGCTGAAGAAGGCCGTCCCGCCCAGGAAGTTGCCGATGATTACTCCAGGGAATACGAGAAAGTGATGAAGGACCTGGGGATCGAGCCGCCCGATATTCTCGTCAAGGCAACCGACCACATCGACGACATGGTTTCGACAATTCAGTCGTTGATAGACAGGGGTTTTGCCTACGAGGCCGGGGGTAGCGTCTGGTTTGAGGTTGATAAATTCAGAGGCTACGGGAAGTTGTCGGGCCGAACCTCGGATGTCGCCGGCGGCGAAAGGATCGAACCTGATCCAAACAAACGCGGCCCGGCGGATTTCGCCTTGTGGAAGGGCGCCAAGCCCGGTGAACCGGCCTGGCCGAGTCCCTGGGGTGACGGCCGCCCCGGCTGGCACATCGAATGCTCAAGTATGTCAACGAAATATCTGGGCATGGGCTTCGACATCCACGGCGGGGGCTCCGATCTCATCTTCCCGCACCATGAAAACGAAATCGCTCAAGCGGAGGCAGCGACTGGTGAGGCCCCCTTCGTTCGCTACTGGCTGCACAACGGAATGGTCAACTTCGACGAGGAAAAGATGTCGAAATCTCTCGGCAACTTCGTGCTGGCAAAGGATTTTCTGGAGGCTTCCCCCGGCCAGGTACTGCGCCTGATGGCAATTGGCGGTCATTACCGAAGCGACGTAGATTTCGGCGAGGCAGCCTTGTCGCAAGCCAAAAAAACCTTCGAAAGATTCGAGAACTTCGCGTCCGCCAGAGCCAAAGTAGCCACTCCAGAATCCAACCCTGGCGAGGCCGGCGCGGGGACCCAGGCCGCCAAGGAATTTATCGCTCGCTTCACAACCGCCATGGACGACGACTTCAACACACCGGTCGCGCTGAGCGTGATTCACGAACTCGTAAAAAAAGGTAACTCGGAACTGGAGCAAGCCCAGCGGGGCGACGATGGGGCCGCCGGTAGTCTGCTCTGCCTAGTTTCGGCTTTCAATGAAATGACTTCGGTTCTGGGTGTTGCCCCAACGGGGGCTGCCGGCGCTGCCGACGGCGACTCAAAAATGAACGCCGGGCTTATCGAACTTGCGATCGAGTTGAGAGAAAAGGCCAGAGCCGACCGGCGCTTCGAAGAAGCGGATCTTGTTCGCGAGAAACTGTCGACCCTGGGGGTAGACCTAGAAGACACCCCATCGGGGACCCGCTGGCGCCTCAGGAAGTAAACCGGCCCGTGGCGCTAGAAGCCGACCCGTTCTCAGTTATGGCCGGGGTTGCCGGCCAATGAATCCCATGTTGGTATTACTTAGCTTTAGATAAGATCGGGCGAATAAGAGCTGGTGCTCGGATTCGAACCGAGAACCTGCCGATTACAAATCGGCTGCGCTGCCGGATTGCGCCACACCAGCGATGTGCAATCACGATTGTAGCGGGGAGCCGTTGGCTGTCTCAGCCTAGGCGGGGAATGCTTGCATTAGGCAGTTGCCATTTCGTAAGGTAAGGTTGGTTAAATTACATTGATGTGATTAACCGAGGTTATCGACTGGCTCGTAGGGGCCAACGGCGGCTACTTTGCGGGGTGAGAAATGGAACAAGGCGATCAGCAGCCCGCCTTTGGCGAGCGGGAGCGCAAGATTTTGGACTTCGAGCGCTACTGGTGGAAGTATGCGGGGGCCAAGGAGCGGGCGATCCGGGCGAACTTTGCGCTCTCGGCTACGCGTTACTATCAGCTGCTCAACGAAATTATCGACATGCCCGAGGCACTGAACCATGACCCTATTTTGGTCAAGCGGCTTCAAAGGCTGCGGGCATTTAGGCGGCGCCAGCGGACGGCTCGCAAGCTTGGTGTTCGCCTGGATGACAATGGATAGGCAGCCTTCCCCGGGCCGGGCATGATACAAAACAATTCTTGGGTAAACATTCGCTAGGCGAGAGTGGCCATTTTTGGCGCTCCATGTCTCTATCAATCCTCAAATGGATGGCTTTGGCCGTCTTGCCGATACTCGCCGTAGTCGGTGGGTGGAATTTACTCAGCCGCGACAAAACACCGACCCCTGGCGCTGGGTGGACGGACGACCCGGCCATTGTTGTCCCAAGCGAGTCCGCGCCGCCTTCGCCAACGCCCGGCGCCTCTGCCTCGGCGTCGCCGGGTGCAAAACCTTCGAACAAGCCGAACGCTCAGATTCTGAACGGCACCGGCAGCTCCCGGTCCCTAACGTCGGCCGAGACGAAGTTGAAGGGCGCCGGTTATAGCATCACCACTACCTCAGAGGCCTCGCGCCGGTATACCAAGTCCACAGTTTTTTATCAGGAGGGTTTCGCGGCCCAGGCCAAGGAACTGGCCGCCCTTATGTCGGTATCGGCTGCGGACACCCTGACTGCGCCGGAAAACCTCGATAAGCAAATACCGTTGGCTTTCGTTATAGGTGCCGACTACAAGCCATAACCTTTTCAGCCGGGCGCCTGAGTCCGAGGGGGGGATGAGTGCCCTATCAGCTGTAGTTTGCCGGTGAGTGAAACCTTAATCCTGGCAGCGGTCCCACTCGACAGAACCACATCGAAATTCGAGCTGGATTGATAGTCGGAAGAAACCAGGGTTCCTCGGTCCACGTTCACTAGCGACAGGGCTTTACTTGTCGAGAAACCCTTTAGCGTCACCGGCAACTTGTTTAAGACTTGCTTCGAATTGACGGGGCCGCGCCGAACAGTCTCGATCCTGGCGACCCTAAGGCTGTCCACAAGATCAAATCCCAAGAGTTTGCCGGTGCCGGCGAAGGCGATGGAACTTCGTTCGCTTTGCAGCTTGAGGGGGGCATTCCAAATCTCACCCAGGCCGACCGGACGAGCCGATAAGGGGGGCCGCGTTTCTGAAGCGAGCGCATCTAATTCCAGCGAAGCAATGGCCCCGGGGCCCAGATCTGCCGCCAGGACTTTGAGTATCCGCCCGTCGGAGGCAATTTCGTAATTCACTTTGCTCGGCGGGGGCTTGAAGCCCTGCTTGCCGTTTTCCTTCAAGCTGAGCGGCTTTAGAAGGATGGTCAAAGTCATGCGGTCACCGGGCCCGGGTGCAATACTCTCCTGCATCTCCAAGACGGCCTCTAAGCGCCTGGTGCTTTGTTCTTGCGGCGACTCTTTAGAAGTAATGGAGATGATCGACCAGCGATACGTCGCCTGGTACCCGGCGGGGAACCGATAAGAAAGCGAGATTTTCTTCTCAGCACATCCGGTGAGGGCCAGAAGTAGCACCGCTGTAAGCGCCAAACAGCGTCTCCCAGGCGCCGGAGGCAAGGGCGTTTCGAGGAGCTTGCGGTGGGACCCGATCACGCGGGCGAGTGTATAGCTATTCTTGCGGGCACCGGAGCGGGTTATCTTTTGTGCATGGACCTTCAAGCATGGGTGAATACCTTCCGAGAAAATCCCGGCGGTAGCGGCTTCATCCTTGATTTCGACGGTACGTTGGCCCATATCGTGACCGACCCTTTGGCGGCCTCTATCCTGCCGGGCGCCCCCGGGGTCCTGACTGCGCTGCGAGATCAATTTGCGCTGGTCGCTTTGGTTTCAGGCAGGAGCGCCGAGGACGTGGCCGCCAAGGTCGGTGTGCCGGGCCTCACTTACATTGGGCTTTATGGCGGCGAAGAGTTCGTCGACGGGAAGACCCGTGCACCTGACGACGCCCCGACATTGAGAACCAAAGCCGGAGATTTGGCGCTGGCGGCGCAAGCACTGCTGGACGATAATCGCCTTGAGGGGTCGAACGTCGAGCAAAAGGGCATGGCGGTGTCGGTCCATTTTCGCAATTCTTTAGATCCCGGCGCCCCCGCTCTGATCACGGCCTGGGCCGAAGGGGCGGCGCCCCGGCACGGGTTCATCGCCGGGGTGGGCAGAAAGGTCGTTGAACTGAGGCCTGCCAGGTTCTCGAAGGCCTTTGCCCTCGAGCGCCTCGTGGTTGACCATGGCCTAAACTACCTTCTGGTTGCCGGCGATGACTCGAGCGACGTCGAAGCCATGGCAAGGGCCGGTGAAATCGCTCCTAACGCCCTTAGAGTGGGTGTTGCTTCGCCGGAGGCCCCCCCCGGCTTCACCGAGCACACCGACCTGGTCGTGGCCTCATGTGAAGAGATGCTCGACTTGTTGAAAGCATTTGCCGAGTGACGTTTGTGGTCCCACTAGGTTACGACGAAGCCGGTGAAGGTCAGCCCTTAATCCTGGTGCATGGGTTCCCGATGGATCGCAGGATTTGGAGTTCTCAGCTGCGGGATCTTGCCGGAGTAGCCCGGGTGGTTGCCGTCGATCTCCCCGGCCGCGGCAAGAGCCCAGAGCAAGCCGACGGGCCAGGGGAAGCGTCGATGGACTCCTATGCCGACCACCTTGCCAAGACGATCAAGTCGTTGGACGCCGGTCCAGTTGATCTTGCGGGCGTTTCAATGGGCGGCTACATACTGTTTGCCTTCTGGCGAAGGCACCCCGAATTGGTGAGATCGTTGATTCTGATCAGCACACGCAGCACTGAAGATCCCCCCGTCGGCAAGGAGGGCCGCAAGCGAGTTGCCGCTCTGGTTCTGGAAAAGGGGACGTCGGAGCTGATACCGATGATGTTCCCGAAGTTGTTCGGCCCCAACGCCGGGCCCGAGGCGCGGGAGTCTATGAAAAAGATGGTGCAGGACCTGCCGCCCGGTGGGGCCGCGGCCGATTCTTTGGCCATGGGCATGCGGCCCGCTTCAACGCCAGATCTTGCGAGCATCACCGTTCAGACCTTGGTACTGCACGGGCAGGCTGATGAGCTAATGCCCATTGACGAAGCTCAAGAAATGGCGGCCGGGATTAAGGGGGCGAATTTTGTCCCGATTCCCGGAGCGGGGCATCTGCCTCCGATAGAAAACCCAGCGGCCGTTTCCCAAGCAATGCGCGAGTTCCTGATGAAGCGACAAGCCTAGCCGGTCCCAATTTTGTAAACCTTGCCTTCCAGCGAAACGACGTACATCTCGTTTTCAGAGTCCTGGCCGAAAGAGGCGATCGAAGATGCATTGAGTTGAGGAAAAGACTTTTCGTCGGTCCTCAAGCCGTTAACAACTCGAAAGCCTTGTACTTTGCCCTGGCAAAAGTCCGAATAAATGTAGAAGCCCTGCAGAGCCTGAACCGAGCCACGGTAAACCCCTCCGCCGGTGACCGCGCATGCGCCGGATTTAAGCGGGTACGTGACGATTGGCTTCACGAGTTTTGATTCATCGATTCGCTCCCGTTTGAAAATCTGCGAGCCTTCGTATTTGCTCCAGCCAAAGTTGGCGCCGGCCTGTTTGGCCGGAGGCACATAGCTCACTTCTTCAAACAGATTCTGGCCCACGTCGCCGACATATAGATCCCCGGTTTCCTGATCAAACGAGAATCTCCAGGGGTTGCGCAGGCCATAGGCCCAGATTTCGGGCCTGGCGCCTGCCTTCTTAACAAAAGGATTGTCCGGCGGGATGCCGTAGGGTTTCCCGCCGGCCGGGCGCCGAGGGTCGATGCGCAAAAGTTTACCCAGAAGCTGGCCTAGATTCTGAGCCCGTTTGCCGGGGTCGCCGGAGCTGCCCCCGTCGCCAAAACCGATCACCAGCATTCCCTCAGCGTCGAACAACAGCAAGCCGCCGTTGTGATTGGCGAAGGGTTGCTTAACGAAAAGAATCTCACGGCGGCTCTTCGGATCCAGACGATTGGCGTCGGCTGGATCCACCTTGAATTCAACAATACGGCTATCTCCCTGTCGATCCGTGTAGTCCACATAGGCGAGACCGCTTGTGGCGTAATCGGGTGCGAAAGCAATCGAAAACAGCCCCTGTTCACTGCCCGAGGAAACCTGATCTGAAATATCCAGAAACGTCTGCTTGTTGCCGTTTTCGTCGAGCACCTTGATTGTTCCGCCCTTTTCGACAACGACCAGCCGCGGGTCGCTGGGCGGTGAAGCGACGTAAATCGGTTCGCTGAAACTTCCCACCAGGTCAAGCTTGAGGGGGCCCGCAATCAGCGATGGCGAAGGCGAAGGTTGTATCCGGCCCCCCCCGCCACAGGCCGCCAGAACTACAAGAGCAAGAAAACATGAGGCCCGCCGCAGCCCCCGTGGCCGCGCTATTCCCACTCGATGGTCGCCGGCGGCTTCGAAGAGATGTCGTAGGCGACCCGGTTAATGCCGGGAACCTCGGCGATGATTCGGCTTGAGATTCTTTCCAGCAGACCGTGGTCGAGTTTGGCCCAATCGGCGGTCATGGCGTCTTCAGATGTGACTGCTCTAACGATCACAGGGTGGCCGTAGGTTCTCTCATCCCCCATCACGCCGACACTGCGGACGGGGAGCAAGACTGCGAAGGTTTGCCAAATTTGTCTGTAGAGCCCGGCCCTTTTGATTTCCTCGACCACAATGGCATCTGCGGCCCGAACAAGCTCCAGGCGCTCTCGGGTCACCTCGCCGATGATTCTTACGGCGAGGCCGGGCCCCGGGAAAGGCTGGCGCCACACTATGTCCTCAGGAAGGCCCAATTCTTCGCCGACACGCCGAACCTCATCCTTGAAAAGATCCCTCAAGGGCTCCACGAGCTCGAGCTTCATATCGTCGGGCAGTCCGCCGACATTGTGGTGACTTTTGATTACCGCCGCGACTTTCCCAATTCCACCGGATTCGATCACATCTGGGTACAGGGTTCCTTGAACCAAATAACGAAGGGGCTCGGATCCCTCGCTCGCAACCTGCGATGCGATTTCTTCGAAGACACGGATGAACTCGGTGCCGATAATTTTCCGCTTTTGCTCCGGGTCGTCTACGCCGGCCAGCTTGTCGATGAACCGATCCTGGGACTTCGAATGAATGAGATCAATTTTCAGGTGTCGCTGAAAGGCCTCGACCACTTCTTCGGCTTCGCCTGCCCTCATCATTCCGTGGTCCACGAAGATGCAGGTCAGCCGGTGTCCGATGGCTTTATGGACGAGCGCCGCCGCGACGGCGGAGTCAACGCCTCCGGAGAGCCCGCAAATCACCGAGGCGTCACCAACCTGCCGCCGAATCTTCTCAACCGCCGTCTCGATCACTCCCGCTGCGGTCCATGACGGCGTGCAATCGCAGGCGTTGTAGAGGAAGTTCTTGAGCAAATCGACTCCGCACGGCGTGTGGGCAACCTCAGGATGAAACTGCACACCGTAGAGGCCCCGCTGAATGTCCTCCATAGCCGCAACCGGGGAAGACTCTGTCTTCGCTACAGTGCGAAACCCCTCAGGAGCCTCAGTTACCGCGTCGGTATGGCTCATCCAAACGTCCTGAGCAAGACCCAGGTCGTTGAACAAGAGCCCCTGTTCAGCGGTCAGGCTTGTGCGGCCGAACTCGCCTGACGAGCCCTTCGCCACCTTGCCGCCGAGACTCGAAGCCATCAGCTGGTGGCCGTAGCAGATTCCCAAAACCGGTACGCCAAGGTTGAAAAGTTCCGGATCCGCCCTGGGGGCGCCTTCCTGGTGGACGCTTTTTGGACCCCCCGAGAAAATGATCCCCTTTGGGCGAAGCTGCTTGGCTTCCTCGGGTGTTATCGAGTGGGGGACAATCTCTGAGAAGACGTGGCACTCACGAACCCGACGGGCGATAAGTCGCGAATACTGGGCACCAAAATCAACTACAAGTATTCGGTCAAATTCCTCATTGAGTTCCACTTGCCTCAGGATAACCCCACTAATTAGGGTTACGGGCCTCGGCCAACGTCATTACGAACTTGCCGTCTTCGCTTTGGGCCGACCATTTAGGCTCAAGGCCGGCCTGATCCAGAACTGCGTCGAAGGCCTCGAGGGAATATTTGTAGGAATGGTTCATTTCCAAACGTTGCCCTGCTTCGATCTTCATGGATTTCCCACCGGTCAGGGCAACCACAGGCTGCGCAGCCGAGAAATGCTTGGATACAAGATGAAGTCCCGGCAGGCGGTCGTCGATCTCATCGCGGAAGGCGACTTCGCCCTGATCGTCCCGAATTCCGACCGAATATAAGGGTGCCCAGGCAAAGCGCCGGTTAATTGGGTTGTCGTAGCCGGCGATGGTTCCCGGCGAATAGATCTCGCCGTCAACCAGCAGCAGGTCTCCCGGCCGAAGCATCCGGCGCAGATCCTTTGCGGTCGACAAGGGATCCGCCGCTCCCATGGTGTTGCCGATCATCATGAAAAGGCGTTCGGACGAGTCCCCCTCGTGAGCGATGGCCTGCAAGTGAGCCGGGTCGGTGAAATCGGCCTTGAACCCGCGGACCGCAAATCCTGCCTTAAGAGCTCCAGCGCAGGCGATTTCCAGAAGGGACTGGCTTGCATCGGTCGGAAGATAATTTACCGTCTGCACACTTTCGCGAAGCGCCTGTAGCAGTATTCCGTCCTTATCGCCTTGGCCGCACCCTATGCTGAAGACATCGATTTGGTTGGGAGGGATTTTGGCAGCCAATTCCTTTGCGGAGCTTTCGATAAGCGACCGAGAGCGCACAAAGTTTCGATAGTCGCCATCGCTGCAAAGCTCCAGCCATGCGCGAACCGACAATGGGAACCAATAGAAGAACTTCTCGTCCAGGCTCCGCCGGGCGATACCGGCAAGGAATTGTTCCGCGAGTGTTTCCTCGGTCAACAGCGTCGTCGTTTGAATGTTTGGAACGGTTGGAATGGGCAAAGAATAGACCTCGAAAGCGAATGCGACGAACCGTCCGCCCGAGCCTATTCGCGGGCAACGTAGTTTTGGGTTTGTTGTAGGGTTACAGCTTAACTTCCATCAGTTTAAAGGAGGTGATTGGATGAGGATCGTCGAAAGTGAGCAACTCGTACCAGGGTGTCACCGGCCCCGTCTCGTAGAGGCAAGCCAGCTGCACCCCACGTGTCACCGGCCCCAGATTGTTGAGGCCGATGAATTGCAGCCCACATGTCATAGGCCATCAGTGGTCGAGGCAAGTGAATTGCAGCCCACGTGTCACGCCTAGAGAAGTAAGGATGGGCAGGAGCCCGAACCTTTAGGTTCGGGCTCTTCCCTTTCCGGGAACTCACGAAATTGCACACAACTGTAGCGACATGCTACAGTTGTGTAATGGGAGAGGCGGCTTCACGAGATTTGCGCAACAACACCCGCGCACTTTTAAGCAGGGCAGAGGCCGGCGAAAATATCACCATTAGGGTCGATGGCAGGCCTGTGGCATTGCTGAGTCCGCTTGGACGCCGCCCTCGGTGGATCAGCCGCGCCGAGTTTGTTCACCGCATTGGAACCAAACAGGCCGACACGGCCCTTGGAAACGAACTCCGCAAACTCGCCCCTGATACGACCGACGATTTGGACTTTTGAGTCGCGGCCTGGCCGATACATCGGTCTTCATTGCTGGGGAAACGGGACGCCCCCTTCGCGCCGACGCGCTTCCGGACGAAATTGCGGTGTCGGCTATAACGATCGGAGAATTGCGCGCAGGTGTTCTCGCCGCCGAAACCGTCGAGCTCCGTGAGCGCCGGTTGGCGACTCTAATCGAGGCATTGAGATTGGATCCAACGCCTGTGGATGAAGCAGTGTCCGAGTCGTGGGCGAAACTCCGGCTCTGGCTGCGAGACAACAACCGACGGATGCCTGTAAACGATTCCTGGATTGCTGCGACGGCTATGGCGCTGGGAGTTCCCGTGGTTGCTCAGGATGGCGATTACGACGGACTGGACGGGTCCTTCGTTCAGGTGATTAAGGTTTAGAAAACATGACCAAATTCATGCCAACGCCGAGTCGGTAGAAATGGCGTTCACTTGGGAGTCCTGTCCGGCCCAGATTGGGTTCGGCGCTTGGGGAGTTGGCGGCGAGGACTGGGGTCCGGGCGCAGATTGGACGACGCGCGAAAAGACGGTCCAACTCGCCGCTGAGCGCGGCGTTGTTGTTTTCGATACGGCTCCTACCTACGGCGAGTCCGAGGAATTGTTGGGCCGGGTGCTCAAGCAGCAGCGGGCCAAGATTGTTCTGGCAACCAAGGTCGGTCCCCGAGACGATCCGCGGGCAAGCCTCGAAGTGTCACTTCGCAAGCTTGATACCGAGTATGTGGACCTTTTGCAGCTGCACGAAGTCGGGGATAATTTCGAGCGCTCACTCCAGGAACTCTCCAGGCTAAAAGAAGAAGGCAAGGCTCTCGCCATCGGTCTTTGCAACGCAACCGGCAAGCAACTTTCCAGGGCTCTCGAATTTGCGCCGCTAAGCACCTACCAGGCGGCTTACAACCTGTTCGACCGCGAGGTGGAGCAAAAGGAGACCCCCCTCTGCCGGAAGCACAAGCTCTCGTTCCTTGCCTACCGGTCCCTTGCATCCGGTGTGTTGACCGACACCTTCTCTCAGGAATCGGTGTCCGATCTTGCTCCCGACGACCACCGCCACGGGATCTGGTGGTTCAAGGGCCCCGAATTGGCCCGCCGGGTAGCCGTACTCGATCGGCTGAGGCAAATCGCGGCGAAGGGGGGCCGCACCGTCAGTGCACTCGCAATTGGCTGGGCTTTAAACCAGCCCGGTGTTAGCGTGGTTTTGGCAGGGGCGCGAACCCCAAAACAGCTGGAGGAAAACCTGGAGGCCAAAAACAAACCCTTGGAGGGCGAAGAAATCGCAGCCGTGAATGAGGCGGTTGCCGAGGTGTTCAAACCGGCCGCCGCTACGCAAGCTGCTCGCGAGGCCGCCGCCGAATGGGGTGGGCGCGAGCAGTTCATCGTCGACCGCCTCGACGGGCGCACCTCCTACGATTCGATAGCCGCCGAATGGTCGGAGGCCGAGGACACGCACCTGATGGGGGCGCAGGTCAGACAATTCGTGGATCAACTGGCCGCCGAAGGAATGGTGACACCATGACCAAGGCCGCCCAACAACCCGGCTCGATCATGGTTGGGGGGTTCTACAACCCCCACCTTGGGTTGGAGCTTCTGAACGCCCCGGTTCAGATAGATCACCTGGCTATGGCCGACCCGCCCCGTGGCGACGACCCGTACTTCGAGCCAATCCGAGACAAATTCACCTTGCTATTGCATGACTACCTCGGACAATTGTCGGAGCCCTTTGATGAGCGATCAATTGAAAGATCGCGTTCTTTGGCCGAGATGTATCGCAGCCCCTGGGTCGCGGAGCATTTTCAATGCCTGCACACGGCCGATGGTGTTCATAGCTTGAACTACGTGTTCCCGCCTTTGTATACGGAGGAGTTCCTGGGTCGATTTGTCGCTAATGCCAAAGAATTGGCATCGCGCCTAGACCAGCCTTTGGTGATGGAAAACATTCCCGGGTTTTTCGACGTAAAAACCAGCCAGATGCCCGAGCCCGTTTGGTTGAAGCGCTTTTTTCAGGCCACCGGGGTGGGGTTCTTGCTGGACTTGCCCCACCTTTGGCTCCAGGCCCACTACAAAAAGATCCCCGCCGAGGAATGGCTGGAGCAGTTTCCCCTCGACCACGTTTGGGAAATTCATGTCGCCGGCGTGGAAGAAGACGAAGATCTCGAAGGGCCGTGGATCGCGCCGGCCGAGCCCGATGACGAAATGCTTCAGTTCATGAAGCACGCTTTGGCCCGCTGCCCCAAGGCCAGAGCGGTCACGTTTGATGCGTTCTCGCCGGCTTTGACGGCGGACTCCATCTTCAACACGGTGGAGCGCATCCGCGCCACTCTGTGAGCGATCGTGATCTGCAAGATCTGGTCATAACAGCGCTTGCCGACGCAAAATTCCGGACCTCATCGGAGTGGCTAAGCCGCAATTTAGCCGAACCCGCAAGGGTTGAAAAGTTCGCTCGCTTCCTTGCTCGCCATTTCTACTATGAGCGGATAGTTCACTTCTTTAAGTACTCTTTAGCGTTAGCGTCCGCAACAGCCCGCCGCCCCGAGGCGATCCTTGCCAGTCCCGGCTTTCACGATTTGCTCTCGAGGCTCACTCTTGGCAGCCGGGATAGCGCGGAGCAGGTTTCAGAGTTGGTCGTGGAATACGTGGGGACTACCCAGGCGAAGTCTCGAATCCCCTACATCGATGATTTGCTCAACTACGAGCAGGCAATGATGATCGCTGAGTCCGGCCCCCGTGTTTGGCGAGACACGGCCGAAGCGGCCAACGCTGCGGGGGAGGTTTTTGAGCTAGCGCAAGGTACTCGGCTGCTCGATTTGCAATACGACATAACGGTTGTGCTGGCTGAGATTTTGAAGTCCCCGGCGCAAATCCCGATGGCGCCCCAGACTCCCGTTCGATTGCTCGTTGCGCGCTCGCCTCACGCAAGAGTGATCGTGGCCCACAGTACGGCTGCGATGGAGGCTCTGCTTGAACTAGCCGACGGTCAAAGGAGTTTCCCCGAGATGGTTGAGACCTCGGGTCTCGATGAAGCAGAGCTGCGCGACACTCTCGAGGGCCTCACAGAATGGGGCGCCCTTAGGGTTTCAGTCGGAAGTTAGAAGTGCCCTAACCCCTGCTGCCTTGCCCGAGACCTTGCTGTTGTTGTAGGTGCTTTCCTTCGGTCTTGATCGAAGGGGCTATCACGACTTCGGCTTTTTGGAAGTCCTTGACCGACTGATAGCCGCAGGTTGCCATTGAATTCTTTAGGGCCCCAAACAGATTCACGGTCCCATCGTTGACGCTGGTCGGGCCAAGCAGGATCTCCTTCAAGGTACCCAGCGGTTGTGAAGCGACCCTAACGCCCCGAGGTAAAGCCGCATGGAAGGTCGCCATTCCCCAGTGGTACCCGCGGCCCGGCGCTTCGTGGGCGCGGGCCAACGGAGAGCCGATCATCACCGCGTCGGCGCCGCAAACGATTGCTTTGGCGATGTCGCCGCCGGTTCGCATTCCTCCGTCGGCGATCACGTGAACGTAACGGCCGGTTTCATCGAGATGCCGCATCCGCGCCGCCGCAGCATCGGCAATAGCAGTTGCCTGTGGGACTCCAATCCCGAGAACCTGGCGCGAGGTGCAAGCGGCGCCGGGGCCTACTCCAACGAGAACTCCGATTGCCCCGGTTCGCATCAAGTGCAGAACAGGCTGGTAAGAAGCCGAGCCGCCGACGATTACAGGGAGATCAAAATTGGCGATGAAGCGTTTTAGGTTGAGTGGTTCCAGCTGGGTGGATACATGCTCCGCCGAGACCACGGTGCCCTGGATGACAAAAATGTCCAGCTCGGCCTCCAGGACGATCTTCGAATATTCCTCGACCTTTTGCGGCGTGAGACTTGCCGCGGCAGTGACTCCGAAGGCCTTTATCTCCTGAATCCGCTGCCCGATCAGCTCTGGCTTAATGGGCTCGCTGTAGACCTCTTGCATCCTTGCCGTGGCCTTGTCCTCGGGCAACTCTGCAATCTCTGCGAGAACGGAATCTGGGTCGGCATAGCGTGTTTGCAAGCCTTCAAGGTTCAACACCGCCAGGCCCCCCAGGCCGCCTATCTGACCGGCTGTTGCCGGCGATACGACCGCGTCCATGGCGGCCGCAAGAACCGGCAGGTCGAAGCGGTAGGCATCGACTTCCCAAGAGATATCTACGTCGTCGGGGTCCCTCGTTCGCCTGGAAGGCACGATGGCGATGTCGTCAAAGCCGTATGCCTTACGGGCTGCCTTTCCAATCCCTATTCCGACTTCCAACTATTTAACCTCCCGGTGATCTATTCGACTTTACCGCCAGAACCCGCGCCGTTTCTTATCCTGCGCCTGATCCCGTCATCATGCCGCGCAGCTGAAGTCCAAAAATGAAGAAGCTGGCCACTGCAAAAGCCGCCCATTCCAACCCCTGGAGGCGTTTCGATATCCGGTGAGCGAACAAGAGTACAAGCACAGGAAAAGCGCCGTAAACATAATGCAAGGGGGGTTGATTGCCTTTGGTCACCAACAGCAGCAGGCCGGCAAGGATTTGGACCACAAGCCCAACCTGCCCCGCTGCAAGCAACCGCCAAAACCACTTATTCGGGTCACGGTTGCTGATCCAGGAGACCAAGCCGAACAAGGCTATTACCAGAAAAATTCCGGCCAAAGTGAGTCCTATAAAGCGGTGGGCGGTTGTGATAATCATTCGGCTTACCCTAAACGATGAAACGCCTGAGGGGGCCGGGCAGGCGCCCCAGTCGAACTTGACTGCGTCCGCTAAAGCCCTTACCCTCAACCTGGATGTTTCCTCGCCCCCCAATTCAACAAAGGTCCCTAGTGGGGGCTGGTTTGGCTCTGCTGCTTATATTGCAGATCCCTGGGATAACCCAGGCTGCGACCGAGCCGGAGTCGGCAAGGCTTCAGACGACGAAGAAAAAGATCGACCAGATTCGTAGCAAGCTGGCCGAGGCTAAGGGGCGCCAGGCCGTCATTAAATCCCAAGTCGGTGCTCTCGATAAGCAGGTCGCTTCGTTGAACAAGCAGATCGAAAGCGGGCAGCACGATCTTTCAAAACTTGAATCGGGTACTCGCACCGCCTCGATCCAGATTGCCACCCTGGAGGCTCAATATCTGCGAGCCACGCAGGCTTCGAACGAACGTGCGCGACGGCTTTATAAAGCGGGGCCGGCCCAGGCTATCTCCAGGATTTTTTCCGCTCAATCGCTTGTTGAATTTGTGCGTCTTCAATTCTGGTTTCAGGTTGCTTCAGAAATGGACGGCAAGACCATGATCGACACAGCGAGGCTAAAGAGCGAACTGGCTGAGCGCCGTGACGATTTGAACAAGATTAAGGCCGACGTAAATGCGCAGAAAACGTGGGTCGAGGACCAGCGCGAGCTCGCCCAAGGCGTTCGCGCCGATCGTGACCTTGCTCTTCGATCCGTATCCAAAGAGATACTTGTCGAGGAAGAGGACTTGAAGCAACTCGAGGAGGATAGCCGCCGGCTGACCGGCGTCTTGGGTAAGACGTTGTCGCGCACGAAAGACGGCGGCGACGTTGGCGGCGCTTCGAAATCTGGATTCGTGTGGCCCGTCAGAGGGGCAGTCACATCTCCCTTCGGTCCCCGCCGTGGCCGGGCCCACCTTGGCTTGGATATCGATGGCAGCACGGGGGATCCGATCAGGGCGACCAAGGCGGGGCAGATTGCATCGGTCGGGTGTGGCGGCGGCTACGGAAACTGCACCATCGTTGACCATGGACAAGGCGTGTCGTCGTTATATGCGCATCAAAGCCGCCGCGCAATAAGTGGGGGAAGCGTCTCGGCGGGTCAGGTGATTGGCTACGTGGGCTGCTCGGGTAGCTGCACAGGCTCACATCTGCATTTCGAAATACGGGTTAACGGCGCCCCCCGAAACCCCCGTTCCTTCCTTCCCTAGCTCCCCCCTCCTTCCTTCCCTAGCTCCCCCCTCCTTTCATAGCCCCCCTCGTTAGCACTCAATAGCCGAGAGTGCTAATCTCTTAGGGTAAGGCGGGCAACCCGCCCGATGAAATTTCTGAGGATCTCTGGACTCTGAGGTTCGCTCACAAACATGGAGGTAATTTAATGGATCTTAAGCCACTAGCAGACCGGGTACTCGTTAAGCCCGAAGATGGAGAAGAGGCCCTTCCGTCAGGCCTGGTAATTCCCGACACAGCCAAAGAAAAGCCTCAAGAAGGCACCGTTCTTGCAGTTGGCCCCGGCGCGTACATCGAAGGCAAGCGCGTGCCCATGGATGTTAAGAACGGCGACCGCGTCCTCTACTCGAAGTATGGCGGCACGGAAGTGAAAGTAAAGGGCGAAGAACTGCTGATTCTGAATGAGCGAGACATTCTGGCGGTAGTCGCCTCCAAAAAGTAGGTCTTCGCGCCAGCCATCGGCGGCGCTTAGGCTAGGGGGAGGTTTGGGTCTGCTGTTATGTCCATTGCGCTTCTTATTCCTCTTTTAGAGCGATGGGCTCCGCAGCAGGCCACCATTGCTGCGTTGTCTGTGCAGTAAACGGGGGATGGGTGGAACATTGTTGCGCCTATCTTCGTGCACTCAGCCTGGAGTAGTTCTCGCAATCTTCGGTTGGCGGCTACTCCTCCTGAAATGAACACCGTTTTAATTCCGAAGTTGCGCGCGGCCCGGATGGTTTTCGTTACCTGCACTTCGACGATTGCTTCCTGGAATGACGCGCATAGATCGGGAATATCCGGGGTTTTGCCGTCTGCCTTCAACTTGTTTATGTAGCTCAACACCGCAGTCTTCGGGCCGGAGAACGAAAAGTTGTAGCCGTCCTCGCTCATTGCTCTTGGGAACCTGATGGCGTTGGGATCGCCTTTTAGGGCCGATTGCTCAATTGCCGGCCCACCTGGAAACCCCAACCCAAGGTAACGAGAGATTTTGTCGAATGCCTCGCCGGCCGCGTCGTCCAGGGTTTGTCCGATGATTTCGTATAGTCCGTGGTCGTGCATCCTCACAAGCAAAGTGTGGCCACCTGAAACGATCAGGCCGATGGCAGGTGGAGCGAAGTCTGGATTCTCGAGAAAGTTAGCGTAAATGTGGGCCTCGAGATGGTTCACGCTGATCAACGGCACCTCGAGAACCGACGCTAACGACTTGGCTGCCGCCACCCCGACTACCAGGCACCCGATAAGTCCCGGACCGCTTGTTACCGCAATTGCCGAAAGGTCCCACAAGGTGAGGTCGGCCTGGCTCAATGCCTCTTCAATTGCCGGGTTGATCGCCTGAACGTGAGCTCTCGAGGCTATATCGGGAACGATCCCGCCGTATTTTTCGTGAAGCGGCGCCGACGACGAGATGACGTTCGACAGGACCTCGCGGTCGCCCCGAACAATGGCGACGGCAGTCTCATCGCAAGAGGTTTCGATTCCAAGAATGAGTTTAGGCTCCGAGTCTGGCTCGATTGTTTCCAGCAGGGGCGACGTTTTTACTTCAACTTCTGGAAGTTCCAGGATAGTGGCCTCGGTGGCGCTCACGAGTCGTCCTCATCGTTTTCGCGATCGTGACGCCCACCTTCTACGCGGCTCCGCAAGTCGTCCAGTCGATCGGCATATCGCGAGGTGTGAACTCCGTCGACCCACATCACGATCGCATCCTCCCCAGTCTCAACGTAGTAGCCGCGGCGAACACCAACCGGCTGGAACCCAAACATGTCGTACATATTTTGCGCGGAATCATTTGATTTACGAACTTCCAGCGAGACGGTTCGCCCGCCGCGCTCGATTGCGGCATCCATCAGGCAGAGCATGAGTTTCATCCCGATGTGGCGACCGTGATAAACGGGGTCGACGGCTATGGTGGTTATGTGGGCTTCAAGGCCCGACGACATGATGCCCCCGTATCCGACCACGGCCGCCTCATACCGGGCTACAACGTAAAAGCGGTCCCCTCTGCGAGCGATCTCCTGAAGGAACAAGGCGGCGCTCCATGGCCGCTCGTAAACCTGAGATTCAATTCGCATGACCGGCCGAACGTGCCGGCGACGCATTGGTACAAGCTCGATGTCATTCGCATCGAAATCAGGGGCGTGGGCAAGAGCGCTCATAATCTGTCCCAATTGATTTTGGCATCTGTACGCCGCATGTAAAGCGGCTCCAGGTCAAACAGCCGGTCGAAGTCTTCTCGAAACAGCCGGGGAAGGGCAAGCTCCACCAATGAAGTGGCGCCGGGGAAAGCATTTGCGATTGATCCAAACTCCACTCTGCCGGCCTCCATTAGTTCGTTTTGGTATAGCAATGCCCCATTCCCGACCAAAAGAACCTCTTCTCCGGCGCTTTCAATCTCCGCCACCAACGTTTCCGGGGACCCAACCATGTACTCCTTGCTGATTCGCGCTATTCCGCCCGGCACCTGGCGGTAAAAAGCAAAGAAAACCTCCTTGCGCTTCGCGTCTATAACGGGGCAAATCAGCTTGCTCGAATACCTCACGTCGAAGGCAAGCAAGTCGAGGGATCCGACGCCTACTATTGGAACCGAAAGGGCCTGAGCCAGCGTTTTGCCCGTCGCGATTCCAATTCTCATTCCGGTAAATAGGCCAGGTCCGAGCCCGATGGCCACGGCGGAAAGATTCCTATATCCAATGTTGGTTTCGGTCATCAAGAACTCAATCGCGGGAAGGATGAATTCGCCGTGCGAGGCACCTCTGGACACCAGGCAGGATCCGATAATGCCTTGTTCAGATCCAATCGTGACGGAAGCCCAAGGGGTCGAGGTTTCAATCCCAAGTACCAGCACTAGTTGGCGGCTTCGGGGCCGGAGAGGTTTTCGAACTCAAAGTCACCGAAGTATCCGGGATCAGCCTTCCTGCCTGCGGAAAATAGCTCGTTGACAAGCATGCGGACAGTCTGCATCCGGGGCTGCCAGTCGGCGCCTTTGGGGACCAACTCAACGGTGCGAGAGTTGTCATCGATATGCCGCAAAATCACTTGAAGGTGGTCTTTTGGCAATAGTGGCTCCACCATGTCTCCCCATTCGACGACAACAATGTCGGCGGGGTCAAGAAACTCGTCATAGCCCAGGTCGATGACCTCCTGGATCCGCTCCAGCCGGTAAATATCCATATGCATCAAAGGGTAACGGCCCCCGAAGTACTCCTTCATCAATAGGAATGTTGGGCTTGTTACGTTCTCGGTGATGCCGAGGCCAACCGCCAGCCCTTGGGTAAAAGTAGTCTTTCCCGCGCCAAGATCTCCCGAAAGTACGATGACGTCACCAGGTATGAGGACTGGGCTGAGCGCCGTTCCGAGCCGAGCGGTTTCGCCGGCTGAATGGGTTTCGACGACCAGCTTTTGGTTTGACATTAGAAGAGCGAAGCCTGCTCAATCGGCGCTTCGGCTTTTCCCAAGACCGGTTGCCCGGCGCTTCTTGTGGATTCGAGCGTTTCGCTGATGAGACCGAAGTCGGCCCTTATGGCGACCATGGCAGGCGATTTGGCCGCTCCGCCCCCATGAAGGACTGCCGCGGGATGAAATGTGGGAATCACTGTAGCCCGGCCATGCTTGAATTTCTGCCCTCTCACTCTCGAGATGGGGACCTGGCTTTTGAGCATAAATCGAGTGGCGAAGTTCCCAAGGGTGACGATCACCTGAGGGTCGATGAATTTGATCTGAGCTTCCAAATAAGGGTTGCAGGTCTCGATCTCGACGGGTAAGGGATTTCGATTACCGGGGGGCCGGCACTTAAGAACGTTGCATATCGTGCACTGGGTGCGATCGAGTCCGATCGACGCCAACATCTGGTCGAGCAGCTTGCCCGCAGCGCCTACAAACGGCCGCCCTTGTCGGTCTTCGTGAAACCCAGGCGCCTCGCCGATAAACATAAGGTCCGAATCAACATTCCCATCAATCCAAACAACCTGAGTCCGCCCCGTGTGCAGCCCACACTTAACGCAGCCAAGTGCCTCGTTTCTAACGTCCTCAAGTGAATTCCAGACCAGTTAAATCGCCTCCAAAAAGTTACCCAATGCTATAGCCGGAACGGAACCACGGCCAAAGGGGTAGGCCGCGTGCCAAACTGGAGAAAGGGGTGGGCCGCAGGTTTCGCTGCAGGCCAGCCCGAAAAGGCAACGAGAGCTGAGAAAAGAAGAGTTGGGGGACCCGCGCATAGGGTTGGCACAAAATCGTTCCCTGGCAGGCAGCGAGTTCTGCGGCCCGCCCCCCCTGGTTCGGCACGCGGCCCGCCCCCTGGTTCGGCACCCGCCCACCCGTCACCCGCGGTAAATCCTGGGGACTCGAGAGCTGATTCCGCAGACTATTTCGTAGGGGATCGTTTCCAGGTTGTCTGCGATTTCTTGGGCCGATATTTGCTCTTTGCCTTGTGAGCCCAAGATGACTACTTCGTCTCCGATTGCCATCTCGTCTGTGCCCGTATCTACCAAGAAATGATCCATTGTTATAGACCCGCAGATTGGGTAGCGTTTGCCGTTTATTAAGACGTCGCCCCTGTTTGTTAGCCCCCGGCGCATCCCGTCTGCGTATCCGCACGGGATTGTTGCAAGGAAGCCCTCGTTTGGCATTGTGTAACGCTGTCCGTAGGAGATCGGTTCGCCCTTGGGCAGCTTTTTTATGAGGCCTATCCGGGACTTCAGACTCATCGCCGGGTCAAGCTCTATTTCTTCGGTCAAGTCGGGCGACGGGTGAATCCCGTACGCGGCTATTCCCGAGCGCACCATATCGAGGTGGGCTTGGGGGAAAGTGATTGTTCCGGCTGAGTTCGCGATATGGCGAATTACTCCGTCGATCCGGGACCCAAGGGAGCCGAGTACGTCCATGAACAGCTCAAACTGCTGCTTTGTGAAGGGATTCAAGACGTCTTCCGCGACGGCGAAGTGACTCCAGATTCCCCGAACCTCCAAAGACCCGCTGGACTCAATCCTGTTCCAGAAATGTGCGGCGCTGCCGGGAGGAACACCGTAGCGATGCATCCCGGTATCAACTTTTAGGTGCACGCCAACTTTGCCCGAGCGGCCTCGGACCGCTGCGGTGAATGCGTCGGCCGTGGCTTCGCTGTAAAGAGTGGGCGTGAGATCCAGTTCCACCACTTCCGCCACCGAAGCCGAAGGTGGTTCCGCCAACAGCAGGATCGGCGATTCGACGCCGGCGTCACGAAGGGCTCTGCCTTCTTGCACCCTTGCCACGCCGAGCCACGTCGCGCCGCCTGCGATGGCTGCGGCTGAGGCCTGTGTGTCGCCGTGTCCGTATCCGCCTGCCTTAACGACCGTTAGGAGTTGCGTGGCGGGAGTAAGCAGATTCTTCAGCCGAGTCACATTGCGCGTTATTGCCCCTAGATCGACTTCGGCCCAGGTTGGAAGGGCATCAACGTCGCGGCTCAATTCAGGGACTCAACTTCCCTGATGACCTCGGGCAGAGCCCTGAGGAGATCCGAGGCCAACATCCCGCGGTCGCCCTGCAGCTCGCCGACCACTCGGCCGGCCACGCCGTGCAGCCACGCTCCCGCCCAGGAAGCGTCGAACAACGGGCTGCCGCCTGCAGCCAGGCCGCCGATGACACCCGCCAGCACATCCCCGGTTCCGGCCGTTGCCAGGATCGCAGTTCCCCGGTTGACGAAAACCAACTTGCCCCTTGCATCGGCAACCAGAGTCGGCCCCCCCTTTAGTAGGACTGTTTTACCCGTGAGGGATGCCGCTTTCAGAGTGCTCTCGGTTCGAAGCCCATCGATGTAGGCCGAAGATGTGCCGAGCAAAGCGGCAAGCTCGCCAGAGTGCGGAGTTATCACCACGGGCCCGGCTACGGACTGAAGTTGTTCAGCG
Organism: Actinomycetota bacterium; assembly: GCA_051005875.1. Classification (GTDB taxonomy): domain Bacteria; phylum Actinomycetota; class CADDZG01; order JAHWKV01; family JAHWKV01; genus JBPCIX01. The sequence goes on along the minus strand of JBPCIX010000013.1, from coordinate 37,995 downwards.
CTGCCGGCAAAGGCGCTGATCCCATCTGCATCCAGAATCAAAGGTTTATCCAGTTTTGCTGCGAGCAAGGTCACGAATTCTACGGTTTCGTCTTCCCGGCCGAGTCCGGGCCCTAAAACCACTGCGTCGGCTTGGCCGGCCAGTTTTAGGGCCTGTTCAACGGCGCTTGCTTCGATCGCCCCATCTGGGGTTTCCGGAAGGCCTGCGACAACGACCTCTGTCGCGCTTTGACCTACCTGGTCGGCAATGGATCGGGGAACGGCCGCCCAGACCAGCCCGGCCCCGGTCCTTAATGCGGCCGTGCAAGCAAGCACCACGGCGCCGGACATTCCCGGCGACCCACCGATGACCAACACTTTGCCAACGCTGCGCTTGTGCGAGGTAGGGGAGCGAGGCGGCAAGACTTGTGCGACGTCGGCTGCTACAGGCATTGAGGCGGCGTTTTCGATGTTTGCAGTAATAACCCCAATGTCCACTACTTCGATTTCGCCCGCTGAGCTTGCTCCGGGCTCGAGAAGCAAGCCCGGCTTAAGGGCCGCCAAGCAGATCGTTCTGGTCGCCCTAACGGCGACTCGGGAAATGGCGCCGGTCTCGCCGTCGACGCCGGAAGGGATGTCGATCGCCAGAACTGGCACCGCCGCATCGTTGATGATTTGCACAGCTTCAGCCACGGGGCCCTGGGCAGCGCCCCGAAAGCCGGTTCCAAACAGCGCATCGATTACCAGGCTAGACCTCTTGGCCTCTCGATCAAAAGCGGCGATGTCAAATGGCGAATAGATTCCGGATGACAAGGTTCGGAGCGCTATGGCTGCGTCGCCGGTAAGCGTCGACGGATCCTCGAGGAGTATCGCCCTCACCGTCGCGCCGCGGCGGTGTAAGTAGTTCGCAGCGACCAGACCGTCGCCTCCGTTGTTTCCCTTGCCGCACACTATGGCCACCCGGCGTCCGTAGCATCCGCCCATCATTGCCACCGCCGCCCGGCCCGCTGCTGCGCCGGCGGACCGCATAAGCTCAAACGAAGGTGTTCCCGAATCGATGGTGGCCTGATCGGCTCTTCTCATCTGTTCGGGAGTGAGGACTTGGAGCAACTAGCAGCACACTTGCTACAGAGCGTCCTTAATGGCCTCTCGGCCCTCATCGATGGTGAGTTTGACGAGTTCATCGAGGGGACGATCGATTCTTCGCATAAGTAAGTCGGCAATGTAGTAACCGGTTCGCCACTTTTTCTCGATGAACCCGTTACCAAAGAACATCTCGGTGGCGTCATCGCGCTTTAGAGATTGACGGAAGTTTTTGAGCAGAGTTTTTTCGTCCTTCTCGCAATCGGCCATCCACTCTTCAAAGCCTGCGACGCCGTACCAAAAATAGTCGTCGGTGGGCCGGTCGGGAACGGCGGCTTTTGAAGCCTGAATTGCCAGACCTTCGTAAAAAGCCGTGTAGGCAAGATCCTCGGGCGGAGATTCGCCGAGTGAAATAAGGTGCCACGCGTGGGCGTCTTCGTGCGCGATCAGAACGCTCGTGGGCCCGGCCCCCGCAAACCATTCGAGGCAGTGGAATAGCGCGACGTCGTCGCCGAGGCGAGCGACGAATGCATTTGTTGAAAACGTTCCGACCATGAGCACATGCAAGGGCGCCGGATCTTCAGCTACGCCGAGAAGGGCCCGCACCTTCGGCTCTACCTGCTCAATAAGGCCTGGCATTTCTGGGACGGCCTCATTCACTTTCATGCGAACCTTTGAAAGCTCGCGGGCCAGAGCGTGCATGCCGTCACGCCCGCCCTGAGAAGCAAAAAATGCCTCGAAGACATCCTTATGTGCGGCCTGGTACATATTCTTCCAAAGCTCTTCACGCATGAGCGGCCCCTCAAGGCCGGCCTTGCGAGCAAACTGCTCAAAAGCGGGGATCGTATCCAGAATTCTCGCCACTTATTCCACCGTCACAGACTTCGCAAGGTTCCGCGGCTTGTCCGGGTCAAGGGATCTAAGGCGCGCTATGTGATACGCAAAAAGCTGGAGAGGGATCACGTCGATGATGGGAGACAGCAGCTCGAACGTCTCCGGAACAACAAATACCTCATCTGCCAGATTCTTAATTCCGGCGTCTTGGGGGTTGGCGATGGCTAAGACTTCGGCCCCCCGGGCCTTGGCTTCCTCGATGTTGGAGAGCAATTTGCCGTGCGTGCGGCTCGCCGTCGCCACAGCTATTACCGGCACACCGGGTTCCAGGAGGGCAATCGGGCCATGCTTCATTTCTCCTGCGGCGAACCCTTCGGCGTGAACGTAAGAAAGCTCCTTCAATTTGAGAGCGCCTTCGAGAGCCACGGGATACCCGACACCCCGGCCGATGAACAAAAAGGTAGATGCCGCAGCGTAGCGCTGGGCGATTTTCAGAATTAGAGAGTCTTGGTTGAGAACTTGTTTCATTTGGTCCGGAATCCTATAGAGATCGTTCAGAAGCTTGCGCGTCTCCTGAGGGTATTCGGTGCCGATGGTTTGTGCCATCCAAAGGGCAAGAAGCCATAATGCGGTCATCTGGGTGCTCAGGGTTTTCGTCGCGGCGACGCCAACTTCCGGCCCCGCCCTGGTGTACAAAACGGCATCGGCTTCGCGCGTGATGGAAGACCCAACCACGTTAGTTATGGCGATGACTCTGGCTTTTTGATCGGCGGCGTGCCGGGTGGCGGCGAGGGTGTCGGCGGTCTCGCCCGACTGAGATATTCCCACGACCAGGGTGTTCGAATCCAGAACCGGGTCGCGGTAGCGGAACTCACTGGCCACATCGATTTCTACCGGGAGCCGGGTCCAATGCTCGATTGCGTATTTGGCAACAAGCCCAGCGTGAAACGATGATCCGCAGGCAACTATGAATACTTTGTCTACTGAGCGAATGTCCTCATCGCTTATTCTAAGTTCATCGAGCCTTAGGCGGCCGTTAGCGTCTGATCGTCCCCTCAGGGTCTCTCTAACGGCCTGGGGCTGTTCGTTGATCTCCTTCAACATGAAGTGCTCGTACCCACCCTTTTCGGCGGCCTCATAGTCCCAATCGATTTCTGTGGCCTCGACAGGATGCTTCTGGCCGGAAAGATCGATTATTTTGACTCCAGCGGGGGTCAAGTGGGCCAGCTGGCCGTCCTTAAGAGTGACCATGCGGCGGGTCTGCCCCAAAACCGCGACCATGTCTGAAGCGGCAAAGTTAGCCTTGTCCCCCAAAGCGATGACTAGGGGGCACTCGTTGCGTGCGGCCACAAAGCCGGAATGCTCGGCGGTCGCGGCAACGCAGATGGCGTAGGAGCCCACGACCTTAGCCAACGCCAAGCGGGTTGCTTCAAGCAAACCGCCACCGGCATCCATTTCGGCTTCAATAAGATGAGCGAGGCATTCGCTGTCGGTTTGTGACGCAAATTTGTGCCCTTGTGACTCAAGATCATCTCGGAGTTCCAGATGATTTTCGATAATTCCGTTGTGCACCACGGCAACCCGGCCCTTGCAATCGACATGGGGATGGGCATTGGCCTCGGTCGGGGCGCCGCACGTGGCCCAGCGGGTATGGCCGATTCCGACACCTGCCCGGTTCGCCAGGCCCTTGGCGGCCTCATCCAACTCGGCCACCTTGCCGGCTCTTTTGACTACCTCAATCTCGGAATCATCAACCAGAGCTATTCCCGCGGAATCGTACCCTCTGTACTCAAGTGATCTAAGCCCCTCGAGAAGAACGCCGAGCGCCGGAGTTTCGCCGACGAAACCAACTATTCCGCACATGCCTGATGGACTTTCGCTATTTCGCTCACCGGCGCACTTAAATTGCCGGTAGCGTGGCTAATTCTTCTCGAACCACCTGAGAAATATGATTGGCAACCGCACTGGCGGTCGAATCATCTGGTGCTTCAACCATGACCCGCACGAGCTGTTCGGTCCCCGAGGGCCGCACAAGAACCCGCCCGGTCGAACCGAGTTTGATCTGCTCTTGCTCCACAGCTTTCCAAATCGGATCACAATTCGCGAGTCTTTCTTTGCCCGTTACTTTGATATTCGACAAAACCTGTGGAAACCTCGGACATTGAGCTGCAATCTCCGATAGTGGCTTGCCCGTCGAGGCCATAAGGCCCGCGAGCCTCAGGCCCGTCACCAGCCCGTCGCCGGTCGTGGACCAATTCAAAAAGATCAAGTGGCCCGACTGCTCACCGCCCAACACGGCGCCGTTTTGGCACATTGCTTCAAGGACAAATCGGTCGCCTACGGCCGTTTCGATTACCGAAATGCCCGCACCTTCCATTGCTTTCCTAAAGCCAAGGTTGGCCATGACGGTAGTTACAACCTGGTTGCCGAATAACTTGCCTTCCCCCGATAGTTCAAGGGCAAGCGCCGCAAGCATCGCGTCGCCGTCGACGACTTGTCCCTTTTCATCCACGGCGATTACTCTGTCGGCGTCGCCGTCGTGAGCAAGACCGAGGTTCGCTCCGCTGGCAAGGACTTGCTCGGCGACTGTTTCGGGCTGGAGCGATCCGCCGCCTTCATTGATGTTCAATCCATCAGGCTTATCGCCAATCACGATCACTTCAGCCCCGGTTTGGCTAAGGGCCTGGGGACTGGTCTTGTATGCGGCCCCGTGGGCGCAATCCATCACAATTTTCAGCCCGGCCAGGCTGCGGCCCTCAAGGGCTTTAAGGGCATGGTCCACGTATCTATCGTTGGCGTCCGGAACAAATTCCAGCCGCCCTATTCCTGCGCCCGTAGGGCGGCTAAAGTTTGAGTCCAACTGGTTTTCGATTTGCTGCTCCTGGGTGTCGGAGAGCTTGAATCCGTCGGACCCGAAAAATTTGATCCCATTGTCTTCCGACGGGTTGTGTGATGCCGAGATTACGGCCCCCGCTGAGGCGGAAAGCTCAGTTACCAAAAACGCAACGGCAGGGGTCGGCAGAACCCGCCCCCGGATCACGTCGGCGCCGGCAGATAGCAGGCCCGCGGCAAGGGCCGAGGCAAGCATGTCGCCCGACGCTCTGGTGTCCCTGCCCACCATTACTCTCGGCCTGCTCGCCCCGCCCCCCAGGACCTGAGCGGCGGCTCGGCCCAATGCCAAAGCCAGCTCGGGCGTTAGCTCCGTATTGGCGATTCCCCGCACCCCGTCCGTGCCAAAAAGCTTAGACATTTTCAGATCCTATAGTTCCCACGCCGGTCAATTGTTTGCCTTGACCCACGAGCTGGTTCGAGCAGGCCTAACGCTTGGAGTACTGAGGCGCCTTGCGAGCCTTCTTCAGCCCGTACTTGCGCCGTTCCTTGATTCTTGAATCGCGGGTCAAGAAGCCGGCTTTTTTAAGGGTTGGTCTCAGGTCCGGCTCAAGTTCAATTAGGGCCCTGGCGATTGCATGCCTGAGCGCCCCGGCTTGCCCACTGACACCGCCGCCTTCGATGCGGGCGCTGATGTCGTATGCGTTCATTCGCTCGACAACTTCGAGGGGCTCAAGGATGATTCTGCGGATGGCGATGTTGGGGAAATAGTCGTCAAGCGGCCTTTTGCCGTTTATTGCAAAATTGCCCTCACCCTGGGCGAGCCGGACTCTGGCAACCGCCTCTTTCCGGCGTCCCGTCGCGCGGGATAATTCCGGGCTCTTCACCTTGTCCTTGGTAGCGCCAGCCATTAAGTGGTTACCTTTTCAGCGGCGTGAGTTTGGGTCGCGGCGACGGCGGTTCCTGCCACAACTGCTTCGCCCCGGAAGGTGCCGATCTTCAGAGGTTGCGGCTGCTGAGACTCATGAGGATGCTCCGGACCTGCGTAGACCTTCAATTTGTGCGCCATCGCCCGGCCCAACCGGGTGCGGGGCAGCATGCCGGTGATGGCCTTCTCGACGGCCTTTTCCGGGCGTGTGGCCAGCAGCTTGTCATAGGTCATCTCGGTCAGCCCCCCCGGAAATCCCGAGTGGCGGTACCAAACTTTGGCGGTCGCCTTATTGCCGCTCAACCGAATCTTCGAAGCGTTGACGACGATGACGTTGTCACCGTTGTCGAGGTGCTGGACGAAAGCGGCCTTGTGCTTGCCACGAAGGACGTGGGCTACGTCGGCGGCCAGACGCCCCAAAATGATGTCTGTGGCATCGACGATCCACCATTTGCGATCAATTTCCGACAGTTTTACAGCATGAGTTTTTTGCATTTAGACCTTTCGATTCCGGCTTCGATTCCGGCGCGATTTTGCTTTACTCTAAGCTCGCTCGCTGAGCGACACCTGAAAGCGTAGTAGTACGGTAACAGAGCATCGCTCCCTGTGCCCAATTCGTCGATTGCTGGGTCAGGGCGCTAGCCAAGGAGTTCCTCGGGGTACGTCACTGAAACGAGGAACAAGCCATGCGGGGGAGCTACGGGACCGGCCGCTGATCGATCCTTTGCATGAAGTATGCCATCCATTTCAGCCGGGTCTAACTTGCCCTGCCCCGCCTTCACCAGGGTGCCCACGATGGAGCGCACCATCTGCTGAAGAAAGGAGTTGGCCGTCAGGCGGATGGCGATCAAATCTCCGGTTTTTTCGATCTCGATTGACTCTAGGCGGCGAACCGTCGGCTTTCCCTCGAAAACCCTTCCAAAAGAGTCAAAAGCGTGCTCGCCGGGAAGGGGTTCGGCAGCCTTGGCCATTAAAGCGTGATCGAGGGGATGGGGAATGTGCCAGGTGGTGTGGCGCGAGAAAGGGTCGTGGATGCTTCTGTTGAAGATTGCGTACTCGTAGCTGCGAGCCTCGGCTGAAAACCTGGCGTCGAAACCGTCGGGTGCCCTATCCAGCGAGAAAATCGCTATCTCTGGGCCGCAAATGGAGTTCAACGACTGGAGGAGATCCTGCGTGTCAAGCTCAGCGTCGACGCGAAAGGACATTACTTGCCCCAGAGCATGAACACCCGCATCGGTGCGGGCGGCGCCTGTCGTGGTGATCTTTTGACCGCACACCTTGGCCAGCGCACCCTCTATCGAGCCCTGAACAGTCTCGGCGCCGGGTTGAGTTGCAAATCCACGGAACCCCCCGCCATCGTAGGCAAGGACAAGCCTGTAAGTCGGCATTAAGTGCGCTCGGCGGTGCCTAAAGATCCTTTAGGCCGGGCTACCGGTTTCCTCGTCTTTGTCTGGTTTAACTTCAGGTTTGTCTGCTTTAACTTCAGGCTGAGGGGCGGTTGTTTCGACCGCTGCCTCGGTAGGATTCGCTGCCGGCCCAGCTTCCGGCTCGGCAATCTCGGCTTCGGGAGTGGCAGCGGCTTCGGGAGCAGCCGTTGTTACGGCCTCGCCGGCGCCATCTTGGACCTCGGGTTCCACAACAGTGTTTGCCGCGGGCGCTTGGGCTTCCTCGACTTCCGAGGTTTCTACTGCGGATGCCTCGGCTTCCGGGATCTTCGCAGGCTTGCGCCTTCTTAGGCCACGGCGGCGCTTTTGGTCGGCGTCGGGCGAGGGCGCAGCTTCCACCGCTCCTTCGACAAGTTCGATGATGGCCATCGGGGCGGCGTCGCCCTGTCGTGTACCCAGTTTCAGGACCCTGGTATATCCGCCGTTGCGGTCGGCGAACCTGGGGGCAACATCGGCGAAGAGCTTATGGATGACCTCGCGATCCTCGATCATCCTGAGGGCCCTTCGGCGCGCATGGACCGAGCCGTCTTTGCCCAGGGTGATCAGTTTTTCGGCCACCGGGCGCAGGCGCTTGGCCTTGGTCTCGGTGGTCCGGATTCGTTCGTGAACGATGAGTTGCGATGCCATGCCATTCAGCATCATTGCCTGATGAGATGGGCTGGCGCCCAGCCTTGTTCCTTTTGTAGGTTTGGGCATCGGGCCGTTACCAGTCCTTCTGCTTGAGTGTCATGCCCATTTCCATCAGTTTGTGCTTGATTTCGTCGATGGACTTTTGGCCAAAGTTCCGGATATCCAAAAGATCCTTTTCGGTTCGCTCGATAAGCTGGCCCAGGTTGACCACGCTTTCACGCTTTAGGCAATTATAGGAACGTACGGAAAGCTCCATGTCCTCAATAGGCATGCCGAGGTCGATGCCGGCAGCCTCTGGGCCGATTTCCGGCCCCAACTGCAGCCCAGGGCCTTCGGCAAGTTCCGAGAAGAGCTGAAATAGCTCGACGAGGGTGCCGCCGGCTGCGGAGAGCGCTTCCTTGGGTGTCAAGCTGCCGTTGGTTTCGATGTCTAGAATCAGTCGGTCGTAGTCGGTTTTTTGCTCCACACGGGTTGATTCGACGGAGTAGGTGACCCGCCGTGTCGGCGAAAACAGCGAGTCGATGGGAACCAGCCCTATAGGCGACCCCACCGGCTTGTTGCGCTCGGCAGGAACGTAGCCGCGGCCCTTTTCGACATTTAGCTCAACTTCAAAGTGCGCCCGCTTGTTAATCGTGCAGATGTGAAGGTCGGGATTCAAGATTGTTATCTCCGCGGGCGCCTCGATATCTGCGGCAGTCACATCTTTGGGCCCCGAAAGGTTGATTCTCATCGCGATCGGTTCATCCGACTCAGAGCGCAGTACAAGTTGCTTGAGGTTCAAGATGATGTCTGTGACATCTTCCTTGATGCCCGGAATCGTCGAGAACTCATGCTGAATCCCTTCGATTTTAATCGACGTAATAGCGGCCCCCGGGATTGAGGAAATGAGGGTGCGCCTGAGCGAGTTGCCCAGGGTGTAGCCAAATCCCGGCTCGAGAGGTTCGATCGTCACCTTTGCCTGGTTGGGATCATCCCCCTCGTCAACGGAAATGTGGGGTCGGTGAACGATCAGTAGGTTGGATTCCAAATCTGTCTCCTTCTAGTTTTCTTTACCGTTAGCGTCCTGAATCCGCCAACGGTGGCCCTTTTCAGATGCGAAAAGTGGCGCTACTTGCTGTACAGCTCGACAATCAGTTGTTCTTGGACCGGAACGTCAATCAGTTCGCGGGTTGGTTCTTGAACGATGCTTATGCGCAGCTCACCCGGCTCAAGCCTTAGCCAGTCGGGGATCGATCTTCCGGCCGCGTAAGCAGCCGATTCAACGATTCTGCCGACGGAGCGCGAACGCGGCCGCACCTCGACGACGTCATCGGGTTTTACCTGATAAGAGGGGATGTCAACCTTTTTGCCGTTGACCTGAAAATGGCCGTGATTCACGAATTGCCGGGCCTGGTCGCGGCTCATGCTCAGCCCGCCCCGGTAGACGACGTTGTCGAGCCTCGACTCGAGTAACTGAAGCAGCTTGGTGCCGGTGATGCCCTTGGCCCGGGTCGCCCGCTCGTAGTACCCGCGGAACTGCTTTTCGCGAATTCGATAAATGCGGCGCGCCTTTTGCTTCTCGCGGAGCTGAAGCAAGTACTCGCTCTCTTTGATTCGCCCGCGGCCATGTTCGCCCGGAGGATACGGCCGGCGCTCAATTGCGCACTTGGGCCCCTCGCAGCGGGTTCCTTTGAGAAACAACTTCATTCGCTCACGCCGGCAAAGCCGGCAAACAGATTCAGCTTGGTTGGGCATTAAATAGTCCTCATACTCTGCGCCGTTTGCGAGGGCGGCAGCCGTTGTGGGGGACCGGAGTGTGATCCACTATTCCCAGGATCTCGAGGCCCGAGGCCTGCAGCGATCGAATGGCGGTCTCGCGGCCTGAGCCGGGGCCCTTGACGTAAACGTCAACCTTGCGAACGCCGTGCTCCTGCGCTTTGCGACTGGCGGATTCGGCTGCAAGCTGGGCTGCAAAAGGGGTGGACTTCCTGGATCCCTTGAAGCCGACATTTCCCGCCGACGCCCACGCAAGGGAATTGCCTTCGAGGTCGGTGATCGAAACAATCGTGTTGTTAAAGGTCGACTTGATGTGAGCCTGGCCATGGGGAATATTCTTCTTTTCCTTCTTCTTTGCTTTTTTCGGCTTAGGCATTGGTTACTTGATCCCCTTCTTGCGTTTTGCGCCGACTGTCTTCTTGGGGCCCTTGCGGGTCCGGGCATTCGTGTGCGTCCTTTGCCCATGAACCGGAAGGCCTCTGCGGTGCCGAATGCCCTGGTAGCAGGCGATTTCAACCTTGCGCTTAATATTTTGAGTTTCTTCGCGACGAAGGTCGCCCTCGATTTGATAGTTGCTTTCGATGAATCCTCTGAGGCGCACCACTTCGTCATCGGAAAGGTCTCTGACTCGGGTGTTGGCATCGACCATGGCGCCCTTGGTAATTAAGCCGGACCGAGTGGGCCCAATCCCAAAAATATAAGTAAGAGCAACCTCAAGCCGCTTCTCGCGAGGAAGGTCTACTCCAGCTACGCGCGCCATTTGGTCCCTTCCGGACCCAGAACGTTCCTGCGCCCCGAGCGCAAGGCGCGAAGGTGCGCCGCGTGCTGTGCACGCAAGCGCCTGATAAACACCGCGATCGGGGATGCAGGGGCGTTCTGGACCATTTAGCCCTGCCTTTGCTTATGACGCGGATTGGTGCAAATTACGCGCACGGTGCCGTGGCGACGAACTATCTTGCACTTCTCACACATTTTTTTGACGCTCGGCCTAACTTTCATTTGCTTCTTTCTTTAAGAATTCTCACTTGTTCCTGAAAAGCCAGACGATACGACCTCTGGTCAAATCGTAAGGCGACATCTCAACCTCGACTCGGTCTCCCGGAAGCACCCGAATGTAGTTCATTCGCATTTTTCCGCCGATATGAGCCAACACCCGGTGACCGCCCGGAATCTCGACGCGGAACATCGCATTAGGCAGCGGCTCTATAACAGTACCTTCCACCCGAATAGCGGCTTCCTTGCCGGACGTATCCTTTGTTGCCATTTACCTCCATTGACACCGAGCGAGAACCGCGAAGTAGTAACATCGCGGTGCTGATTCCGATTAATCGTCCTTTGCGCGCAAGCAAAAGGGGCGTTTGCCCGGACGAATTACTATACCATCCAGGCTCGTGCCCGTGGGCCGGGCGGTTCACGCCGCCAAAATCCAGCGCCGCCAGCCGCCCCTCTAACGACACTAGTGGACTAGGCCGCGGTGAGGACCAGCGGGCCTTCTGCGGTTATGGCGACGGTGTGCTCAAAATGCGCCGAGAGGCTTCCGTCCTCGGTTACTACCGTCCAACCGTCGTCGAGCACCCTTGTTTGCCAGCCGCCGGCGTTTACCATCGGCTCGATGGCGAACACCATTCCGGGCTGGAGTTTGGGACCCTTGCCGGGAGTGCCGAAATTCGACACCCAAATGTCGCCTTCATGCAACTGGCGGCCTATTTGGTGCCCTGCGTACTCCCTTACTATGCTGAATCCGGCAGCTTCGACCACCGTTTGTATCGCGTGTGAGATGTCCGTCATGTGGTTACCGGGGCGGCATTGCTCGATACCAGCGGCCAGGGACTGGTCGGTGACGGTCAACAAGCGCGCGGTCTCGGCTTCGATTTTTCCTACAGGGTAGGTTCGGGCGCAGTCGGCGTGCCAGCCTTCGAGTATCAGGCCGAGGTCAGCCGAAAATATGTCGCCCTCTTGCAAGGCCCTGTCGGTCGGGATGCCATGCACCACGACATCGTTAACCGAGGCGCATATGCTTGCCGGGAACCCGCGATACCCAAGAAAAGAGGGCGTGGCCCCCCGCAGGCGAATAGATCTTTCAACGAGCTTATCGAGTTCAAGGACATTTGCCCCCGGCTTGACGGCCTGCTCGAGGTCCTTGTAAACCTCGGCCAGCGCGCGCCCGGCCCGGCGCATGGCCTGGATTTGTTCGGGGGTCTTACGAATTATCACTCAGACCTGCCGGTCCTTACTTAATTGCGGTGAGCAGGCGCCCGAATACTTCGTCCTCAGAGCCCATGGCGTCCATATCCGTCAGCAGCTTGATCGCCGCATAGAAATCGAAAAGCGGCCGGGTCTTTTGTCCGTAAACCTCAAGACGGCGCAATATAGTCTCCTCCTGGTCGTCGGGTCTTTGAACAAGTTCGGCCCCCTCGTTGTCGCAAACCCATTTTACTTTCGGTGGGTGGGTTTGGATGTGATAGAGCGACTTGCAGACCGGGCAAACTCTTCGGCCGGCAAGCCGGGCTGCAATTTCAGGGCCCTTGACCATAAAGCGGACTACATTGTCGAGCCGGGCCCCGGTTGACGATAGCGTGCTTTCTAACGCTTCCGCTTGCACCACATTTCGAGGATATCCGTCAAGGATGAAACCTTTCGCCGCCTCGTCGGATGAGATTGCCTCGCCCACGAGTTGGTTCGTCAGTTCATCGGGGACAAGGTCGCCCGAATCCATAATTTCCTTCATGTGAAGCCCAAGAGTCGTTCCGCTTTCGACGGCACGCCTAAGCATGTCGCCCGTGGCCACATGCAGGAGATTGAAATGCCGGGTCAGCCGGTATGCCTGTGTGCCTTTGCCGGCCCCAGGGGGGCCCAGGAAGACGAGCCTCATCGTCAGTGCAGTTGCGGCGAAGAAGCGCGGCAGGAAGCCACTATGACAAAAAGCCTTCGTAGTGGCGCATCATCAGTTGGGATTCCAACTGCTTCATCATTTCGAGGGCAACCCCGACCGTAATCAGAACGGATGTTCCGCCGAAGGGCAGAGATCTGACCTGCAACGTCGCAAGGGCTATCGAGGGAAGGATTGCTATTGACGCGATGAACAAAGCGCCGGGCAAGGTGATGCGGGCCAAAATGTAGTTGAGATGCTCGGCTGTTGCTCGTCCGGGCCGGATCCCCGGAATAAAGCCTCCGTACTTCTTCATGTCGTCGGCCACTTTCAGCGGGTCAAAGGCAATCGCGGTGTAAAAGTAGGCAAACCCAATCACCAACAATCCGTACAGAATTATGTGAACGGGGGACGCCTGGTTGGCGAGATGATTTTCGATCAAGTTACGTAGAGGCTTCCATTGAACCACGGTGACAAGTAGCGCTGGGAAGTACAAGACGCTCGAAGCAAAGATGATTGGTATAACTCCCGACTGGTTCACCTTGAGGGGAATGTAGGTTGAGCCTCCACCCATCATTTTCCTGCCGACAACTCGCTTTGCATACTGCACAGGGATTCGCCGCTGACCTTGTTCCACTATGACTATCCCCACGATAATCGCAATTGCAAGGGCGATAATGACCGAGAACCAGATCGGCCCAAGTTGAACCAAAATGTCGCCGCCCTGCGCAGGCAATGCCGACACAACGCTTGTAAAGATCAAGATAGACATTCCGTTCCCGATGCCCCTTTGAGTAATCAGCTCGCCCAGCCACATAACTAACGCGGTGCCAGCGGTGAGCGTCAGGACAATGAGCGCCACCCTGCCGGGAGTAAATGGATGGATCAAATCGACCGCCTGGTTTGCACTGTCCTTAAAACCGCCCCTGTGCGCCAGAAATACAACCCCGGTTGACTGCATGACCGCCAGGCTAATAGTCAGGTACCGCGTCCACTGGGTGATTTTCTTGGTGCCCGTCTCACCCTCTTTTTGCCATGCCTCGAGCTTGGGGATTACCACCGTCAGCAGTTGCATGATGATGCTCGATGTTATGTAAGGCATGATCCCCAGAGCGAACACCGCGAGGGAAGTAAGGGCGCCGCCCGAGAACAGATTGAGCAGTCTGATCAGGTTGTCCGACGAGTTGGCAAGCTTGCGTGCCGCCGCAGCGTCAACACCGGGGGCGGGTAGGAACGCCCCGATTCGGAAAATGATGATGATAAAAATCGTAAAGAAGATCTTCTTTCGAAGATCCGGAATCTTAAAGGCGTTTTTTATTGCTGCAAGCATTGGCGGGTATTATCCCCCGGCGGGAGGTGTTGCGCTTCCAGGGGAAGCGATTACTTGGGCCGACCCGCCTGCCGCCTCGATTTTCGTAACGGCGGCCGAGCTAAATGCGTTTGCCTGGACCTGAAGCGGCTTGGTTATTTCGCCTGTGCCCAGGATCTTGATGGGACCCTTCTTTTTGACCAGGCCTTTGGCGCGCAGCGCCGCGGCGTCGATCACCGAGTCGGCGGAAAATTGCTCGAGCCTATCGAGGTTGACCACCGTAAATTCGACCCGGTTGAAGTTACGAAAGCCGGGAAGCTTCGGAAGGCGCATGTGCAAAGGCATTTGCCCACCTTCATAGCCGGCCGGTATCTGGCCCCGGGCCTTAGCCCCTTTTGTGCCGCGCCCGGCTGTTTTTCCGCGCCGGCCTGCCCGGCCTCTGCCCGGCCGAATAGGAGTCTTGGTTGAGCCCGCAGGGGGAGCTAGATCGTGGATCCTCATTTGCCCGCCGCCTCGACTTTAACCTGCTCGACTTTAACCTGCTCGACCTTAACCAGCTCGACTTTAACCAGGTGGATGACTTTGTTGACCATTCCCATGATTTCGGGCTTGGCAGCCACCTCGACCGAGTCATGAATGCGTCTTAGCCCCAAAGCCTTAAGAGTTCGGCCCTGATCTTTTTGTCGCGACACTGCGCTCTTTATTTGAGTGACCTTAATTTGATCCATGGTGCTCCTAGCCCTCAATCGGGCCGGCTATTGGAAGGGTTGCAGGTTTCAACAAATAGCCGGGCGCCACATCCTTAACGTCCTTGCCCCGCCGAAGCGCTACCGCATCGGGATGCTCCAAGGCCTTCAAACCTTGAACGGTTGCGTTGACGATGTTAATGGGATTGGAAGATCCGAGCGACTTCGAGAGGATATCTTTGATTCCTGCTGCCTCGATGACGGCTCGAACCGGGCCGCCTGCAATGACGCCGGTTCCCGGAGACGCTGGCTTGAGGAGTACCCGGGCGCCCGATGCCTCGCCGATGACTGTGTGAGGAATGGTTGCGCCGATCATCGGCACCTTGAACATCTCGCGGCGAGCTGTTTCGGTGGCCTTTTGGATCGAAGAGGGAACTTCGCGGGCTTTGCCCTGTCCCACGCCGACCCGGCCGGCGCCGTCGCCAACCACGGCCAATGCGCTGAAGGAGAATCTACGGCCTCCCTTCGAGACCTTGGCCACACGGCGAGGACGCCCGACAATTCTTTCGATGTAGCCGCCGCGGTCGTCGTCACGACCTCGATTGTTGGAATTACGACGGCCTTGACGAGGCCCGCCTTGGCCACCGCCGCCACCGCCACCGCCCCGATACCCTCCAGCGCCGCCGCCGCCACCTCGGTAGCCGCCACCGCCGCCACCGCCGCCGCCACCGCCGCCGCGCCCGCCGCCGCCACCTCGCCCAGGCTCAGCTCCGGGTCGGCCCGGAGCTTTAGCCGGGGGGGCCGGGGGGACCGTGGAGGGGGGGGGAACCGATGGTGCTTCGGCCGCCGCAGGGGCCTCGGTTACGGGAATAATTGTTTCCGCGGGTGCGTCTGCATCTGGGGTCAAAAGGACAGACCTTGCTCGCGGGCGGCATCGGCAAGAGCCTTGATCCGCCCGTGGAACCTAAAGCCGCCCCGGTCGAAGACTACGGTCTTCACGCCTTTTTCAAGAGCCCGTTCGGCGACCAACTTGCCCACCTTGACGGCTGCGTCGGATGTGGCGTTCTTGTCGTTGGATTTCAGGGCCGGATCCATGGTCGAGGCTGAAACAATAGTGCGGCCGTCCAGATCGTTGATCAATTGCGCGTACAGATGACGGTTGCTGCGAAACACGGCCAGGCGCGGACGTTCTGCAGATCCAGAGATCCGCTTGCGAACCCGCCGGTGACGAATCTGCCTTGCTTTCGAGGTGTTCTTCATTTGGCCGTCTTTCCTGCTTTCTTCCTAATATGTTCGCCCGCGTAACGCACACCCTTTTGCTTGTAGGGATCGGGTTTGCGCAAGGCTCTGATCTCTGCGGCGACTTGCCCGACGAGTTGCTTGTCCGTTCCACGGACCGTGATCCGCGTCGGCACGGGAACTTCAAAACTTATGCCGTTAGGAGCAGGATACTCGATCAAGTGCGAGTAGCCCAGGGTGAGTTCAAGCCCGGCGCCCTTAAGCGTGGCTCGGTAGCCGACCCCATGGATTTCCAGTTGTTTTTCAAAGCCCTGCGTGACGCCGTCGACCATATTTGCCACGAGGGTTCGAGTGAGGCCGTGCAAAGATCGATGAGGGCCAGAATCGGTGGGCCGCGTAACTAGAATCTGCCCGTCCTGCTGAGAAAGGGACATTTCTTCGGGCAGGGTCCGTTCAAGCGTGCCCTTAGGCCCTTTGACGCGGACATGGCCCGGCTTAAGGTCAATTTCCACTCCGGCCGGCACTGCTATGGGGGCCCTTCCGATTCTACTCACCAGACGAAGGCAATTACTTCGCCGCCGAGTTTTTCGCGCGAGGCGCGTTTACCGGTCATCATCCCGGCGGATGTTGAAATAATCGGCACTCCCATGCCACCGAGTACCTTTGGAATCTCGTTGGCTCTTGCATACACCCTCAGGCCCGGCTTCGAGATTCTTCTCAGCCCGTGGATTGTCTTCGACCTATCGGCGGCGTACTTCAAAGTAATGCGGATCAACTCTCCGGGGTTGCCGGGGGTAGTCTCGAACTCCTCGATGTAGCCTTCTTCCTTCAAAAGGCGGGCAATTGCCAGCTTTTGCTTAGATGCGGGGACATCGAGTGAATCGTGGGATGCCGTGGTGGCATTCCGAATTCGGCTGAGCATATCGGCGATTGGATCTGTCATTGTCATCTAAAAACTCCGTTTACCAGCTTGATTTCGTTATTCCGGGAAGTTCGCCTCGGTGAGCCAGTTCGCGCACGCACAAACGGCACATTCCGAACTTCCGCAGATAGCCGCGCGGCCGTCCACAGCGCCGGCAACGAAAGTATGCGCGCACCTTGAACTTAGGGACTTCTTTTGATTTGTTTACCAACGCCTTCTTAGCCACTGTGCCTTAGCCTTCCCGTTTCATCATTGTTGTTTGAATGGAAATCCGTATGCGGATAGGAACATTTTGCCTTGCTCGTTATTCGTGGCGGTCGTTACCACCGTTATGTCCATCCCGCGGGTCTTGCCGATCTTGTCGTACTCGATCTCGGGAAAGATCGTTTGGTCGTTAACCCCAAAAGTATAGTTGCCCCTGCCGTCGAAGCCCTTAGGTGACAGTCCCCGAAAGTCCCGGATCCTTGGAATGGCCAAGGTAATCAGCCGATCGAAGAAGTCCCATGCTCTGTCGCCCCGAAGCGTAACCTTGGCGCCGATCTCGACCCCCTCGCGCAGCTTGAACGCGGCCACCGACTTTTTCGCTTTTGTCACCAACGGCTTTTGACCTGTAATGATTTTTAGGTCACCGAGAGCATCTTCGAGCGCATTTTTTTCAGAGATAACGTCGCCAACGCCCATGTTGACGCAGATCTTGGAAAGCCGCGGAGCAGCCATGATGTTGACGCCCAAGTTATCGGCAAGTTTGCGGCCGATCTCGTCGTTGTAGCGCTGCTTGAGCCGGGGAGTGTAGCCGCTCAAAGCTCAGCCCCGCACTTCTTGCAAATCCTCACTTTGCTGCCGTCGGGCTCGATTCGAAACCCGACCCGCGTTGGACCATCTGTTTTGCAGATGAGCGCAACGTTTGAAAGGTCGAGCGGCATCTCCTTGACGACGATGCCACCTTCCTGGCCAGCGCGGCCACGCGCCGGGCGGACTTTTTCGTGCCGTGTTGCCCGGTTGACGCCCTCAACGAGGGCCTTTTTCTTGGCCGGGTAAACCGTGATGACGCGGCCTTCTTTGCCGGCGTCCTTGCCGGATAGAACTTTCACGCGGTCACCCTTAATGATCTTGGCCACTACAGCACCTCTGGAGCGAGAGAAACAATTTTCATGAACTTTTTGTCGCGCAGCTCACGAGCGACCGGCCCAAAAACGCGGGTTCCCCGGGGGTTGCGTTGCTCGTTGATGAGCACGACAGCGTTGTCGTCAAAGCGAATATAGCTTCCGTCACTGCGGCGCTTTTGCTTGGCGGTTCGAACAACAACACACTTGACTACCTCGCCTCTTTTGACGGCCTGATTTGGCAGGGCGTCTTTGACGGTGCCGACCACGATGTCGCCGACCGAGGCGTAGCGCCTGCTGGAGCCGCCTAGAACCTTGATCACAAGCACCTGCCTGGCGCCTGTGTTGTCGGCGACGCGAACCCGGCTTTCGCTCTGGATCACTTAGCGCGCTCCATTATCTCGGTGACCCGCCACCGCTTTGTTTTCGAAATTGGGCGGGTCTCCATGACGCGCACCTTGTCGCCGGTCTTGGCGTCATTGGTTTCGTCGTGAGCCTGCAACTTGGAGTTGCGCTTGTAAATTTTCCCGTAGAGAGGGTGCTTAACGGTCTGCTCAATGTTGACCACAACCGTCTTGTCCATGGCGTCACCCACGACCATGCCCACTCGGGACTTACGTTGTCCTCTTTTAGTCATCGGTCTTCTGCTTGCTTTCTAGCCCGGCTTCGGGCGTTGCGTCCTCGGATTTATCATCAAGGACGGTTGCGTCCTCGGATTTATCATCAAGGACGGTTGCGTCCTCAGGAGCGTCTTCGACCTTTTTGGACCCCCACCTTCTGGCCTTTTTTTCGGATTTTACAGAACTCGGGCCGGGCGATTCGGAGGCACCACCGGTTTCGTCTTCTATCCCAAGGTCCCGCTCCCGGATTATGGTCTCGATGCGGGCAATGTTGCGCTTAACTCGTTGAAGCTGACCGTAGTTCTCGAGCTGGCCGGTGGCGTTTTGAAACCTAAGATTGAAAAACTCCTCTTTCTCTTCGGCCAGTTTGTGGGTGAGATCATCCGAGCTGTGCTCGCGCAACTCATAGGACTTCAACTTCGTAGCCATCTATGCCCCCTCCTCGCGTTGCACAAAGCGGCATTTGATCGGCAACTTGTGGCCGGCAAGCCGCATGGCTTCTTTCGCTGCGGCTTCAGAAACACCGGTTAGCTCGAACATGACTCTGCCGGGCTTCACAACGGCGACCCAACCTTCGGGGTTGCCCTTGCCGGAGCCCATTCGGGTTTCGGCCGGCTTCTTGGTGAATGGCTTGTCGGGAAAAATATTTATCCAGACCCGGCCGCCACGTCTTACGTGACGGGTGATCGCTACCCGGGCCGACTCGATCTGGCGGTTGGTAATCCAGCCGCACTCCAGGGCCTGAAGACCGTAATCTCCAAAATGCACAGTGGTGCCGCCTTTGGAAAGGCCGCGACGCTTGCCGCGGTGTTGTTTGCGAAACTTAGTTCGCTTGGGCATCAGCATCAGGCTTTTACCTCCGCGGTTTGTGGGGAGGATTCAGTAGCGGTTCCTGCTGAGCCCGCAGCTTCGGCAGCGGCCTGGCGGCGTTTGACTTCACGGACGGGTACCACGTCGCCTCTGTAGATCCAAACCTTTACGCCGATTGCCCCGGCGGTCGTCCGAGCTTCGGAAAAACCGTAGTCAATATCGGCCCGCAGCGTGTGAAGGGGCACCTTGCCTTCGTGGTAACCCTCGCGCCGGCTCATTTCCGCTCCACCCAGGCGGCCGGAGGCCTGCACTTTCACGCCTTGGGCGCCTGCCTTAATCGCCGTGTTGACAGCTTTGCGCATGGCCCGTCGAAAGGCGACTCGGGAAACCAGTTGTTCGGCAATAGCCTGCGAAAGCAGTTGAGCGTCGGCGTCGGGCGACTTCACTTCAACAATGTCGAGGTTGACCTGAACATTGATCGCCTTGCCCGTTTGGGCTTTGGCTGCCTTGCCCTCGGTCTTTTCAAGGTACTCGCGTATTTCATCGGCCTGAGCGCCCCGGCGGCCGATGACAATGCCCGGCCGGGCGGTGTGTACGGTGACCCGGAGGCGCTCACGCGTGCGTTCGATTTCAACCCTGCTGATAGCCGCGTGGGGGAGAGTCTCCTGAAGGTAACGACGGGTTAGGTTGTCCTGCTCGATGTAGTCCTGGTACTGGGCGCCGGTAGCGAACCACCGCGACTTCCAATCTGTGACGATCCCAAGGCGAAAGCCGTAGGGGTGTACTTTTTGACCCATTAGCTTTTTTGCCCTTCTGATTGGCCTGATTGATCCGATTTGGCTGATGAACCTGAGCTGGTTGATTGGCGCGATTTGGCTTTTTGGGCTCTGCGCGGACGGGCCTCGGGAACAGCAGTTTCGGGCATTCGCTCGAGTGTCAGGTTGATGTGGCAGGTGCGCTTACGAATGCGGTAGCCCCTGCCTTGGGCCCGAGGGCGGAACCGCTTGATGGTCATGCCTTCGTCGGCGCTTGCGATCTTGACGTAAAGCTCTTCCTGGGGGATCTGAAAGTTGTGCTCGGCGTTGGATATGGCGGCTTCAAGAACTTTCGAAATAGCCCGGGCCGCTGCTTTTGGGGTAAAGGCCAAAATCCGGCGCGCCTCGTCGACGTGCTTGCCGCGAATCAGCTGAGCCGACTCTCTGGCTTTGTAGGCGCTCATTCGGATAAAGCGCGCCTTGGCCGTAACTTGCGCTTGTGCAGGATTCATTTAAGCCTCGTGCTCTTTTCAGTGTGGTGCCCGTGCGAACGGAAGGTCCGGGTGAGGGCAAACTCGCCGAGCTTGTGACCGACCATAGATTCTGTGACGTAGACGGGCACGTGCTTGCGGCCATCGTGGACGGCGATGGTATGGCCCACCATGTCGGGGATCAAGGTTGATCTGCGCGACCACGTCTTAATTACGCGCTTTTCGCCGGTTTTGTTTTGCTCGTCGACCTTCTTTAACAAATGGTCGTCGACAAACGGACCCTTCTTAAGTGATCTTGGCAAAGCTGTTTACCCTCGCTTGCTTCCGCGTCGCCGCAGAATTTTGTCGTCGGAATATTTCGTTTTGCGTCTTGTCCTGCCCTCGGGTTTGCCCCAGGGAGAGGTTGGATGGCGTCCTCCGGAAGCTTTGCCTTCGCCCCCGCCCAGAGGGTGATCGACCGGGTTCATTGCAACGCCGCGGACTTTGGGGCGCCGGTTCTTCCAGCGTGCCCTGCCTGCTTTCCCTAAGGTTATCAACTCGTGCTCCGCATTGCCGACCTCGCCCACTGTGGCCCTGCAATCCATGGGGACCTGGCGGACCTCGCCCGATGGAAGTCTGAGCGTTGCGGTGTCGCCTTGTTTGGCGACCAACTGCACCGACATTCCTGCTGAACGGGCCATTTTGCCGCCACCGCTCGGCTTCAGCTCTACGTTATGAACCACTGTGCCCACTGGAATGTTGCGCAACGGCAGAGCGTTTCCGACCTTTATTTCGGCGGCGGGACCGTTTGCCAGCTGCGTGCCCACAACGAGGCCGTTGGCCGCCAGAATGTAACGCTTTTCGCCGTCGGCGTAGTTCAGCAGGGCTATCCGGCAGTTGCGGTTGGGGTCGTATTCAATTTGGGCAACGCGAGCGGGAACGCCGTCCTTCTCCCGGCGGAAATCGATGACCCGGTACCTTTGCTTGTGGCCGCCACCTTGACGCCGAGTAGTGATCCGCCCATGGGCGTTACGGCCGGCCTTTTTCGGCTTGGGCTTTACAAGGGAGCGTTCTGGATGATCGCGTGTGATTTCCGAAAAATCGGAATATGAAGCGCCGCGTCGCCCGGGCGTTGTGGGTTTGGATTTTCTAACTGCCATTACGAGCCCTCTTACTTGGTTTCGAAGATTTCAATTTTGTCGCCCTCAGCAAGTCGCACGACCGCGCGCTTGGTGTTGGGGCGCTGGCCGGTGACAAGGCGGTTGCGCTTGACCTTGCCCTTTCGGTTCAGCGTATTCACGTCGACCACTTTGACTCCCCAGATCTGCTCGACCGCCTGGCGAATCTCGGTCTTGCGGGCCCGGGGATCGACGATGAAGGTGTAGGTGTTGGCGTCGATCAGGCCGTGCGATTTTTCGCTGATAACCGGCCGAATAATTATGTCGCGGGGGTTGGTCATGCCGGCGCCTTGCTAAGCGCGTCGAGTGCTTTTTTCGTAAATATGACCGTTTCGGCTTCGAGGACCGTGTAGGTTGCGGGCGCTACAACGGGCAGCGCCAAGGGCAGGTTTCTAAATGACCGCCATGCATTCAGGTGGGCTTGCATCTCATCGGGGCTGAACACAATAAGAGACTTGCCTTCCGCTCCCCAATTGGTGAGCAGTTCGGCCGCCCGCTTGGTCTTGGGTGTATCGAAGGCCGGCATATCCACAACAACTATCTGACCCTGTCCGGCGCGGTCGGTCAGTGCGGATCGAAGAGCCAAGGCTCGGGCCTTCTTATTGACACGCAATTTGCGCCTACCGGGCCGGGGGCCGTGAGCAACGCCACCGCCAACCCATTGGGGCTCTCGGGTGGAACCGTGGCGGGCGCGCCCTGTGCCCTTTTGGCGCCACGGCTTTACGCCGCCGCCTCGGACTTCGGCACGAGTTTTTGTTGAAGAAGTTCCGGCGCGAACGGCAGCCAAGCGGCTGCGAACGGCCTCGTGAAGCGCAGGCATGTTGACCGGCGCAGAGAAGACGTCGGCTGGCAGGTCAATCGTCTTTTTGGCGCCCTTCTCGTCGAAAAAGTTAGCTTGGGCGCTCAATTTCCGTTCCCCCGAACCGATGAGCGGATTACTACCAAGCCGCCGTTTGGACCCGGGATGGCGCCGCGAACCAACAGGAGGCCACGATCGGCATCGGCGTCAATGATTTCGAGGTTTAGCATGGTTACGCGCTCGTCACCCATGTGACCCGCCATCCGCATGCCCTTGAACACTCTCGAAGGAGTGGCGCAGGCGCCGACGGAGCCGGGGGACCGATGCTTGCGCTCGGTGCCGTGGGTGGCCGATTTGCCCTTAAAGTTATGGCGCTTCATCGCTCCGGCGAATCCTTTGCCCTTCGAGACCCCCACCACATCGGCGCGGTCGCCCTTGGCGAAAATATCGGCTTTTACTTCTTGCCCAAGCTGAAAGCCGCTGACATCGGCCAAACGAAGCTCGACGAGGTGTCGTGCAGCGGGCACTCCGGCCTTTTTCAAATGCCCAAGCTCAGGTTGCGTAATCCGCTTTTCGGCGACTTCGCCAAAAGACAGCTGAATAGATGAGTAACCGTCTTTCTCAGTGGTCTTGATCTGCGAAACCCGGCAAGGGCCGGCCTTTATGACCGTTACGGGAACAACCCGCGACTGGTCGTCAAAAACCTGAGTCATGCCCACTTTCTCGCCCAAAAGGCCCTTCGTAATGGTTGCCATCAGAGCTTCAGCTCAATATCTACTCCTGCGGGGAGGTCGAGGCGCATCAGCGAATCCACTGTTTTTGGCGTCGGGTCGACGATGTCGATTATTCGCTTGTGAGTTCTCATTTCGAAGTGCTCTCGGGAGTCTTTGTCTTTGAAAGGCGAGCGGATGACGGCAAACTTTTCGATCCTCGTCGGCAAAGGCACAGGTCCGCACACGCTGGCGCCGGTCCGGGTGGCAGTATCGACGATCTTGCGGGCGCTTTGATCGATGATCTCGTGATCGTAGGCCTTAAGCTTGATTCGAATCTTTTGGGCCACTTACTCTCCTCGAATTTTCTTAATGATTTCCTCTGCAAGTGAGCGAGGAACTTGTTGGTAGGAGTGAAACTGCATTGTGTAGGTAGCCCGGCCCTGGGTGTTGCTGCGGAGATCCGTCGAGTAGCCAAACATTTGCGCCAGGGGAACTTGCGCCCGGATTACCTGGGTAACTCCCCGGTTCTCCATCTTTTCGATACGGCCGCGGCGTGAGTTCAAGTCGCCCATTACTTCGCCCATAAAGTCTTGAGGGGTCACAACCTCAACATCCATGATCGGCTCGAGCAGCACCGGCGATGCCTTGCGGGCTGCCTCTTTCAGGGCGATGGAGCCGGTGATCTTGAACGACATTTCTGAAGAGTCGACGTCGTGAGCGGATCCGTCGGTAAGGGTTACCCGGAGGTCCTCGAGCGGGTAGCCGGCCAGCACCCCCGAGGCCATGGCTTCTTGCATTCCTTCGTCGACCGAGGGGATGAATTCGCTCGGGATAGAGCCGCCTTTGATCTTGTTGACGAATTCGTAGCCGCCGCCGGGGCCCGTAGGCTCCAGATTTATTTCGACGTGGCCGAATTGGCCCTTGCCGCCGGTTTGCTTGATGTAGCGGGTGACGTGCTTGGTGACAGTCTTGGTGATCGTCTCACGATATGCCACCTGGGGCTTGCCTACGTTTGCGTCGACGTTGAATTCCCTGGTCATGCGATCTATCAAAACGTCGAGATGCAATTCGCCCATTCCGGCGATGATTGTCTGGCCGGTTTCTTTGTCTGAGTGGATAATGAAGGTTGGGTCCTCTTCAGAAAGACGCTGCAGCGCAGTGGCGAGGCGGTCCTGGTCCATCTTCGTTTTGGGCTCGATTGCCATGGAAATGACGGGCTGGGCAAAAGTGGGGGATTCCAGGCGAACCGGATTGTCCGGGTCGCAAAGGGTGTCGCCCGTAAACGTTTGCTTCAGACCAACCACGGCCACGATGTCGCCGGTCATGGTCTGCTCTTTGTCCTCGCGATGGTTAGCGTGCATTTGCAGCAGCCGCCCGGCTCGTTCTTTGCGGTCGCGGGTGGCGTTCAGCATGGCGCCGCCGCTCTTTAATGTGCCTGAATACACTCGAATGTAAGTGATACGGCCGACGTGTGGATCGGACATTATCTTGAAGGCAAGGGCGCTGAAAGGCTCGAAATCTTCGGGCTTGCGGATGACCTCTTCGCCTGTACGGGGGTGCTCACCGACGACAGGGGGAACATCTGCGGGCGAGGGCAGGAAATCAACAACGGCATCGAGAAGCGGCTGGACGCCCTTGTTCTTAAAGGCGCTGCCGCAAAGAACCGGCTGGGCCTGGTTGGCCAAAGTGGCTTTGCGAAGGGCCATCTTAAGGTGTTCGGCCGAAGCCTCGCCGCCGCCTACGTATGCCTCCATTACTTCCTCATCGAACTCAGCGAGAGCCTCGTAAAGTTCATGCCGCCAGTGAGTGGCCTCTTCCATCAACTCTTCGGGGATGTCGCGGTCCTCCCACTCCTCGCCTTTTTCGGAGGTCCAGTACCGACCCTTCATTGCAAGCAGGTCGATTACTCCGTGGAAGTCGCCCTCGGCTCCCCACGGAATCTGGACCGGCAGTGGGTGGCCACCCAAACGCTCTTTGATCATTTCGACGGACCTGTAGAAATCGGCGCCCAGACGGTCCATCTTGTTGATGAAACAGATGCGTGGCACGTGGTACCTGTCGGCCTGGCGCCAGACGGTTTCGGTTTGCGGTTCCACGCCTGAGACTGCGTCGAAAACAGCAACCGCGCCGTCTAGGACCCTGAGTGAGCGCTCGACTTCGACCGTGAAGTCAACGTGGCCGGGAGTGTCGAT
This sequence comes from Actinomycetota bacterium, assembly GCA_051005875.1. Taxonomy (GTDB): domain Bacteria; phylum Actinomycetota; class CADDZG01; order JAHWKV01; family JAHWKV01; genus JBPCIX01. The sequence continues at coordinate 12,848 of JBPCIX010000013.1, read as the reverse complement.
GATGTTGATCCAATCGCCCTTCCACTGAGTGGTGGTGGCGGCCGAGGTGATGGTGATACCACGCTCTTGCTCTTGGGCCATCCAGTCCATAACGGCCGAGCCCTCGTGAACTTCACCGATCTTGTAGGTCCTGCCGGTGTAATAGAGGATTCGTTCGGTTGTGGTGGTCTTGCCGGCGTCAATGTGGGCCATGATGCCGATGTTGCGGATGCGGGCAAGGGGGAACTCGCGGAAAGGCGAAGCCTTAGCTGCCTCGGTTGGGTTTGCCTCTGCCGTATCGGTTGCCATTGTCACCATCCAAAAGTTGTTATTCAGCCAACAAAAAGGGCCGGGGGATTCCCGGCCCGAAAATTTCGCACGTCAGATTAAAAAGTCTGCGAAATCTCCGGGTTGACTGTGCTCAATGTATAAGATTCCTACCTCTAGCCTGTGCAGATTCCCGTCCTCGAAAGTCGCGCTGAAAGCGGACCCGAGGGTGGATTAGAACAACCAACACCTTACCAGTTTTGGCCCACCCCTGCCCCAGGCTAAATCCGGAGGCCGTCAGGCCGGAGGGGCCACGAAGCCTCCTGCACTCCGGAGGCAAGGCGCGAGGAGCGCCGCGTACTAGTTCCGGAGGCCGTCAGGCCGGACGGTACGCAATGCGACGAGCAACGCAGCAAGCAGCGCAGAGCGCTGCGTTCCGGCGTGCAGGAGGCTTCGTTTACCAGCGGTAGTGGGCGAAGGCCTTGTTTGCTTCGGCCATTTTGTGCAGGTCTTCGCGGCGCTTTACTGAGGCCCCCGTTGCATTGGCGGCGTCCATTATCTCGCCAGCCAGGCGGTCGGCCATAGTGCGCTCGCGGCGGGCTCTGGAAAAGTTGACCATCCACCTGACAGCCAGGGTCATGGCACGGCGTGGGGGAACTTCTACCGGCACCTGGTAGGTGGCGCCGCCGACCCGGCGAGACTTCACTTCCAGCAGGGGACGGACATTTTCAATGGCTTTGCGCAATGTCTGGGTCGGGTCGCCGCCTGTCTTTTCGGAAACGATCTTCAGCGCGCCGTAAACGATCTTCTCGGCCAGCGTCTTTTTGCCCCTCAGCATCAGCCGGTTGATCAACTGCGTCACCATTGCATTGTGATAAACGGGATCCTCGACCGGCATCCGTTTTGTAGCGGGACCTTTTCTAGGCAATTACTTCGAGTCTTTCTTCGCGCCGTAACGGCTGCGAGCTTGGGCCCTGCCGCGAACACCAGCGGTGTCGAGGCTGCCGCGAACGATCTTGTACCGGAAACCGGGAAGATCCTTCACGCGGCCCCCTCGCACGAGCACGATTGAGTGCTCCTGGAGGTTGTGGCCGATGCCGGGAATGTAGGCGCTTACCTCGATACCCGACGACAAACGCACACGAGCGACCTTTCGAAGAGCTGAGTTAGGTTTTTTTGGAGTCTGAGTTTTTACGACCGTGCAAACCCCGCGTCGCTGCGGAGACCCCTTGAGTGCAGGCGTCTTTTGTTTGGTACGTGTTCCTTTTCGCCCATGGCGAACTAGCTGCTGAATTGTTGGCATGGCCCCATCCTAGAGCATCGAGTGGTTTCTGGTATTAGAAGACTTCTACTTCTTCTCGCGCGGGCTCGTAGTAGGCGGCCCTTGCGGCTGCCTCTTCTTCTTCTTTTAGCTTGCGGTCTTCGTCTTGCTTGCGGAGCATCTCGTGTTGATTCGACACTTCTTCCGAAGGCATTACCTTGACCGAGCTGTATCTGGTCATCCCAGTCCCCGCGGGGATCAGCTTGCCGATGATCACGTTCTCCTTCAGCCCAAGTAATGAGTCGGACTTGCCGCGGATGGCCGCCTCGGTTAGAACCCTGGTGGTCTCCTGGAACGATGCTGCCGAGAGCCAGCTTTCGGTGGCCAGCGAGCTCTTGGTGATTCCCATGAGGATCGGCCGGGCCGTTGCAGGCTCGCCGCCGCCCGCCACTACCTCGGCGTTGCGCCCTTCGAAGATCTTTCTCTCCACAAGGTCCCCCGGCAGCATGTCGCTCGAGCCCGGTTCGATGACGCTCACCTTGCGAAGCATTTGACGAACGATGATTTCGATGTGCTTGTCGTGGATCGGCACGCCCTGGCTCTTGTATACCTGCTGCACTTCGTTGACCAGGTACACCTGCACCGCTCTTATGCCGGCGACTTCGAGGATGTCGTCGGGGTCAATCGACCCTTCGGTTATCTGGTTGCCCGGCTCGATTACATCGCCTTCATCAACTTGAAGGCGCTGGCGCCGGGAGACGGGGTAGTCCTCTTCGGTTCCGTCGTCGCCGATGACCTTGACGATTCTCTTGATTTCCGCGTCATGAATCTCAACCCGCCCAGCGATCTTGGCCACCACCGATCGACCCTTCGGGGTCCGGGCTTCAAAAAGCTCCTGAACTCGGGGAAGACCATGAGTGATGTCCTCGCCGGCGATTCCACCGGTGTGGAAGGTACGCATGGTCAGTTGGGTCCCCGGCTCTCCGATGGACTGGGCTGCGATGATTCCAACAGCCTCGCCGATATCGACGAGCTTGCCCGTGGCCATGTTGCGTCCGTAGCACTTCGCGCAGACTCCGTACTTGGATGCGCAGGTGAGGACCGACCGAACCCGCATCTCTCCCACGCCTGCGGCAACGAGCTCTCGCTCTTTTGCTCGGTCGACCAGGTCGCCCGGCTCCATGAGGGTCTTGCGATCTTTGGCCACTTTGTCGAGAGCGACGCGGCCGAAGAGCTTCGTTTCGACCGAAGGCGCTTCGACGGTTTCGCCCGCCGGGTTAACCGTGGTGATTTGCAGCATGATGCCCCGGTCGGTTGCGCAGTCGAGCTCGCGAATGATGATTTCTTGGGCGACATCGACCAAACGACGTGTTAGGTAGCCCGAGTCGGCCGTTCTTAGCGCCGTGTCGGCTAGTCCCTTTCTCGCCCCGTGGGTTGAGATGAAGTACTCGAGGACCGAAAGGCCCTCGCGGAAGTTTGCCTTGATGGGCCTCGGGATAATTTCACCCCGGGGGTTCGCCATCAAGCCTCGCATACCGGCCAGCTGGCTGATGTTGCCCTTGTTGCCGCGGGCGCCGGACTTCCACATGATGTAGATGGGGTTCAGCTCGTCGGCCTGAAAGGTGGCGTCCATTTTGAGCGAAACTTCATCGGTTGCTTTGGTCCAGATCTCAATCAGTTCTTGGCGTCGCTCATCGTCGGTGATGACGCCCCTGCGGTACTGTTGCTCGACCTTCTCAGCCATCTTTTCGTGATCGGCCAGAATCTGCGGCTTTTCCGCCACATTGACCACGTCGGAAAGACTGAAAGTAATGCCCGCCTGGGTTGAGTACTGGAACCCCAGCGACTTAATGTTGTCGAGAATCCGGGCAACGTCGACTTTGTCGTAACGCTCGGCGCATTCCTCGACCATAAGCGCCAGTTCGCGCTGGCCGACGAATGTGTCGACAAACGGGTAGTCGGCAGGCATGCCCTCGTTGAAGATCAGCCTGCCAACTGTTGTCTCGATAATGGGATCTCCGCCGCGGTCCGGATCGGCCACGGCGTCAACCGGCAGAGCTTTGTTGGGCAAACGGCATTTGATCTTGGCGTGGAGCGTGATGGCGTTAAAGTCCAAAGCCAGCATCGCCTCATGGGGAGTCGAAAATACGCTGCCTTCGCCTTTCTGATCTTCACGCACCATGGTTAGGTAAAAGGTACCGAGAATCATGTCACGGGTGGGGGTGACAATCGGAGTCCCGTGCGCCGGCGACAAGATGTTGTGCGTCGAAAGCATAAGAAGGCGCGCTTCGGCCTGCGCTTCTGCCGAAAGCGGCACGTGCACCGCCATCTGGTCGCCGTCGAAGTCTGCGTTGAAGGCGGTGCAAACGAGCGGGTGGATGCGAATAGCCTTGCCCTCGACCAGTATCGGCTCGAATGCCTGGATGCCGAGCCTGTGGAGAGTCGGGGCTCGGTTCAGCATGACGGGATGCTCGTGAATGACTTCTTCCAGTACGTCCCAAACCATCGGCCGGGAGCGCTCGACCATGCGCTTGGCGCTCTTGATGTTTTGCGAGTGGCCCAGATCCACCAGCCGCTTCATAACGAAGGGCTTAAATAGCTCAAGGGCCATCTGCTTGGGAAGGCCGCACTGGTGAAGTTTTAGTTCCGGGCCGACCACAATGACGGAACGCCCGGAGTAATCGACGCGCTTGCCCAGCAGGTTCTGCCGGAAGCGGCCCTGCTTGCCTTTAAGCATGTCTGAGAGCGATTTGAGCGGCCGGTTGCCGGGCCCGGTGACGGGGCGGCCGCGACGGCCGTTGTCGAACAGGGCGTCGACTGCTTCTTGCAGCATGCGCTTTTCGTTATTAACGATGATCTCGGGGGCCCCGAGGTCGAGCAGCCGCTTCAGCCGGTTGTTGCGGTTAATCACGCGGCGGTATAGGTCGTTAAGGTCGGAAGTGGCGAAGCGGCCACCGTCGAGCTGGACCATCGGCCGAAGCTCCGGCGGGATCGCCGGAACGCAGTCCAGCACCATGCCCATGGGGGAGTTCTTCGAACCTTCGCCCGTAAATGCGGTGACAACCTTTAGGCGCTTAACGGCGCGGAGCTTTTTCTGCCCTTTGCCCGTTGCCACTATCTCTTGGAGCTTGGCTTCCTCGTCTTTGAGGTTCAGCCCGTGGATAAGCTCTTTGATTGCTTCGGCCCCCATGCCGCCGCGGAAGTAATCACCGAATCGGTCGCGAAGCTCGCGCCAGATGATCTCGTTGTCCACAAGTTGGCGGGGGACCAGGTTGCGGAAAGTTTCCCACGTGGTCTGAAGAAGATCCAAGTCACGGTCGTGGCGAGTGGTGAGTTCCTTCAGCTGCTTGTTGGTTTCGTTGCGGGCCTTGTTTAGCTCAGCCGCCTTGGCGCCTTTTTTCTCAAGCTCGCCTAGTTTTACGGCAAGGGCTTCTTCGATCTTGGATCGGCGCTCAGTTGCAGTGTCGCCGATCTTGTCGAGCTCTTTTTTGGTTGCGGTTTCAAGGCCCGCCAGGTCGCGCGAGCGCTTTGTCTCGTCAACGTGGGTGATGAGATAGGAAGCGAAGTAAATGACCTTCTCGAGGTCCTTTGGCGCCAAATCAAGCAGGTAACCAAGGCGCGAGGGGACGCCCTTGAAGTACCAGATGTGCGTAACCGGCGCGGCAAGTTCAATATGGCCCATGCGTTCGCGGCGTACCTTCGAGCGCGTGACTTCAACGCCACAGCGTTCACAGATAATGCCCTTAAACCGGACCCGCTTGTATTTTCCGCAATAGCATTCCCAGTCCTTGGTTGGGCCGAAAATGCGCTCGCAAAACAGCCCATCCTTCTCGGGCTTAAGGGTGCGGTAGTTAATGGTCTCGGGCTTTTTTACCTCGCCGTTAGACCACATACGAATTTGATCAGCAGTAGCCAAACCAATTCGAAGCTCATCAAAATAGTTCACATCGAGCAAGCCAGTTGCCTCCTTAGTTGTCTAACGGGTTCAAAAGTTGTTTAACGGGTTCAAAAATAAAAACCGCCTGAGTTGGGGGTGGTGACTGCGTTTCGAGCCGACTCTTCGGCCCCGAGACGGCTGCAAAGCACCGGGGTACGGCCGAAGGGACACGCCGAAGGCCTGGGAGGCCTCGAAATGCGGTTGCCGCCCCCAACTCAGGCCTCCAAATCCTGCTGGCGCCACTCAGGCTTCCATATCCACTGATGCGGGTTCACGTCTCGACAGATCGATGCCCAATTCCTCCGCGGTGCGGTAGACATCCTCATCTATCTCTTTCATCTCAATTTCCTTGCCCTCCGCCGAAAGAACCTCGACGTTCAAGCAAAGTGACTGCATTTCTTTCACAAGCACCTTGAACGACTCCGGGATGCCTGGCTCAGGGATGTTTTCACCCTTAACAATGGCCTCGTACACCTTTACGCGGCCCAGAACATCGTCAGACTTGATCGTCAAAAGCTCTTGCAACGCGTAGGCGGCGCCGTACGCTTCAAGTGCCCAGACCTCCATCTCGCCGAAGCGCTGCCCGCCGAATTGAGCCTTGCCGCCCAGTGGTTGCTGGGTGATCATCGAGTAAGGCCCGGTGGAGCGAGCGTGGATTTTGTCGTCGACCAGGTGAGATAACTTCAGGATGTAGGTGTAGCCGACCGTGATCCTGGAATCAAAGGGAACTCCCGTCCTGCCGTCGTAAAGCTGCGCTTTGCCGTCGACGCCGACCAATCTTCGGCCGTCGGCCAGCGGGTTCACTTTTGCAAGAGCATCGAGGATGTCGGTCTCGCGGGCGCCATCGAACACCGGCGTTGATACCCACACCCTGGGGTCGCCGTTGGTCTCATAGTTTTCCGTCTGCTCGTTGACCCAGCCGTTGTGGGCCGCCCAACCAAGGTGGGTCTCAAGCACCTGGCCGAGGTTCATCCGGGAAGGCACGCCCAAAGGCGAAAGGATGATCTCGATAGGTGTTCCGTCCTCGAGGAAAGGCATGTCTTCCTCGGGCAGGATCTTGGCGATAACACCCTTGTTGCCGTGGCGGCCAGCCAGCTTGTCACCTTCCTGGATCTTGCGCTTTTGAGCAACCTGAACCTTGACCAACTGGTTCACGCCCGGCGGCAACTCATCGCCGTCCTCACGGGTGAAGACCCTAACGTCGATAATCTTGCCGGTTTCGCCGTGGGGAACCTTCAGCGAAGTGTCGCGGACCTCACGGGCCTTTTCACCGAAGATCGCCCGCAGCAGCCGCTCTTCCGGGGTCAGTTCAGTCTCGCCCTTGGGGGTTACTTTGCCGACTAGAACGTCGCCCGGGCCAACCTCGGCGCCGATGCGAATGATTCCGCGGTCGTCGAGGTCTTTGAGAATCTCTTCTCCCACATTTGGGATGTCACGGGTGATCTCTTCGCCCCCCAACTTGGTGTCGCGGGCATCGACTTCATGCTCTTCAATGTGAATAGAGGTCAAAATGTCGTGCTTCACCAGGCGCTCCGACAAGATGATTGCGTCTTCGAAGTTGTAGCCGCGCCACGGCATGAATGCCACAAGCAGGTTCTTGCCGAGCGCCAGCTCGCCGGAATCCGTAGACGGTCCGTCGGCCAGAATCTGGCCTTTGCGAATCCGCTCGGACTGGCGAACTATGGGCTTCTGGTTGTTGCAAGTGGCCTGGTTGGAACGGTGGAACTTCGCCAGCTTGTACTGGTGGGTGGTGTCGTCGTCGTGCTTGACCACAATGTAATCGGCGCATACTTCGGTGATAACTCCGCCGCGCTCGGAAACCACAACTTCTCCAGCGTCGCTGGCTGCTCGCACTTCAAGCCCGGTGCCGATAAGCGGCGCTTCGGGCTGAAGCAATGGAACCGCCTGGCGCTGCATGTTGGCGCCCATCAGGGCCCGGTTGGCGTCGTCGTGCTCTAGGAAGGGGATTAGAGCGGTGCCCACCGAGACGATCTGCTTGGGCGAAACGTCCATGTAGTCGACTTCAGCCGGTTCCACATAGTCAACCTCGCCGCCCTTGCGGCGCACCAGGACGTGGTCTTCTGAAAAGCGGCCCTTTTGATCGAGCGGAGCGTTTGCCTGGGCGATGACGTGCCTGTCCTCCAGGTCTGCAGTCAAGTAGTCCACCTGATCGGTTACGTGGCCGTCTTCGACGTTGCGGTACGGAGTCTCGATAAAACCGAACTCGTTAATGCGGGCGTAGGTCGCCAGGCTGCCGATAAGGCCGATGTTGGGGCCTTCAGGCGTCTCGATCGGGCACATTCTGCCGTAATGGCTTGGGTGCACGTCACGCACCTCGAATCCGGCCCGCTCACGAGAAAGACCGCCGGGGCCCAACGCCGATAGACGCCGCTTGTGGGTAAGGCCCGCCAGCGGGTTGTGCTGATCCATGAACTGCGAGAGCTGCGAGGTGCCGAAGAACTCCTTGATCGAGGCCACGACCGGGCGGATGTTGATAAGCGTCTGAGGCGTGATTGCTTCAACGTCTTGCGTGGTCATGCGCTCGCGCACCACCCGCTCCATCCTGGAAAGCCCGATCCGCACCTGGTTTTGGATCAACTCGCCGACAGAGCGAATCCGCCGGTTGCCGAAGTGATCGATGTCGTCGACCTCGACCCCTTCGTCGCCCCGGTGAAGGCCGGCAAGGTAATCGACGGTCTTCAAAATGTCTTCGTATGTAAGCACCGACTTGTAAACCGGGGTCCTGAACCCCTTGTCGGACTTCGAGATCTGGGAGAAGATCTTCCAGCGGTCCTGCTCGAACGACTCCTTGCCGGGCTTGTCGCGCTCAGTCATCTCGGCGTGAATGCGGGTCAGGGCGCTCTCGAACTTGGGGTCCAGGTCGCCCAGCTTCTTGTCGAGCTTGTAACGCCCCACTTTCGCCAGGTCGTAGCGCTTCCAGTTGAAGAACAGGCTGTCGAGAAGCGACCGGGCCGATTCAGGCGTGGGGGGCTCGCCGGGACGGAGTTTGCGGTAGATATCAACCAGAGCGTCGTCGCGGGTTTCGATGTGATCTTTTTCGAGGGTCGCGTGGATCGAGTCGTAATCAAAAAGACCGGCTACTTCTTCGGTGGTCAGGCCCATGGCCTTCAACAAAACCGTTATGTGCTGCTTGCGCTTGCGGTCGATTCGGACCGCCATCAGGTCTTTCTTATCGGTTTCGAACTCAAGCCAGGCGCCGCGGGCCGGAATTACCTTCACGCTGAAAAGGTCGCGGTCGGTGGTCTTGTCGAGGTTCCGGTCGAAATAAACGCCGGGTGAGCGAACCAGCTGAGAAACAACGACCCGCTCGGTGCCGTTGATAACAAAGGTGCCCTTGGGGGTCATCATGGGAAAGTCGCCCATGAACACCGTCTGCTCTTTGATCTCGCCGGTCTCTTTATTCATGAAACGGCTGGTCACAAAAAGCGAGGCCGAGTACGTCATGTCTTTTTCTTTGCACTCTTCCACGGAGTGCTTTGCGTCCTCAAACCGGTATTCGCCGAACTCGAGCTGCAAGTTGCCGGTGAAGTCTTCAATGGGTGAGATGTCGCGAAAGGTCTCGCGCAGACCCTCGTTTAAGAACCAATCGAAGGAGTCACGCTGGACGGATATTAAGTCGGGAAGTTCAAGAATCTCGGGGAAACGGGCGAATGAAACACGGCTACGAGCGGCGGAAGGCGCCAAACAGAACTCCTTTTTAGATTGAGGCTTAAGGTCGTGGTCTTCAGGGCACTGTCCTCAGGGCGCGAGTAAACCCCCAGGAATTTAAGTAAGTGAAAAAGAATAGCACGCCTAGCGACGTACGTCAAAGACCTAGCCGCGGCGAGGAACTGAGAGACAGTCTAGTTAGAAACGACCCGTATGAAGTTAGTCAACCTGCGGGGTACATTAGGCCCAATCCAGGGGGATGTCAAGGCTTTTTCGCGGAAATAAGCTGGCTGCGTGCTGCGAAGAAAAGTTCGCAGGTCGGTAACAAAGTCGTTTCTCAGCCCGCGAGGGCTTCGAACTGGCGGATGCGGTCGCGGCATACGTCGAGGCTGCTCCGCCAGAAATCGACCGAGCGGACGTCGATGCCGAATCCGGCAGCAAGAGTGGCTGCATCGGCTATGCCGGTTGAACCGAGCAGATCGTCGTACTTGCGGCGGAATTCGTCTGGATCCTGCTTGAACTGCCGGTATAACCCAAACGAGAACAGCATTCCAAAGGTATAAGGCCAGTTGTAGTACGACAGGTCTGAAAGGTAGTAGTGAATCTTCGCCGCCCACATGTAGGGGTGGAGATGGTTTTGATCAAGTCCACCGCCGTAGGTCTGCCTTTGGCAGTCGAGCATCAACTCTTTTAATTCGGACACCGAGAGATCCCTTTCCTGCCGGCCCTCGAAAACCGCCTTCTCGAATAGGTACCGACTGTGAATGTCCAACGAGTAGCTGCACGAATCCTGAATGCTCGATTCGAGCATCGCAAGTTTTTCGTCGCCGGATGCCTGCTCCAGAGCGGCGTTGAAGACGATCGCCTGGCAGAAGGTGCTTGCGGTCTCGGCCAGAGCCATGGGGGTCTTGCGCTGGAGCGGCGTCTTTTCGGCGATGACAAAGTGGTGATAAGCGTGCCCCAACTCATGGGCAAGAGTTTGAAGGGCGTCAAAAGAAGGCTCAAAGTTGACCATGACTCGCGACTGGTCGCCGCGGATCGTCATGCAGTACCCGCCCTGGGCCTTGCCGTCCCTTGGTTCGGCGTCAATCCACTGCCCAACAAAAGCGCGAGACGCCAGGCCTGACAACCGCTCGGAATAGGCGCCAAAGTGTTGTTCGATAAACCCGGCCGCCTCGTCGTAGGACCAGCGCCGGACTCCGCCGCCCTTGACTACGGGGGCGTAAAGATCCCACCAGGGCAAATTCTCTTTCCCCAGCAGCCGCGCTTTGGCTTTCAAATACCGCCGGAAATCGGGAAACGATTCGGCCACTGCAGTTTGCAGGGCCTTGAGTGTTTGGATATCGGTGTTGTTGATGAAAAGCGAAGGCTCGATTGAGGCCCCCCATGATCTGCGCTCGTTAAGCGTATTTACGGCGCCCTTAATTCCGTTCAGGGCGGCGGCTAAAGGGATCTCGACTTTTTCCCAACCCTTTAGCTCTGCCTCATAGGCGGCTTTCCGGCGTGCCTCGTCGGGGTCGTGGGCGAGAGCCCGGATCTTACTCATCGGGAGTGTTTCGGTATCCCCATTGGGAAACGCCACTTCAACCTCGAGCAAGGATGTGACGTTGGAATGAAGCTTGGACCACGCTTCGATGCCGGAAAGACTGAGGCTTGCGGCCAGCTCTTCCTCGCTGCGGCCCATCAGATGTTGGGCCTGAAGTTTCGACTTCCTGAGGAAGAAGGAGTGCTGTCGGGCTACGGCCGAACTTTGGATCAAGCGTTCAACGTCAAGGGATCCGATCCAGGCCGTCAACCTGTTTTCCAGATTGTTCAGCTCAACCAAAGACGACTGGAACATAGAGTGTTTGGCCTGCGCTAGATCGTTGTGCGCCTCCGTGGTTACGAAGGAGTAGATGTAGGCATTGACCGTGGTGGTCCGCTCGAGAAGGTCGTTCATTTGACTGAGAATTTGCCCAAGATCTTCCGCCTGGTTCCCCCTGCCCGATTCGACGGCATCGAGCAGCCCTTTTAGCTTCTCGATTTCGGCGCCTATCCGCTCGATGTCCGATGCGAGTTCTGCCGAGTCAAGCCCCGGGAAAATCGTGGTCATGTCCCAGTGGGGCAGGGCTGCCTCGGCCTGTGGCCCGCTAGCGGTCAGGGCACTACAGGTCAATTTCCGTACCCAACCCTTCCTCGATGGCCCGGGCATAGGCTATCGGGGCCAGAGCGATGTCCTGGATGGCCAGGCCCGTTGAATCGAAAACCGTTATCTGGTCGGGGGATGTCCGCCCCGAAATCTTCCCCGTTATTAGGTCCGGTAGGGTCCCGGCGATGTCGGATTCCAAGAGCTGCCCCGACGAAAGAGCTACGTTGACCTCTCCGCCGCCGGAGGCCTGGTGCATGTCATCGACGACGATGACGGCCTTTCTGAGTAATTCAGGATCCAATTCTTGTTTACCGGGCCCGTCGGCGCCGACGGCATTGATGTGCGTTCCGGCCTGCACGGCTGAGGCCTTCACGATGGGGGAGCGCGATGGAGTGGTGGTGCACACAACATCTGCCGCGGCGGCTTCTTCGATGCTATCGGCCGCGTTCCATTTCACTTCCGGAAGGGTCTTTCGCGCCTTCTCGATAAAGGAGTTGCGCCGGCCGATGTCGTTGCTCGGCCCCCAAACGCTCACCTGCTCGAAATCCATGACGCAGTCGAGAGCTTCGACCTGATAGAGCGCTTGAATCCCGGCGCCGATAAGGCCGATTGTCTTACGGCCCCGGCGGGCCAGATACTTGGTTGCAACGGCCGATCCGGCACCGGTGCGCATGCCGGTCAGCACGGTGGCCCCCATAAGGCATAGGGGCAATCCCGTTTCCTGAGAGAACAATATGTATGTTCCGACCACCGTCGGCAGCCCCTTTGCGGGGTTTGCTGGGTGCGAGTTGACCAGTTTTACGCCAGCAAAATGATCGCCTATAGCGGCCGGCATGACTCTTAAATCGCCGGAGTGCTGGGGGAAATCGAGGTACACCTTGGCGGGCATTTGGGCCCGGCCTAAAGCTAAATCTCGAAAGGCTTCCTCGACTGCGTGGACCGCCTCGCCCATGGTAATGAGCGAGGCGACCTCGCGGTCATGTAGTAGTAGCAGGGCTCCGCCCTACTTTGCGGCTTTTACTTAAGCTCGACGCTTGCCCCGGCTGCTTCCAGTTGACCCTTCGCCTTTTCGGCGGTTTCCTTGTTGACCTTCTCAAGGACCGGCTTGGGCGCTGCGTCCACCAAGTCTTTTGCTTCCTTTAGGCCCAGGTTCGTTAGGGCCCGGACCTCTTTGATGACCTGAATCTTCTTTTCACCGGCTGAGGACAACACGACGTCGAATTCGTCCTTCTCTTCCTCCGCCCCGCCGCCTCCGTCGCCGCCGCCACCCCCGGCCGCAGGCGCAGCCGCCATTGGAACTGCAGCCGTGACGCCAAACTTTTCCTCGAACGATTTTACGAACTCAGAAAGCTCGAGCACCGACATGTCGCCGATAGCGTCGAGTAGTTCGTCTCCAGATACTTTTGCCATTGAATTGCCTCCTTGTTTAAACCGTGATTTTGATGATGGTTATTTTGGTGATGATTCGTCCGCTTCAGCAACCGGCTCCGCTTCAGCAACCGGCTCCGCTTCAGCAACCGGCTCCGCTTCAGCAACCGGCTCCGCTTCAGCAACCGGCTCCGCTTCAGCCCCCGGCTCCGCTTAAGCCCCCGACTCCACCCCAGCAG
>JBPCIX010000012.1:0-5606 GCA_051005875.1 Actinomycetota bacterium | reverse complement strand
AACGGTGCTCGTGTCCTTTCGGACGCTATCGTTGAATGATTTTTGCCTCGTCATTGATCACTCCTTCTCCATGGCCCAGCTGCGAGACTCGTAAATTCATGTTACTCAAGTCGTCTGTACCCGGCGGTGGCGTAGTCGACCTTGAGATAGGCACCGCTGACTCGTCTCCCACGTGTCAGCGGTAAAGAACTTATCGCCGCCTTGAAACGAGGCGGTTTCGAGACAACCCACGTCCGCGGTAGCCACCACTATCTGCGACGGAGCCAGGGCGGGCTGTAGTCGTCCCCGTTCACGGCAATCGGGTGCTCCCCGTCGGGACCCTAAGGGCGATAATGCGACAAGCGGATCTCAGCTCGGATGAAAGCTTGCAAGATCTTTGTAAAAAAGTCGCAGGAGCAAGTCTCGCATCGCCGGCGCATGGCTTTGGCTACAAACTGGTTACCAATAGTTTATGCCCGCGTCATTGGCAGGAAACGTCGGCCGTCAAGCATTGGTACATCGAACACATCTTTAGGAGGGACCAATGTTCTTCAAGCTTGCTAATTCTATTTCTGGACCACCCGGGCACGCTCGGCCTCTTTGCCCCGGTACTGGGCCAAAGAGGATGTGGGTCCCCCGATTCGGCGCCGCACAGCTTCGTCCACTTTTTTCACCGGCAGGCATCGCCCCCAACCGTCGCGCCGTGCCCCGGCCTCGCGGCTAGGGCAATGAGGACAAACGTATGACGAATGTCAATGGCCTGCCGGAGAGACCTCTCCTCCTAGGGCGGTTAGACCGGCGAGAGTTTCTTAGGCGGAGTTTGTACTCGTCCGCCGGGCTTGCCGCCGGGGGACTGTTGAACGCATGTGCAGGCGGAAATAAGCCGTCGACGAAGACCGGCGGCGACTCCGGTGCAGACGGAAAGCCGATCAAGATCGGTTTCATCGCCCTTACGGATTGCTCTTCGATAGTGATGGCCGAACAGTTGGGCTACTTCAAGGAGAAGGGTCTTGACGTTCAGGTTATTAAGCAGGCGTCCTGGCCGGCTACCCGGGACAACCTTCTAAACGGCGAGATCGATGCCGCGCACTGCCTGTTTTCGATGCCCACGTCTCTGGCGGCCGGGATCGGCGGCAAGCCGGACCAGATTTTGAAGATTGCCATGGTTTTGAACAACAACGGCCAATCGATCACCTTGAAAAAGGATCTCGCTGGAGTCGGCTATGCAGATCTAAAGGGGGTCAAGTCGACTCTCGGCAAATCTAAACGGACGCTGGCAATGACCTTTCCCGGTGGCACCCATGACACCTGGCTGCGTTACTGGCTGCTGGCCGCGGGGATTGGAATGGACGACATAAAGATCATCCCCATCCCGCCTCCCCAGATGGTAGCCAACATGAAGGTAGGCACCATGGATGGCTTCTGCGTGGGGGAGCCCTGGAATGCCCAGGCCGTTCAAGAGGACATTGGGTTTACGGCGATCAACACTCAGGACATCTGGCAGCACCATCCTGAGAAGGCCCTCATCGTTCGGCCGAACCTCGAAACTGAGCGGCGCGATGACCTCAAGGCCGTAATGTCGGCGGTCCTCAAAGCGAGCCGGTGGCTCGATGAGCCTGACAACCGCAAGCGGGCGGCAATGAAGGTAGGCGTACCCGCCTTTGTAGGGGCTAAACCGCAGGTGATCGAGGGGCGGATGCTCGGCAAGTACGACCTGGGCGCAGGCCTTGGCAGCAAGACTTACACCGAGGACTACATGCGTTTTTTCCGGGATGGGAAGACAAACGCTCCCCGGCGTGCCCATGCGATCTGGTTCTTAGCCCAGTACCGGCGATTCGGCTACCTGAAGCAGGATCCTGCGTATCGCGAGATTGCGGACCGCTTGGTGCTGAGCGATCTGTACCAGGAGGTGGCCTCAGCGGAAGGCATCGCGGTGCCCGACGACGATATGGCTCCGTTCGAGGTGAAGCTCGACGGAGTCGAGTTCGACCCTAATTCTCCCGAAAAGGAGGCAACCCGAGTATGAAGAATAAAGACCGTTCGGACCCAGCTTCCAACGGCGCCGCCGGCGGGGTAGTGACCCTCGAGCGCACCGAGGAGCCGGCAGCTGCCACCGGGGGTGCTGCGTGGGCGCCCCAGCACGCTGCTGCCTCGCCCGGAAACGCAATCGCGCCCAAACGCCGGTCGAAGGCCCTGCTGGGGCTTAGCTCGACGGGCCTTGCGCTTGCCGGGGCGGCCGGAGTACTCGCACTTTGGGTTTTGGTGGCAGGCTTGCGACCAGACCTTCCCGGTCCGGCGGCTGTTTTCACGGAGCTCCGCATGCTGCTGTCGAACCCTTTTCACGATGGGGGCCCTAACGACAAGGGCATCTTCCTTCAGTTGTCGCTGTCTTTGGGCAAGGTGTTTGTCGGCTTTGCGGTTGCGGCAGTGATTGGGATACCGCTTGGCTTTGCCCTTGGAGCAATCTCAAGCCTGCGAGGAGCGGTGAATCCGGTGATTCAAGTACTGCGGCCCGTTTCGCCTTTGGCCTGGTTCCCGATCGCGCTGGTGGTGTTCAAAGACGGTGTGAAGGCAAGCATATTCACTATCGGGATCACCGCCCTGTGGCCGATACTAATCAACACCGCAGTGGGCGCCGCCGGCATTCCCCGCGACCACCGCAATGTCGCCCGCATATTCAAGTTCAGCAAATGGAAGTATTTGCGCCACATCTTGGTTCCCTATTCGATGACCTCGGTGCTGACGGGGATGCGCCTTTCAATGGGAATCGCCTGGATGGTCATCGTTGCCACCGAGATGTTGTCGGGGGGGAGCGGGGTTGGGTTCTTCGTTTGGGATTCCTACAACAACAACAACCTTGCGGCCGTGTTTTCGGCTATTGCGCTTATCGGCGTGATGGGGTTCGCCCTGGATTACGGGTTCTGCCGGCTCGCTGCAAGGTTCGACTATTCGAGGACCATCGGATGAGCCTGACGATCAGACAGATTCACAAGGCCTTCCCGGCGGGTAAGAAGTTTCAGGAAGTGCTGAGGGGGGTCGACCTGGACATTGAGCCGGGCGAGTTTGTGTCGATCATCGGACATTCTGGGTGCGGCAAGTCGACGCTTTTGAATTTGATCGCAGGTCTGGACGAGCCGGACTTCGGGTCCATTGAGCTGGACGGGGTCGCGGTGCAAGGCCCCGGACCGGAGCGAGCCGTCGTCTTCCAGCACTATTCGCTCCTGCCCTGGATGAGTCTTTACGGCAATGTTTGGGAGGCGGCTCATTCGGCCCGTCCCGACCGCTCCAAGGCGCAGACCGACTCCGCCGTCGAGCACTATCTAAAAGCAGTGGGGCTTTGGTTGCACCGGGAAAAGCGGCCGGGGCAGGTCTCCGGCGGTATGCAACAGCGTGCCGCAGTGGCAAGAGCCTTCGCGGTGGACCCCAAGGTGTTGCTGCTCGATGAGCCGTTCGGCGCTCTTGACGCGCTGACCAGGGCACGCCTGCAGGAGGAGCTGGTCGGCCTGTGGTCGGGGGAGACGCGGACCGAAACGGTGGTCATGGTGACGCACGGCCTTGATGAGGCAATCTACCTGGCCGACCGCATAGTGGTTATGGGGGCGCCGCCCTTTCCTTCGATAGCTGAGATTCTTGATGTCGATATTCCGCGGCCGCGCAACCGCACCACCATCGTTCACGAGCCGCAGTACCAGAAGGTCTACGATCGGCTGATGCAGCTATTGATGGGCCCGCTGGCCGCCCCGGCGGAGGACAGGGCTCTGGAGGTTCCGGCCTAAGGGCGCAACCCGGCCAGTGTGACTGCCACAAGCCGACGCACTGCAGACTTCGACGGCAGGCGGCTAGCCGCCCCAAGAGCGTGCAGGCAATAGCTCGCCAGTTCCTCGGGCGCGACGTCGTCACGGATATCGCCGGCCTTCACTCCCTCAACCAATAGGTCCCGGATCATGTTTTGGAGGTGACGTTCGGCGCGGGCGACGTGGCCGCCTTTATGGAGCAGCGCCGACAAGCCCGGGTCCTGAAGGTGGCGGTGATGATGGTGGGATCCGTGGTGCTCGTGGTCGATGAGCGCATAAGCCTCAAGCACTGCTTCGAGCCGGCCACGGGGATCTGAGGCCTGATCACGGACCTTTATCAGATGGTCGAGGTGACCACTGATCCTCGTCTCATGCCACGCCAGCAGAATTGATTCGACGTCGGCGAAGTATTTGTAAAGAGTTGCCCGTCCGATCCCGGTTCTCTCGGCTATCTCCGACATAGTGACCGACAACAGCCCTCGCTCCGCTACCAACGCAGCAGTCGTTTGAAGAATTGCATCGAGCACCTCGCGACGGTGCGACTCGATGGTTTGCGTCCAGAGTTTAGGCACCTAGTAAGTATACGCAGTGACGGTTTCCATACACCTTGATTTGACAAAGACAGTCTGTCTTGATAAGTTCCTGCTCGAGATTGATGCAGCGTAGAGGAGGAGACGATATGGCCGACATACCCCCGTACCCCGTCACCGAGGAAGGCACCAGCGAAAAGCGTCGCCCAGGATCTAGGCCGGGCATGCCGCGCTGGGTGAAGATGTTCTCCATCGTCGTCATCGTGCTGGTCCTGCTGGTTGTCGCTTTACTGCTCTTCGGACCTGACCAATTCGGCCCCGGCCAGCACGGTCCCGGCCGCCACATGCCGTCCGCTCAGGCAGTAACTTCGTACCCGATCCAGGATGCGAGGTCGACCATTGGGGCCGACCGGCTAAGACTGCTCGTCTAGACACGGACTAGAAAATGATGATGGGGCCGAAGCTTCGAAAGTTCGTTCTCGCCGTCCATCTCACCGTTTCGGTCGGCTGGCTCGGCGCGGTCGCTGCCTATATTCCTCTTGACGTCAGCACTGCCAGCAGCCGGGACGACCAGATGCTGCGTGCCGCATATCTCGGCATGGACCTAATTGCCAGGTATGCCATCGTCCCGCTGGCCTTAGCGTCACTACTCACCGGCCTTGTGGTTTCTCTAGGAACGAAGTGGGGTCTTTTTCGGCACTACTGGGTGTTGATCTCACTATTGCTGACGACATTAGCCGCCGCTGTGTTGCTGGTGGAAACCCGGACAATCAGGCACTTTGCACAGATCGCAGCTGCTCCGACGACCTCTGGTGAGGATCTCCGTGCGTTGGGGAGCACACTGGTCCACTCCGTCGGAGGCTTGGTGGTCTTAATGGTGATCCTGGTTCTGAATGTCTACAAGCCTCAGGGTATGACCCGTTACGGGTGGCGAAAGCAGCAGCAGCGACGTTGAGCGACCGGCACCAGCGGTCGCTCCCTGGATACCGGGACTCGGTGAGGGACTGCCGTCTTCACATCGTCGAGCGGACACGGCCCTATCGAGTGCGCGACAAGATCTTCGCAATGGAAGGGCAACGGGACTGAAGTTTGGTGCCAAGGGAGGAGGAATCATGCTCCGATCGGTTGAGGCCGGCGAAGCGTCCTTCGCCAATCGATCTTGGCTGGTCGCCGCCGCCGCCGGGTACAGACGACTTGAGTAACATGAATTTACGAGTCTCGCAGCTGGGCCATGGAGAAGGAGTGATCAATGACGAGGCAAAAATCATTCAACGATAGCGTCCGAAAGGACACGAGCACCGTT
>JBPCIX010000011.1:0-8144 GCA_051005875.1 Actinomycetota bacterium | reverse complement strand
CAAACAAGTCCTAGTCCAAAGGCCCCCGCCCATTCCCTGTGTGGGCGAAAGCCCTCTTAATCTGTTGGTGCCCTCAAACAACGCTTTCAAAAGAGCAGGTCGGGGCTAAACGTGAAAGCCTCACTTTCCTACCGTGCTAGCCTGGGGTATGGCTCCCAGTCCTCGGCGTTTGCTTTCTTTGACGGCCCTCGGCGCCATTATTGCGTGGTTCATCAAGCGTCGGAGGAACGATATACCCCCTGAGGGAACTTGGACGGACGCGTTGGTTGAGGATCCTGACGCGGAGCAAACCACGGTGCCCGATTCTTCGCCGCCTGACCCGTCCGATCCAACCGACTGATGCGCGTAACACTGCTGGGCTCCGGCGCCCCCGCGCGGCCGGTAATGAGGGATTTGGGCGAAAGGGCGGGCGTCGAGGTCTCCAACGCGCCGGACCAGGAATCCTTTGATGCAGCGATTGCCAATGCCGATGTCGCGATCGGCTTCTTCGACTCAGACTCCAAACTCGAAAGGCAGGCAGCACTCGCCGCAATAGCGGCCAAAGTCCCTTACGTTTCCTCGGGACAGACGGCGGAATCGTTCCAGTCTCTGAGCGAGCTTGACGATGAGGTGAAAGCGGCCGGCGCAACTGTGGTCACCGGGCTTGGCTGGGCCCCAGGAATCACAAACCTAATGGCAAAGTTAGCCACCGATGATCTTGAAGCCGTCGAAGAGATCCGAATCACCTGGACCGGCTCGTGCTTGGGACCTATGGGCCAGCTTCTGCTCTCAAGAGCAATCAGGGCTTTCTCGGGAGACGCAGTAGTGTTTGCAGACGAAACCTGGCGCCTTGAAGGCGCGGGCACCGCCCCGGAGCAAGTCTTTTTTCCTGAGCCCGTTGGATGGCGGCCTGTGGTCTTGTGTGCCGCGGCGGAGCCTCTTTCGATCCCTCAATCGGTTGACGGCGTGAAGCGTGTTCGGGTTAAGGGCGGCATGATCGAGCCTTGGGCGCATCGTCAGGCTATCAAGTCGGCCGACCCTTGGGCGCGTCCCTCTCAGGGATCGAATCTGCCTGCATTGGTACGACTGGGATCGTGGTTTCATGAGCGCGTCCACGCCGCCTCACCACCGTGGTCGGCCGCCAGGGTTGATGTGCTGGGGTCGAATCAAGGCGAACCACGAACGGTCGCGTATGCAGTCGTCGATCAGCTTACGAATTTGGCAGTGGCGCCGCTCGTGGCCGGAGCAATTTTGCTCTGCGGAAAGGAGTCCCTTCCGTTGGGTGTTATTGCGCCCGAGCAGATTTTCGATCCGGAAGAATTTTTCCGTTTACTGGCGGAGCGAGGCGTCCGCCTGGCGCGGTTAAACGCTGCCCGGCCCTTGGTGAAGTAGCCTGGCTTCCAACTCAATACAATGGAGGGACTCGGGGCCGTAGCTCAGTTGGTAGAGCGCTGCCTTTGCAAGGCAGAAGTCAGGAGTTCGAATCTCCTCGGCTCCACCGAAAGTTTCTTATTTCGAACTTGGGCGGCGTGCATCCGGTCTTGTGGCGAAGGGCATTTTTCTGCCCGAGACAAGAAGGCGGCCACATCTTTGGGCAGGCAATAACCGCGTGGTTTCAAGGTGCTGAGTCCGCAAGGCCGCGTTCACCGGCCGAGCACGACGTCAACTCCCTCAAGGACCGCCTTTAGTTGCGCCGAGGGGATCCGCTCTACCCGCTCAGAAAGCCGGCTGCGGTCGACCGCAACAATTTGCGACACGTTCGCCACAGAGTCTTTGGGCAATTTTGTTGCTCTTTGCTTTAGCAAGACATTGCCCGGCGCGGCGGCCCAACCCAGGTTGCTAGTCAACGGAACACAAACGGCCGTCGCGATACCGCTCGCGTTCAAAGCGTCCCCCTGCACCACCAGCACCGGCCGTCTGAAGCCAGGCCCGGAACCAACAGGGTCGGGGAGATCCGCCCAGAAGACATCACCCTGGCTAATTACCACTCGACCCGTTCAAGGGCAGCGCTCTGAGCTGATTGTAGCCAGGGATCGATTTCAACCCCCACATCGGCGAGAGCGCGATTCATCGCCTCGGTTACCGAAGGCGGATCCCTTCTATTCAAGTACTCCTCGACGGCCTCCTGAAACAGCCGGCTGCGAGTCTTGCCCAACCGCTGCGCTGCACTTTCGGCCCGAGAAAAGAGTCCATCCGGAAGCGAGACGGCGATTTTCATACTATTAGTATAACCTCAAAAGCCGCCGGGCCTAAGATGCCCGCTGGACTGCATATGTAGGTGTCGGCTCTCTCATGCAGCTCCGAGCTGCCCTCTGGCCCTTGATCTAAGTGGACGGACTCACCTAACGACACGGGCGAATATCGGGTGCGGCCGGGCGAATGTCAAGATCGAGCCGATTTAGCACAAGCCCAAAGGGCTCGCGAGTACTTCCTCCTGGCTTCGCACCTACAAAACAGATCCCCCTCAGTTTTGCGCTTTTCGCGGGGACGGATCTGTTTCTGACGTCCGGCAGTTTTCGCGATGGCCGTGAGGCTCAAGAAAGGCTCGCACTTGCCCGACGCCCTAGCGGCTTTTTCGAGATTCCCGAGGACTACTAATCCCAGAGCGAGGAAACCAGGCGGTCGACCGCCGACATTGCAGCCGGGATCATTGGCTGAGGCTGTTGATCGGGTTCGTTCGAAGTTAGCGGCTGCGCCGGCGCCGAGTCGTCGAGGTGTTCCAGAACCGGCTTTGTGAAAAATCTGGTGAGCTGCCCGTAGCCATGTTTGTCATCGCGTCCGTAGGGCCGGAAGTGGTACCTGAGCGGCATGTATGTGTACAGGTAATTGCGGGCCCTGGTCATGGCCACGTATAGGAGCCTTCTTTCTTCTTCAATTGCTTCGGCATCGCCTGTGGCCATGTCTGAAGGGATGTGACCATCCGTCAAATGAATTACGTGAACCACATCCCATTCGCATCCCTTGGCGGAGTGGATGGTGCTGATTGTGATGAAATCGTCGTCAAGGTGCGGGGGCCCGGCAAGATCGCTGGTTGATGTCGGCGGATCGAGAGTGAGATCGGCAAGGAACTTGTCGAGGCTTGCCGTGGCCCCAGCTGCATGCTGAAGTTGGTCAAGGTCGCCGCGGCGCGCCTTGGCGTTTGGGTATCGGCGTTCAAGGCTGGGGTCCAGCCATTTTCGAACCCGCTCGATCGCTAGCCCGGCGTTTTGCAAAGCCAGGGGGATCGAATCCACCACGGCACTGCCCAGGCCACGGGCTCCTTCGCTAATTTCGGCCGGCGCCGCATCGAAACAGTCCGCAAGAACGCTCGCCGGCGATTCAGCAGCAACCAGCCTGTTGGTGAGCTTGCGAGCGCTCCCCGGCCCGACTCCTTCAAGTAGTTGCAGAATTCGAAACCACGCCAATTCATCGTGCGGATTTTCAACCAAGCGAAGCAGGCAAACCAGGTCTTTCACATGAGCCGCCTCTAGGAACTTGAGTCCCCCATATTTGCGGAAGGGAATATTGCGGGCTGCAAGTTCCAACTCCAGCAGGTCGCTGTGGTGGCCGGTGCGAACCAGAACGGCATGGGCCTGAAGCGGCATTCCCCGCTCGTGATGCTCAAGGATGCGCTTGCACACCTGGCGTGATTGCTCGGCTTCATCTTCGCAGCGCACTAGGGCCGGCTTTGTATGATTTTGGCGAGTTGACCACAGCAGTTTCGGATGGCGCTCGGTGGATTCATCGATCACGGCGTTGGTCGCAGCAAGAAGAAGGGGCGTCGAGCGGTGATTTTGCTCAAGGGTTACAACTTCAGCTTTGAAGCGTGTCGGAAATTCCATGATGTTGCGGTGCGTAGCGGCCCTGAATGAGTAAATGGCCTGGGCGTCATCGCCGACGGCGGTTATTGTCGCTCCCCCCGCGGCCATGCCCGCCAGCAGGTCGGCCTGAAGCGGGTTGGTGTCTTGATACTCGTCAACCAAAATGTGATCGAACTGAGATTGCAAGATCTTCGCTACATCGGGGACCTCCAAAAGCGCTGCCCAGCACAGCAGCAGGTCGTCATAGTCGAGCACCCAACGGGAGCGTTTTCGAAGTGTGTAGGCCTCGAAGGTTGCCCTGATTTCGGCCCGCTCTTCCGCGCACCATGGAAAATTTTTTCGCAGGATTTCGGAAAGCTGGGTCCTGGTATTTACGCACCGGCTGAGAATGTCGGCAAGCACTTGTTTTTTTGCCTTTCGACTCTTTGAAACGGCAAGCTGTTCGGCGCCTGCCTGGGCAAGGTCGTTGCGACACAAAGAGAGAAGGTCGGCGGTGTCGGCTTGGTCGAGCACCGTGAAAGAAGGCGGCAGGCCCAGCGCCCCGCCGTAACGGCGAAGAATTCTATTGGCCACCGCATGGAAGGTGCCGCCCCACGCGGCCGAAACCGCCTCGCCGGTAAGTTGCTCGGCCCGGTGCAATAACTCGCCTGCTGCCCGGCGACTGAAAGTAAGGAGCAGGATCCTCTGGGCGGGGACTCCGGTTTCCATCAAGTGCGCCAAACGATGCGTCAGCGTGGTGGTCTTGCCGGTGCCGGCGCCAGCAACTATCAGCAGGTTGCCGCCGCGGTAGGTGGCTGCCTTTTTCTGCTCGGGTGTGAGGGAAGCGATATCGAACATCTGTTCGGTATCTTAGGACATATCCAGCCGAAGAGCGAGCCATTATGATGAATTCATGGAAGCCAGGGAACTCGCCGGCCAGATTGACGAGGTTCAGGTTATCGATGTGAGGCATCCCCACGAGTGGGAGGCCGGCCACATTGAGGGCGCCGTTCACATTCCGCTCGATCAATTTGCCGCCCGAATGGGCGAGCTCGACAAGAGCAAGCCGGTGATAACCATCTGCCGCGTGGGCCCCCGCAGCACCAAAGCTGTTCAGCTTCTGAAAAGCCAGGGCTATTCGGCCGACGACGTTAACGGCGGGATGGTCGCCTGGGCTCGTTCAGGCTTGCCCTTCAACAGCTCATCGGGCGGGCTCGGCCAGGTTGTTGATTCTCATCCCCCGAGGCAGGAACTGGCTTCAGGTGGCTTTAGTCTGATATAGTCGAATAATTATTCGACTATGACTGCTAACTTTCTTCTCGATTATCCTGGCTGTCGCGAGCTGCTTTTTCAGCGTTTGGGCGAGCCGCCCCCCGGCCGGATTCAATTACTCTGTGGCCCCCGGCAAGTTGGCAAGACTACCTTGCTGTTGGAGTTGGCGCAGCGGCTGGGAAATACCGCGGTTTACCGGGCAGCCGATGGGCCAGAGGCTCAGGTGCCCGGATTTTGGGAGCGGCTTTGGGACGTCGCCGCGGAAGTCGCCGGGGGTCAAGGCAAGGCGGTGGTCTTGCTTGACGAGGTCCACCTGCTGGCCGATTGGGCTGCGAAGCTAAAGGGCCGCTGGGATCGCATCAAGCGCCTGCGGCTGCCTATTCACGTTGTAGCCACCGGATCTTCTGCTCTTCTGCTCGGTGCGGGATCGAGGGAAAGCCTGGCCGGGCGCTTTGAGCGGCTGACCCTGCCCCACTGGACCGCCTCCGCCCTGTCTGACGTCTTCGGGATCGAACCGAAGCAGGCGGCTTCATTGGTGGTCACCATGGGCGCCTACCCGGGGGCCTTCGCCCTTCGAGATGATCTCAAACGGTGGGTTGCCTACGTCTCCGATTCGATAATCGAGCCGGCGATCGGCCGGGATGTTATGGCTTTGGGGTCGGTCCGCAGGCCGGCTCTTTTGCGGCAGGTTTTCGGAATGTGCGTGGCATCCCCGGCGCAGATTGTCTCGTTGCAAAAGATCCAGGGCGCCCTGCAAGACAGGGGTGCCCTGGAAACCGTTCGCCACTATCTTGACCTGCTGGAAGGGGCATATCTGGTGGCCTCGCTGCCCAAGCATTATCTGCGCCCTTCCAGACGCCGGGCCGCGCCCCCCAAGCTCGTCGTGCTGAGTAACGCATTTTTAGCGGCGGCGGATCCTGGCGGAACGCTGGCACCTTCTTCCGGCGCCGGCCGGCGGTTCGGAGCATTGGTGGAAAATGCGTGCCTCGCCCATGCCTGGAATTGCGGACAAAGGGTTTCCTACTGGCGCGAGGAGCCCTTTGAGGTCGACGGCGTGCTGGAGGGAGATTGGGGAAAGTGGGTCATCGAGGTAAAAACCGGCGATTTCACAGAGTCAGACTTGCGAGGGTTAGGGATATTTACTCAGCGTTTTGCCGGGTACCGGCCTCTGGTCATATGCGATCACGGGGCACAGGCCGCTGCCCGAGCGGGCATCGAGGCGATCACCTGGCAGGATTTCCTCCTTTCGGGCCCTCCCGCCGGTGGAAGGGGATCCGCGCTCGCGCAATAGGCCCAGTTGCTTGCGAAGTTCATCTGGCCGAAAGGTGATCATGACCACCGGAGTCAGCGAAGTGATGGGCGACCGGGGCGTGATGGTCGGCGCCATCGTGATTGCACGGGTTCGTGTGGATCAAGGCCTCGCTTAGACGAGGCAGTCGGTGGAGCAGGTCGTGGTGAGCGTTCTCGGCGATAGTGTGCGCCTCTATCAGGCTGGATTCGCAGTCTACGGTAATCTTCGCTTCGACCCTCAAGTTGTGGCCGATCCAGCGGATTCGCACGTCGTCCACTCCCTGAACCCCTGGGGTGGTTGCGAGCGCTTGCTCGACCTCCTCCATCAGTCGATCCGGCACCGCATCCATAAGCCGCATGTAGACGGACTTGGCCGCCTTGAAAAGCACACCAAGGATGGAAGCCGTTATGACCAGGCCGACAATGGGGTCGGCCAGGGCCCACCCGGCGGCCGTTCCTGCGGCGGCAAGAACCACGCCAGCGGATGTGAGGCCGTCGGCGCGAGCGTGCAGACCATCCGCAACCAACGCCGCGGAGCCGATTCTGCGGCCGGTGCGGATCCTGTAAAAGGCGACCAGCTCATTGCCGAAAAACCCGACCACGCCTGCAAGGGTGAGCCATCCCAGGTTTTCCAGCGGCGCCGGGTCGAAAAGCCGCCTCACGGCCTCCCATCCGGAAAACCCCGCTGAAAAAGCGATCATCGCCACGATAAAGATCCCGGCGAGGTCCTCGGCCCTTCCGTACCCGTACGTGTAGCGGCGGTTGGCCGGCCGACGGCCGAGGGTGAAGGCGAGCCACAACGGAAGGGCCGTGAGTGCGTCGGACACGTTGTGGACGGTGTCGGCCAAAAGGGCCACTGAACCGGTGATCGCAACGATGAGAAACTGGGCCGCCGCCGTCAGCGAGAGGACGCCAAGAGAGACCTTTAGCGCCTTGATGCCCTCCTCATTGGACTGAGAATCGCTGTCGATGCTGTCGACGTGGTCGTGAGAGTGGCCGGGCCATATCAAACGAATTAGCGGCCCAACGACCGGCAAATGTTCCCCCCGGTGTGCTCCATGGCCGTGCCGATCATCAGAATGATCGTGGTGGTGATCTGGCCCCGCATCGGACTGAACTTGACGCCCACGGGAGCTGTCATTGGACCCTTCATGCCCATGGTCGTGATCATGGAGACCGTCCCGTCTCAGCTCGGGAGGGCCCTCAGCATGATGGCCGTGGTTGTGACCCGGCACACCATGGTCGTCGTGAGATTGGTGGTGATCGCTGCTCATCGAGCTCCGTCAGGTCAGATAAGGTGACTCAGTCTAAAACACGGCTATGCCGAGCAGACAGCGGAGTGCCGGCCAGGGTGGTTGGTGGGCGCCTGCCGGGGAGATCGAGAGTAGTGGCCATCTTCCAGCACGCGGTGGCGCTCGCCGACGAGCCCACGGAAGCCCGGCCGCAAACTAGGCCGTCGGAGAGTGCCCTGGGTCTGGAGTGAAGGATCATTGGTCGGCGCTTTTCGGTAGCCTGACCCCGAAACAGCTTCCACCCGATTCGTTCGGCTCGTACCAGACCTCGCCACCTTTCGTCCCGGGGGTAGCGGGCGAAGCTCCGAAATAGAATTTGCGGCGCCACCTGAGACGTAGAGTTTCGTGACCAGGGTCGACATTTCGTGCGCGGGCAGGCTTGCTGCCAGGTGTCTATTTTAGTAATTGCGGGTTTCTGTATTTACGCTAAAATGGCTTTGAAAGTCAGGGAGGCGCGATGGCGAGCGGAAAAGCAAGACTGACAATCGACCTCAGTCGTGAGTTTCATGCTCGGCTAAAGATGGTGGCTGCT
>JBPCIX010000010.1:0-8978 GCA_051005875.1 Actinomycetota bacterium | reverse complement strand
GCCTTGGCGTGCAGCCTAGTGTTTCTGGCCTCGTACGAGACCTTGACCTGGGCCCCCATGCCGGCCAGCGCATCGATTGCCCGCCGCTCGGTGGCGCCCATGTAGGTGGTCGTGATTACTCGAAGGGTACGGCCCTTTTCCAAAAATGCCTTGAGGGGGTCCAAAAGTACCCGCAGTCCGTTCCAGCGGATGAATGCGCACAACAGATCGATCGAATCCGCTGACGTAATCTCCGTCGCCAGTTCCGACGCGAGAGAGGGCTCACGCCGGTCGTTTACCAATAAGGCGCTGGTCGAGAGAGGAATCTTGGGCCGGGGAACCTCCACGGACCCTAAAGCGGCGGCAGCCGTTTCCAGAACGGCCTCTAGGATCTGCCCTCGCACCTCAATTTGTTCGTCGGCGCCATCAAACGTCAGCGGGACTTCTTGCTGGAGGAGATCAACAACGGTGTTGCAAAGACTTAGCTGAAACGCCAGCCCGTCGGCATCCTTCGGTAGGATCCTTAGGGCCCTTGAGAGAACTTCGCCTACGTGATTAACCAGAAGATCCCGGGCATCTTCACCATCAAGAGCCTTGACCTCGGACTGAAACTGATTCGTGTCGAGCCGGCCGAGCTTGCGGGCTAAGGCCTTGGTAACCAGAGCCTCATAAAGCCCGGGCGCAAGGTCCGGCCCCCCAGGCTTCGTCATCCAGGCAGCCTAACGGAGTCCGGGCCGGGGCCTAATTTGTCGGCCCCTCTGTTTACTCCGTCGAGGGTTCCACCTCCGATGTCGGGGGCGGCTTATAGAGTTCGTTTCATGAAACTGGGCCCCCCTGAAAGCGAACAGCCCCTTACAGATGACACCGTAGTGATCAGACTGGGCTTGATGCGCCTGCAAGATCTAAAGGCATCGTCCCAGCGCAGCCGCACTTCGCAAGGGTTCCACGCATTGTCATTTTACGGAGAGAATGGTCTGGCGCACGACGAAGTGGCAGCCCTAGCCGAAAAGCCGAACCCACAGATGCGCAGGAGCCGAGTTGACATTCTTCGCCAAGCTGGATTCGAAATTCAACGCTCCGGGCGCTTTCCTCACCTAACAATAGTTTTCGGGGCCGAGCCTACCGAAGAACAACTTGAGCGGTTACTAGCGGCGTTTGACGAGGCCGAGCCGAACCCTCATCCTGTCCAATAGGAGAAGCAAATGACCCACACAGCCGATTTTAATTTGGAAGACGAAAAGGGGCGGATCCCCATAGTCCTCGAGTCCATGGCCACCCTTCATGTTGGCGAAACCCTCATGGTGGAGGACACAGAAGGAAATCGCTGCAAAGCCTGGGTCGCCGAGGTAACCGAAGCTGCTGACGGCACACACAAGCTGGTTGCATTCGTGGTTCCCAAGCCTGGGACGTGGGAGCGCACCGGGCCCTAGCGGCATAGGGAATGCAAGAGATCGTAGACGTTAGGGAAGTCGAGGTCGTGGCTGAACACCGGCTGCGCCTGACATTTTCTGATGATTCAACCGGCGAGATTGATTTTACAGGTCGCGACTGGACGGGCGTTTTCGAGCCACTTAAAGATCCCACCTTCTTTTGCCAGAGTCGCTGTAGATCATGAGTTGGGGACCATCTTCTGGCCAAATGGGGCCGACATGGCGCCTGAAACCCTTCATGATGCGGCCGTAGGCCAGCACGCCAAGGCCGGATAATCAGAACTAAACCCCAACTTGGTCCGGGGGGCGCATTACTCACGAACTCGCTGCGAATCCTAAGCGACCAGGAAAGTGAGTCCGGAAGGCAAAGCGATGCCGTGCCGAGATTGAAAGCGACCACCTACGCTGGAGACGCAGGGTTGTCGGTGCCCGTGGATATAGTCGCCGGATGCCTCAAATCAGCGCCTTTTATGGCATCGTTGTCTATATGTACTGGTCGGATCACCCGCCACCCCATTTTCACGCCTTGTACGCCAGCCTTGAGGCAACCATAGCGATCCAGGGCGGTGAAGTCTTGAAGGGTGCGGTGCCGCAAAGGGCCTATCGGCTGTTGCGAGAGTGGGCCAGGCTGCATCAGCCCGAACTGCTCGACAATTGGACGAGATGCGAAACGAAGCAACCCTTAGCAGCGATCGCGCCGCTGCCGTGAAGCACGGAGTCGAGGATGAAATCATTTACGGGGCCGAGCCGCTGCCACATGTACTAAAGGCGGATGTTGTTGCCGACTTCGTCTTAAGACTCGAGTTTGACGATGGCTTTGTCGGACAACTCGACCTGGAACCACATTTGACCGGCCCTATTTTCGAGCCGCTTCGCGACCCTCACCTGTTTGGCCAAGTACGCGTGGACCCGGAAATTGGGACAGTGGTGTGGCCCAACGGCGCCGATCTAGCGCCGGAGTTCTTACGGAAAGAAGCCTCCTAAAAATGCCCCCGGGTTCGGAACGAGACACCGGAGTGAGATAAGTGGCTACATACAGGCAAGGGATCGAAAGAGAGCAACTGAGGCGACCGTTGCTTCCCCCACCGGTAGAGGGCGGTACCGGGCATTTTTCAAGTCGGGGTCGTTTCATTGACGCCCTTATGGGTAATGCGAAGATGCGACGCCAGGCCCTCGGATCAGTCGAAGAATTACGAGTCAAAGCGAACGCCGAAGCCGAAGACGATTCTGGTGATGAACCCGCCGAGATCCAAGAGCCCCCTGCCACCGACCTTCCGCCCCCGGTTGAGAGCGGAACTGGGACAGAGACTAAGGGAGATCGTCTCGGAGGTCCTGCAACCGGCTGAAATCTCAAGACGGATCCACAGGCTTAAATTGAGGCTTAGGCTGAGAGGAGACGGGCTCTTTCCAGGGCGTCGATATATTCGCCCGGATCGCCCGGCAGGATTTCGAGATGAACCTTCGTGCCCCCTGGGCGCGTAGTTAGTTCGACGACCCGCGCTAGAACCGGATCTTCTTCGTCCCCTGAAACCAAGATAGCGTTCTGGACAATCCGGCTGGGGTCTCTGGCCTCATCAAGAAATGCCCACACAAATCCCGTTTCGTCCACCTGCTGAACGTCACAGGGAATGTCAATCATCACTGCGTGGCCTTGACTGCTCATCTTGACCGTCACCTCCGTCTCTTATATGGATTCTGGACGGCTTCCCCGAATATGGCAAGCAGAGACACGGCTGAAGCAAGGTCGGCGTTAGGCAGCAGAATGTCGAAGTGGGGCCTGGCATTGGGACATACTTGATCTATCAGGTTTACACCGGAGTGAGATAAGTGGCTACACAGTGGTGTCGGCGGCTACGGCTTGATCGAAGCGCCGGGCGTCTTTGGGCGGAGTGAGGAAGATTCGAGAACCCGACGTATGCGGTGCTGTAGCCGCTGTTGCGATGAAACGACCAGGCCTTAGCGTGCAGCCTGGTGTTTCTGGCCTCGTACGAGACCTTGACCTGGGCCGCTTAAATCGGGATTATTTGGGGGTCGAGCGGTCTGGATTATCGAACCATGCGTTTGAGCCCGAAGACTCCCAAGTTCCTTCTACCGGCGTTAAATACACCAATCCACGCTTGTCGGAGACCTCGTCGACCCTAGCCTTGCATCGATGGCCCTCGTTATCCTCAGCCATAACGAACTCCCCAGGTTGCAAACCGGATGGCGCGTCCCCAAGGGGAGCAAGAATTCGGCCCCTGTCGTCCTCTTCATTGAAATCCACTTGCAATGTCATGTAATCAAATTCCTATCAACAGGATGAGGGTTCGGGACGGGATCGTCAAACAATTCGGTAATCTTGGATAACATCTCCGCGCCGGCTGTTACTTCCGCGGAGATAGTGAGGTGGGGCCATTTCCCCGTCCGCTTGACGACGAACCCAGCGGATTTTAGACGCCCAACAGTTGTTGTCCGCAGTTGCTTATGCGGCCGTCGTGCCTGCCTCGCTGTTTCCTTCATGGCCAAACCGTTGTCTCCGTAGGCGGATAAGCCGAAAACTCCTCGTTCCGCCTTGAACAACGCGGCCGCTGCCTGGATCGAAGCAACGTCCATCAGCCCGAAGCGGACGACAATTGTTTCGTCCCAAAGGGGCTCGGTGGCTGTTTCCATGCAGGCACTCTACAAACCGGGTCCGACAAACCTTTGCAATCGAGCCGCGCGAGCGCTTTGTCCGAGCGGTGAAATCTGATGAGCACGGGGTCCCCCACGTTCACGCTCGTTATGCGGAACATTCAGCTTCGATCGCAATCGAGAACCTCGACGTCTTGGGCGGCTTTCTGCCGAGGCGGGCGCTCGAAATGGCGAGGGAATGGGCCGCC
Organism: Actinomycetota bacterium; assembly: GCA_051005875.1. Lineage (GTDB taxonomy): Bacteria > Actinomycetota > CADDZG01 > JAHWKV01 > JAHWKV01 > JBPCIX01. The sequence continues at coordinate 4,711 of JBPCIX010000010.1, read as the reverse complement.
TCTCATCGACCCGAGCTAAGCCAAAATTGGGAGCGAGCGAGGGCTAGTGAACCAGTCGAGGCGATTGAGCCCAGGCAGCTGATCCGGACGAGCCCCCCAAAATGCCCTCAGCGGATCCGGGGGATGACTACCTAATCTCGCTGGCGCAGGCGAACACGGCGCTGCTGGTTTCTGGCGACAAGCATCTCCTTGCCCTTAAAGGCGAGATACCCGTGCTTTCGCCGGCTGAGTTCCTAGAGTGACTGTGCGCGCATTGACGACCGGCCTCCAGATGCTCGAAGCCCGTCAATCCTGAGGCTCGAAAGCCTTTGCGTTTACGCTGAGCCACTGTTCGTAAGTCCGGGCTTTTCTGCCGAGAAGATTCTCCACATCCGGGTGGATGATGGCCAGCTTTCCTTCATTGACCATCCGGTAAAACCCTGCGACGGGCTCTACGAACATTTCGGGCATTCCCATCTTTACTAATTGCTCTTTGTAAGTCTCCGAAGGAATGTCCACGAAATGAACCGTCCGGCCGATGGCGGCGCTTATCAACTCCGCCATCTCGTTGCGGTTAAGCAGTTGCTGGCCGGTCAATTCGTAGGTCCTGACCTCGTGGCCCCCCGAGGTCAGGACCCGGGCGGCCACCGCCGAGATGTCTGCCGGGTCAATGGGCGCGATCTTGCCCTGGCCGGTTGGCTCGAATATCGAAGACTGAGACCTAATCGTTTCGAGCCAGTGAAACGAGTTGCTCATGTATTCCCAGGGCCTGAGAATGGTCCAGTTAAGGCCCGATTCTTTTAACAAATGCTCTCCCGGCGTATGCAATGGCCCCGAACCCACGCCAAAAGGAACGCCGCCTGAGGAGAGCTGAACGAGTTGCGAGACTCCCGCCACCTTTGCCGCTTCAATGAAATCAGCCTCGTGCTTCGGGTCGACGGCCAGCAGAAATGCCCGGTCCACCCCCTCAAGGGCAGAGGCGACCGTGGGGGCATTCTGGAAGTCGCCCACCGCCACCTGAACTCTTCCATCAAGGTGGGCGGACTTGGCGGGATCTCGCACAAATACGCGCACATTCGCGTCAACATCAAGCAGTTCGTTGACCAGTTTCGAGCCGATGTTCCCGGAGGCTCCGGTAACCAGTACAAGAGGTGCCGTCATTGCTAGGCAGCCTACCGCGCTTAATGGTGGTGGGTGTGCCCGAGCCCGCTTTCGGCTAACCCGTTGTCGCCGGAAGATGGCTTAGGGACGATGGGAGCGGCTGCCTGGTAATCGAAAAGATCCGAGTCAGTGGCGGCAGAGGCCCCGCCGGGAGTCCGTACAACTACGTGAACCCGGGCCGGGAACGGACCGAAGCCGAGCGGGTCAACCGCCCCGACTACCAGCGGACGGTCAGCGGAGGCCTATGTAGTATGGCATACTACTTGTATGGTAGACAGGTTTATCGGTCGCAGAAACGAGCTTGCCAGCCTCAACCGGGCGTGGGAAGAGCCGGGTGCAAGCCTGGCTCTTGTTTGGGGAAGGCGCCGGACCGGTAAAACCAGGTTGCTCGGTAAATTCGTCGAAGGTAAACGCTCAATTTTCTACGGGGCGACTCAGCAAGCCTCTGCAACAGAGCTAAAGGGTTTGGCCGACGTAACCCGTACGGCGCTTCGCCCCGCCGGATCGGATCTTCTGGCGCTCGGAGATTTTCCAGATTGGACGAGCGCCCTGGACTACATCGGCCGGCAGGCGGCGCAGGAGCCGCTGGTTGTTGTCCTAGACGAGTTCCCTTACCTGGCGGAAGCTGAGCCTGCGCTGCCTTCAATAATCCAGCGCTTCTGGGACCAACAGGGGCGCGAATCCAATCTCATGCTCGTCATTTGTGGATCAGCGCACACGGTAATGGAAAGGCTTCAGGTCGAACGGGCGCCGCTGTTCGGCAGGCTCGACCTCAGGTTGCAACTTCAGCCCTTTGACTACCTGGACGCCGCGCTCTTCACGCCGGGTTTGAAGGCGGCCGACCAGGCCCTCGCCTATGCAGTTGTGGGAGGCATGCCCAGTTATCTGTCGCGATGGCGCGACGACTTGGGCTACCGGGCCAACCTGGGGCGTTTGTTCGCGGATCCGGCCTCACCGCTGGTCGAGGAAGGTGAGTTTGTGCTTTCGGGCGAGCTTCCCGAAGGGTCTGGATACTTCCGGATAATGCACGCGATAGCAACCGGGAACAGGACCTACGGGGCAATAAAGCAGTTTGCCGATATCGACATACAGCGCCAGCTCGATCGCCTGTTGCGGCTCGGCCTGGTAGAGCGCGAGACGCCGGTCACCGAGAACCCCTCCAAGACTCGCCGCGCCGTTTACCGGATAGGGGACAACTTCTTGAATTTTTGGTTTCGTTTCATCTACCGCAGCCGCGCCGACATAGGGCGTGGTCTGGGCACGCCGCTTGTCGAGGGGGTAATCATCCCCGGTTTGTCTGAGTACATGGGTGAGCCTTGGGAGCGGATATGCCGCGAGTTCGTGCGCAGGCAGGCGGCCCTGCAACAGCTGCCATGCCGCCCAACATCGATTGGTCGGTGGTGGAACAGGGACAATTCGGTGGAAATTGACATCGTTGGCATGGAGCGAAAGAGGGTTGTTCTTGCCGGCAGCGTGAAGTGGTCACGATCGGCCGGAAGAGACGAGCTGAACCGCTTGCGCCGCGCCGTCGAAGCCTTGCCAAATAGGGCCCCGGAGACGACCCTGGCGCTTTTCGCTCGTGACAAGATACGAGACATCGAACCGTCCGAGGCCCTGACTTTTACGGCTGAGGATTTGTACAAGTAGCGCCCTAATCGGGCGATTGGCGGAGGTAGCCTTATCTTTGGCCCGGTGTGATTTTGTATTCGCGAGCTTGGGACAACTTGACGCGAAGCGCCAACTACTAAGGAATTATTCTTCGGGGGCAAAGACTTTCCAACCGGCATCTGAGGCGGCTGAGCGCAGGCGGTCATCGTAGGCTACAAAGCGGGCCAGATCTGAGCCCAAAAGACGGGCCGTCGCGAGATGGATTGCGTCAAGTGATCGCAGTTCCGGCGGCATCAGGGTTCCCGCGAGGCTTAGGATCTTGTCATTAACTCTAATCAAATCTATACGAGCGAACACTTCCCCATCTCGATTGAGCGCCGTCTCGCCCAATTGAAGCAAGGCCCGCCTGACTTCCGTTCGGGCCAGAGTGCTCGAAACCAGAGGGTCCTTCTTTCGCAGAAAATGCCGAAGAGCAAGCGACTCCGGTTCCCGTACGACAAGTTTGACGATGGCGGAGGAGTCTAGATAAGTAGCTTTCTTAGCGCTCATCGGCCCGAAGACGAGCCAGTGTTTCAGATGGCAATGTTTGACCTGGCTCCAGTTCAATCGGCTCCGGTAATGAGTCGAAACCCTTAGTAGACGGAATTAGGTCGCCAGTATTTCTCAGCCGTTCGAAGGGCCCTTCTTCGGGCAGGCCTGACAGCAACGCCACCGGCCGTCCACGGTCCGTAACCTCAAATGTCTCTCCCGCCTGGACCCGGCGCAACAATTCACTTGCCCGCTGTCGCAGCTCTCTAACTCCCACGCTCACCATATGCTACTTGTAGCACATGCCTGAGGGACTGTCAATCCGGCGCCACCAGGATGCGTTTCCCGTTCGGCCTGACTCGCCGCGCTCCCTCGCCGACAATCTCCAGAAGCCGCTCTACCGCCAATTGCGTTCGGGAGTCGTCAAGATAAGACTCCCGGTCCATGTCGCCGACGTACTTAGTAGCCGCCCGCGCTGCTTCCAGCATATCGAGGACCGAAGCTTCATCTTCGGGCATAGTAAGTGCGCGCTCCTTCCAGGATCGCTTTTCTTCTGATCCAATTACGGCTCTGATTTACGCCGTCTGGCGTTAGGGCCTGACAAGTACAATTGGGCCGTGGCCATCATTATCGGATGTTTCGTCCTCATGCTGGCCGGGCTCGTAGCGATTGTGCGCTGGGGAGGCATTGCGTTTCAGCCCCCGGTTTCGGACCGGACCGACCAGAGCGGCCCTCTGCCCGTTTCCCTCGTCATTCGCCACTACTGTTGGTATGTGGCCGTTGGCGTGATATCGGGACTGGGCGCGGGACTTTTGGCCGCCGGACCCGGGGGCCGTTTGATAATGCGCCTGCTGGCGGTCACGGCCGGCGCCGCGGCGCAGGGCAAGAAAACCGAGGCCGATCAAGTTGTGGGCCGCATCAGCCTTGATGGCACCCTCTCATTGGTCGTTTTCAGCGGACTGATTGCCGGAATCTTAACGGCGGTGCTGTACATTGCTTTACGCCGTTGGCTGCCGTCTGGGCGCCTCGGAGGTGTCGCACTCGGGGTTGGATTGCTCGTGGTTTTGAGCACCCGGCTGGAGCCTCTGCGGCCAGATAACGTGGACTTCGGGCTGGTTGGGCCCGGGGTGGTTTCTGTTGCCGCTTACGGCGCCCTTGCCTTGTTCCACGGCATGCTTACGGCAGCCCTGGCAGGGCGGCTAAGCCGGGCAATTCCCCTGATCAGCACCAGCCGCAGGAAGATTGCAGCTTACATTCCCGCCCTGCCGGCGTTGCTGCCACCGCTGGTTATCTTAGTTTTCGCTGCCGGTCTGCTTACTGTGATTGCGAGCCGCGCCCCCCGTGCGCTGGCCGCTTTCAAAACTCCCCGGGCGGTTTTGGCCGGCCGGGTGGTCCTGCTCTTAGGAGGGCTCGTGGCTTTTCCGGGCTTTGTATC
>JBPCIX010000009.1:0-26721 GCA_051005875.1 Actinomycetota bacterium | reverse complement strand
TCGCTCGAAACCGGCGTTTGGCCGATGCTTGCTATCAATGGGCCTTCTGCTCTATTACCGCCTCCCAAGGCGCCCGCAGCCTTTACGACGTTCAACGCGCCAAGGGGGCCACCCATCATCAAGCGCTTAGAACGCTTGCGAATCGCTGGGTTGGAATCATGCATGGTTGCCTCACGCATCGAACGGCCTACGACGAAAAGGTCGCCTGGGGAGCGGAAGATCAGGCGCTTCAAGTGCCGGGCGGCTTGACATTTAATCCCGTGGGATGTCTAGATAGTCTGGGGCCGCCGGCGCCTGGCTCGGAAGAATGAACGAAGAAGCTGGGCTGATTCTTCAGCGAGGACCCCGTTGGTTATCCGGCAACGGTGATTGAGCCTTGGATCCTGCGGAATGTTGTACTGCGACCAAGCGGCGCCCGCCTTTTCGTCGGATGCGCCGTAGACAATTCGCGGAACACGCCCTGCCACCATTGCTCCGGCACACATCGGACAGGGCTCGAGCGTCACATAAACCGTAACCCCGGCTAGTCTCCAGCTGCCGACACACTCAGAAACCCTTTGAAGAAGAAGAATCTCTGCATGCGCAGTCGGATCGGCTCGCAGTTCCCGCTCGTTGTGAGCGCTGGCAATGACAAGGCCCCCCTTAACTGCGACCGCGCCGACCGGGATATCTTCGTGGCTCGCAGCCTGCGTGGCTTCCTCGAGCGCCAGCCTCATGAATTGTTCGTCGGCGCTGGTCGCCGCCGACTCTTTCAGCCTGCTCGCCGTATCCAGAAAGACGCCGCAAGACCGCGCATGCGTTTATCCTACCCGTGTGTCGGCTCGAAAACGATTCATCATCGCCGCGGTCTGCGGGCTAGCCGGGGGTTTTCTCGCATCACGAATCACCCACTGGCAGACAAGCGTGTTGCTGGGTTGGGACACCGCTGCGATGGTATTTCTCGTGTGGGTTTGGGCCGACGTCCGGGGCAAGGACAGCAAGGCCACCGGCGAGATGGCTACCCGCGAGGACAACAGCAGAGCCATCGCGGATTTGATGCTCAACGGCGCGAGCCTGGCCAGTCTTGTCGGGGTATTCTTCGCCCTCGTAAAAGCCGCCGACCTCCAGGGAGGCGACAAGGCAGCTCTGACGGTGATCGCAATCGTGAGCGTCCTGACATCGTGGATGGTCGTTCATGTCGTTTTTATGCTCCACTATGCTCATCTGTACTACAGCAAACCGCAGGGGGGGATCGACTTCCACGACGATCACGACCCCCAGTACACCGACTTTGCTTACCTGGCTTTCACCATAGGCACGACCTACCAGGTCTCGGATACGGAATTGAACTCTGGGATTGTCCGGCGTTCAGTTTTGCGCCATGCCCTGTTGTCATATGTATTCGGTACGGCGATTGTGGCCACGATGATCAACGTAGTAGCAGGCGCCCTTTCGTAGTAGTAGTAGTGCGCCCTGAGGGATTCGAACCCCCGGCCTCGTGGTCCGTAGCCACGCGCTCTAATCCACTGAGCTAAGGGCGCCTTTCAACCGTGCTCCCGGTAAGGGGGGCCGGCCGGCGGAGGCAGCGCGATTCGAACGCGCGAGGGGCGTGAACCCCAACGGGATTAGCAATCCCGCGCCATAGACCGGACTAGGCGATGCCTCCGCTGCCATTGTAACGGGGACCGCAAGCTCAAGCGGAGGGCCGGGGATTCGAACCCCGAAGACCTTGCGGTCGGCGGATTTCAAGTCCGCTGCGATACCGGGTTACGCGAACCCTCCGTCAACAAGTTTAACGACCCTTCAAGTATGGCTGTGGCCGGCTACTTTCGGATCTGCTCGAATCCTGTATAGGGAATCAATGCGGGCGGAATCGTAACCGAACCGTCACCCAGCTGATGATTCTCCAGCAGTGCGACGATTGCTCTTTGAATTGCAAAGGCAGTGCCGTTGAGGGTATGAACAAGCCGGTTGCCTTGGGGAGTTTTCATCCGGATGCCCAGCCTTCTTGCTTGATAGTCGATGTCGTTCGAGCACGATGTGACCTCCAGCCAGCGCTCGGCCCCCGGAAGCCACGCCTCGATGTCGAACTTGCGGTAATTGGGATCGGCCAAATCGCCCGCGCAGATTTCAATCGTCCGAAATGGAATCTCGAGCATCTTGAAAAGCTCCTCTTCGAGGGACAGCAGTTTCAGGTGCTCGTCCTCTGAAGCGTCCGGTGAGCAAAATGAGAACATCTCGACCTTGTCGAACTGGTGGACCCGGATAATGCCGCGGGTGTCCTTTCCGTAGGTTCCCGCCTCGCGCCTAAAGCAGGTTGAAAAACCAGCGTAGCGAACGGGCAATTCTTCGAAAGAAAACGTTTCCCCTGAATGCATGTAGGCCATCGGTACTTCGGAAGTCCCGGCTAGATAAAGGTCGTCGTCGGCGGCCTTGTACACCTGAGCTTCGTCGGTCGGGAAAAACCCCGTGCCGTACATGGCATCTCGCTTAACCAGCACTGGAGGAATTACGGGCACGAATCCCTCAGCGCCGAGCCGGTCGATGGCAAACCGAACAAGAGCCAACTCAAGGATTGCTCCTGCGCCTCTTAAGATTCCGAATCGTGATCCCGAAACCTTTGCCGCCCGGTCAACGTCGATAATTCCAAGGGCTTGCCCGATCTCCAGGTGATCCTTGCCAACAAAATCAAACGTGTCGATTTCGCCGGTTTCACGCACCAGGGCGTTAGATTCGTCGCCACGGCCGGAAGGAGCATCGGGATGAACCAGGTTGGGGACCCTTTGAAGCTGGTCATCAAGTTCGGCGCGGGCTAATCCCAGTTGGTCGTCCAGCCTTTGTAACCCCTGCGCCATCTTCTTGGCTTCGTCGATCGCACCTGTACGGCTATCGGCAGAGGTCCCGGCGATTTTCTTATTGGCTTCGTTGTGCTGGGCCCTCGCCGATTCCACCTTTACGATGAGTGCGCGGTGTTCGGAATCCAGCTCTGCGAGCCGGTCTAAATCGACATCGACGCCGCGAAGTTCCATAGCCGTCCGAACCCGCTCTGGGTCAGAGCGGAGCAGCCTAAGGTCTATCACCCCCGGTCGGTACGAACTTTGCGCTTACGACCGAGTGCCTCACTGACGGCCTGCTGTTCTTCGGGAGAGAGTGTGTGCTCGGACACGCCTTCCTGTACCTCTTTGGCATAAACGCGCGACTCCGAGCGGCCGTTGATTGAAGTAAGAACCACTCCCGTTCCGTAGTCGTTAAGCCAAGCTGCCGAAAAGGACAGCCGGCCGCCCATCTCCTCGAAAGCGTCGAAACGGATCACTGCCAGGTTCCTCGCAGAACGCCCCAGCATGGCGGCCAGTTCCTCGTGACGCTTGGCGAGCTGGTTCAAATTTTGTTGGGTTCCCTTGACCTCACCCACGTACGTGGCGACCGCATCGACGAGAGTCTGGCCGTTGAATGTCCCCTGCAGAAGCTTCAAAGAGCGTCGCGCAGAGGTAAGCCGGACGCTGCCGGCAAGGGCGATGACCAGAGCGAAGATCGCGATCGCCACCGGCGCTGCCTTTATTAGCGTGTCTTGGTCCACCGCCACTCCTTAGGAAGGCTCGAGCATACTCGTGGGCGAAAGAGGATTTGAACCTCCACGAGCTTGCGCCCACTGGCACCTGAAGCCAGCGCGTCTACCGTTCCGCCATTCGCCCTCGAAACGCAAGTTTAGCTCCTAGGGTTGACTAGGTAGTATCTAGTCATATGGGTATAGCTGAAGAGTTTGAAAAACGGCTGGAGAAAATGGTGGAAGGAGTTTTTTCCAAGGCATTCCGCTCAGATGTTGAGCCTTCTGAAATAGGCCGGCGGCTTCTGCGCGAAATGGAAGGCGGCAAGAGCATCAGCGTCTCTGCGGTATATGTGCCCAACGTTTATGTCATTGGACTGCCGCCTGCCGATTTCCAGAGGTTTGAAGGTTTGATGTCTAACCTCAAGACCGAATTTGCCGGCCTGCTAAAAGCCAACGCAGCCCAACGCAGGTGGCGTCCGGCCGGACCGCTGGACATCAGGTTCGAACAAGACGACCAGATCGCCGAAGGCAAGTTTCAGGTGCAGGCATTGCATGAACAAGCAGATGAGCCGATGGCCGCACCCGCAACCATCGCTCTGGTGGGTTCAGAGCAGAGTCAGGTTTGGTCTCTCGATCAGCCACGCCTCACGCTGGGACGAGCCTCCACCAATGAAATAATGGTGGCCGACCCCAACGCGTCCCGAGAACATGCTCGCCTAGAAGAGCGCGACGGTAGCTGGTGGCTTGTGGATCTGGGGTCCACCAACGGCACTCTGGTCAACGAGACACTGATAAAGGAAAGGCGGCTGACACCGGGCGACCGCATCACCATAGGGGCCGCCATCCTGGAATTTCGAGAGGAAGGCGAGTAATGCCCGAAATCGTTCTGCAGATCCTGAAGTATCTATTTTTGCTGATTCTCTTTTTGTTTTTGACCCGGGCGGTTAAGGCCATGTACCTGGAGATCTACGGCCCGCGGGTCGCAAAGCCGGCGGGGCCTGCGCCGGCTACAGGCGCTTCAAAAGCCGGCAAGCCCCCGGAGCGGATGGTCGTGACGGCGCCGGACACAGCACCGAAAACATTCGATATAGCCGACGAACTGATCATCGGCCGGGGCGATAAGTGTCACGTGGTATTGACGGATTCATACTCAAGTCAGGTCCATGCGAGGGTCTTTCGGCGCGGCGCCGACCTATTTATTGAAGACATGGGCTCCACGAACGGCACCTACCTCAACCGGCGAAAAGTAACGTCGCCGCTACAGATCAATCGGGGCGATACAGCTCGCATCGGCAAAACCGAGATGGAATTTCGCCGTTGACCGGGCAACTGGGCTGGGGGGCCAGTTCCGATATCGGACTGGTACGTGAAATCAACGAGGACTCGAAACTCATCGAGCCTCCGGTTTTCGCCGTCGCCGACGGCATGGGCGGTCATTCAGCCGGCGACGTGGCATCGGGACTTGCGATCGAGAGTCTTTCTAAGACTGCTGTAAGCCAGGCCGGCGCCCTTCCCGAAGCGGTGCGCGAGGCCAACCGGGTCATCTTCGAAAAAGCCTCGAGCGACGAATCTCTTACCGGCATGGGCACAACCATCATCGCTATGTTTGCCGAAACCGATTCCGCTCAAATTGTCCATGTGGGGGATTGCCGGGCATACCTGTTGCGGGACGGCGAACTGAGCCGGCTAACCCAGGATCACACTGTTGTGGAAAGACTTGTCCAAGAAGGCAAGATCTTGCCTGAGGATGCCGACCGGCATCCTCAGCGCTCGTACCTTGAAAGAGCGCTTGGGATCGACCAAGACGTTGACGTCGAGGTTAAAGCCCTCGACGTCTCGCCGTCCGATCGCTACCTGCTTTGCAGCGATGGACTTTTTGGCATGATCGACGACGGCGAAATTCTCAAAATTCTCAAGAGCGAGCAGGATCCTCAGAAGGCTGCCGACCGGCTCTGCGGCCGGGCCGTAGAAGCCGGGGGACGGGACAACGTGACCGCCATTGTTGTCGATTACCCCCCCAGCCCGGTGAGCTTCGGCCAAACGAAACAATCGGCCGCCGTAAGTTCGCCTGCGCCGGCGCCGCCCCGGGCGGCTGGGAACGTCGAAGCCGGCGCCGGTCGCCAAAACGAAGTTCCTAGCACCCCCCGAAGGGCTTCGAAGGGTCGCGGACGGCGGCTTGGGGTCTGGGTAATGGCTGGAATCATCGTTTTGGGGGCGGCTGGGTTTGCGATCGCCTTTACTGTTCGCAATTCTTGGTATGTCGGGGCCAGCCGGGGCAAGGTTGCGGTTTTCCAGGGCATAAACGGCACCGTTGCAGGAATCCAACTTTCCCGAGCAAAGGAGCCCTCCGATCTGCAGTTGAAACAGCTCCCAGAGCATTACCAAAAGAGCGTGCAGGAAGGAATCTCGGCTAAGGATCGCCCGGAAGCCCTGGCAACCTTGAACAATCTGCGCAAGCTCGCCCAACCGACGCCCAGCCCAACTCCCGCTCCCGATCCAATTCCCACTGCGAGCCCCGCCCCTGCCGCCATCGCATTCCCAAAGATAGTGGCGAGCGCATGATTGCGGGCAACGCATTGGGCCAGATGCGCCGCAACACCGAGGCGTCGCTCTTGGTACTGGGGGCCACCGTTGCCGTGGGGGGATATTGGCTTGCCTCGTTGGCCAAAAGCCCGGGCGTGCCCGTAGGCCTTATCGGGTACGGCCTGGCATTTGCCGCTATTTTCGCAGTGGCGCATTTCGCCGTCCGGCAATTCGCTCCGAAGGCCGATCCACTTTTTCTTCCGATCGCAGGAATCCTGAGCGCCCTCGGTTTCGTTCTTATTTACCGGCTGGAGGCCTCGCTAAAAAATCCCGGTCTTGCCTCTGCTCAGGTCGTGTGGTTGGCAGTCGGTGTTGCCGGCATGATCGCCACCCTGTACATCGTCAAGGACATCCGTTCCTTGGCCCGATACCGCTTCACGTTCGCCTTCGTCGGGGTGGCCCTTTTGCTGCTACCCATGCTGCCCATCCTGGGCCGCGAGATTAACGGAGCGCGGCTATGGATCCGGCTTGGGCCACTGCAATTTCAGCCTTCAGAGTTGGGCAAGATTTCTCTCGTTATCTTCTTCGCCGGTTACCTCGCCGAACGGCGGGAGCTTCTTGCCGTAGCGACCCGCAGGATTGGCCCGGTGGGGCTGCCGGCGCTTCGGCATTTTGGGCCGATCATCGTGGCCTGGGCCGTTTCTTTGCTCATCATGATCAACCAAAAAGACTTGGGATCGTCGCTGCTGTTCTTCGCAATCTTTGTCGGCATGCTCTGGATGGCAACCGCCCGGCCGGCCTATCTGATCGCGGGCTTTGCCATGTTTATGGCCGGAGCTTTCATCGCGGCGAGCCTCTTCGCCCATGTGCAGAGCAGGATTTTGGTCTGGCGCGAGCCATTCAAGTACATCAACGACAAAGGGTTTCAGATAGTCCAGTCACTTTTTGCTTTATCGACCGGCGGAGCATGGGGGACCGGGCTCGGACTCGGCCGGCCTGATCTTATCGGCCGGTTCAGCGTGCACACCGACTTCATCTTTTCGGCAATCGGCGAGGAGCTGGGCCTGGCCGGAGCAACCGCGGTGCTCACCGCTTATGCATTGTTTATTGCCCGAGGCTTCGGACTGGCCACTCGGTGCCGTGATGACTTTTCAAAGCTGCTTGCGGCCGGCCTCACGATTGCTCTGGGGTTCCAGACGGTGCTGATTGTAGGTGGAGTTACCAAGCTGATTCCGCTGACCGGGGTGACCCTGCCCTTCGTTAGCTACGGCGGCTCAAGCTTGCTTTCGAACTTTATATTGGTGGGGCTGCTGCTGAGGATCTCGAACGACGTCGCCGGTTACGCCGGCGAATCTCCACCAACCGAAATTGGTCCGGCAGGCGGCGGACGATGAATTCTCAAATTCGAATAGTGGCAATGGTGATCCTCGGGCTATTTGGCGCTTTGTTCATCAACCTTTCCTGGATCCAGCTGGTGGACGCTGAAAAACTCGCGAACAACCCGGCAAACACGCGGCTGCTGTTGAAAGAGTACTCCCTGGCGCGCGGCGCCATTCGAACATCCGACGGCAAGACTGTTGCAATGAGTGAGGAAACCCCGGCCGAGGCGCTGAAATTCTTACGAAAGTATCCGGAGGGTCCTCTGTTTTCTCACGCGGTCGGTTTCTATTCAGTCCGTTACCAAAGAGCGGGGCTCGAACAGTCTCACAACAAGGAGCTGACCGGTAGCGGCGGCGTCGTCACAATGCAGGACCTGGGCGACAAGTTGCTCGGCAAGGGCGAGCAGGGCGACAACCTGGTTTTGTCGATCGACAGCCGGGTTCAGCAAGCCGCCTCTGACGCGCTCGGCGCACGCAAAGGGGCCATCGTCGCGCTGGACCCATTGAACGGGCAGATTCTGGCTCTGGTCTCGAAGCCAGACTTTGACCCCAACCCAATTTCTCAGCACTCAAGTGAAGGCCAGCAACAGGCCTGGGATGGCCTGAACAAAAATCCAGATCGACCATTGAATAATCGAGCTGCTACCGAGACCTATCCGCCGGGTTCGACATTCAAGCTGATAACCGCAGCTGCCGCGCTTGAAAACGGAGTAAGCCCCGACACGAGCTTTCCTCCGGCTGATGGCTATAAGGCGCCCCAGACCGACAGGGTCATCGGCAACTTCGGCGATTCCACCTGCGGGGGCAACATGGCCGACGCACTTAGGGTTTCGTGCAATGCGTACTTTGCACGCCTCGGCGCCGAGTTGCCGCGGGGAGCGCTTGAAAAGACGGCTAAGGCCTTTGGATTCACGGAAAAACCGCCGCTCGATTCCCGGGCCGTCGCCAGCCGGCTCCCCGACTCATCCCAGTTGAAGTCGCCTGCCTTCGCCGCCCTTACCTCCATCGGACAGTTGAGTGTTTCCGCAACCCCGTTACAGATGGCTCTAGTGGCTGCAGGAATCGGCAACTCCGGCAAGGTCCCCGTTCCCCAGTTCGTGAAGCAAGTCGAAGATGCTCGGGGAGGAATTGTCGAAACCGCCTCGGCCGAAATTTGGAAAGAAGCGGTGTCGCCGGAGAACGCCGAAACAATCAAGCAGATGATGATCGGAGTAGTCGAAGGGGGAAGCGGACGCGGCGCTGCCATCCCGGGGATCAAGGTCGCCGGCAAGACCGGCACCGCCCAGGCGGGGGCCTCCGGCCAAAATACTCTCGCTTGGTTCGTCGCCGTTGCACCCGCCGACGCTCCTCGCATAGCCATTGCTGTAGTCGTTGAAGGCCCCGGCGAAGGCAGCACAGAAACCGGTGGCAAGTTGGCCGCGCCAATGGCCAAGTCGGTTCTTCAAGCTCATCGCTCTGCGGCCGGATGGTGAACTCCGTGCCTTCTCAACCGCAGGACCGGCAGCGAGAAACTGTTGAAGGCCCCTTCGCCGAGGGTGTCACCTTGTTGACCCGGTACCGATTGGGCGAACAAATCGGGCATGGGGGAATGGGCGCCGTGTACCGGGCCGATGACCAGGTTCTGGAACGCCAGGTGGCAATAAAGATCCTAAAGCCGGGGCTGAGCGATCCCTCAACGATCGAGCGCTTTCGGCGCGAGGCCTTGATAGCAGCGTCGTTGTCTCACCCCGGAATAGCCCACGTTTTGGATTTTGCCGAAGACGGCGGCCGATCCTTCATTGTGATGGAGTTGCTGGAGGGGCAAGATTTGGCCAAGTTGCTGGGCGAAGTTGGTGTTTTGGACCCGCAAAGAGCCGCCGAAATTGCTTCGCACGTTGCCGACGCCCTCGGTCATGCCCACAGCCACGGCGCCGTGCATCGCGACGTGAAGCCGGGCAACATTTTTCTGACCCAGTCGGGCGCGGTGAAGGTGACCGATTTTGGAATTGCAACGGCAGCCGAACAGGCGCCTCTTACAAAAACCGGCGAGCTGATAGGAACCGCGTTCTACTTGTCGCCCGAGCAGGTTAGGGGCCGTCCGGCGACCGGGGCGAGTGACATTTACGCTCTTGGTTGCGTCTTATTTGAAATGCTGACCGCCCGGCCCCCGTTTTTTGCCCAAACTTCTATCGCCACCGCCATGGCCCGCCTCGATGGTCCCGTGCCCGCCGTCAGCGAACTGAGCCCCGGGACACCCCCGGAACTTGAGTCCGTCGTTACTAAGGCGATGGCCATTGAGCCCGAGGCTCGGTTTGATTCAGCCGAGGCAATGGCTGAGGCGCTCCGGGCAACCGCTCCGGCCGCCGGGGCCGGGCTAACCGCTCCCCTCCCGGCGGCGAGCAGGACCGAAGTCATGCCGATGGGTCAAATCAAAGCCGGCGCCACCAAACTCATCGAGGGGGCGCAGGTGGCTTCGCTGGCCCCCAAGGTTCGGGGCTACCTGAAGGGCCGGTTCACTCCCACGGACAAAACTGCGCAACCTAAATCGAAGCGCTTGATTATTGCAATCGCCGTTGCTTTGATTCTTCTGTTTCTGCTGACCAGGGCCTGCGGTTCTAAGCTGGGCGGCAATGTTGTCGAGCTGCCAGATCTGAAGTCGCTGACATACTCATCCGCCGCAAAACAAATCACAGACCTTGGGTTGAAGCCGGCAAGAGGGCCGGACCAGCTTTCAACCGAGGCAGCCGGGAAAGTATTTATCCAACAGCCCCCCGCCGGCGCCAAAGTCGCCAAAGGCTCCACGGTCACGATTGGCGTTTCATCGGGCAAAGGTGTTTCGGTCCCGGACCTTGTCAATAAGTCACTGGACGAGGCTGCGAAATCGCTTGCCGCAAATGGACTCAAAGGCGTCATAGAACAAAGAGTCCCCGGTCCCCAGGCCGACCTGGTCACGGTCCAAAACCCCGCCGCCGGCGCCCTGATCGCGCCGGAGGGATCGGTCCGGCTTACGGTCACGGATCAGGCCTCTTCAGGAAGAGACGGGGGCGATGGCGAGCCCGGCCGTCCGGGCAAGAACGGCGAAAAGGGCAAGAACGGCGGACATGGTTAGTCAGGTGGGGCGCGTCTACGGCGGACGCTACCAGATAGAAAAGTCGATCGCCTCGGGGGGGATGGCAGAGGTCTTCGAAGCCCGCGATGAGCAGCTGCAAAGGACCGTCGCACTCAAGCTCATGCATCCGGAATACGCCCGGGATAAGACATTTATCAATCGCTTCAGGCGCGAAGCTCAGGCGGCCGCCAGCTTGAACGATCCGAGAGTGGTCGCAATTTACGACTGGGGTTCCGACAACGGCGCCTATTACATCGTCATGGAATACGTAGATGGAAAGACGCTTCGCGAAATCATCCAGGACCAAGGTCCGCTCAGCCCCGAACGATCGGTCGAAATCGCAGCCGATATCTGCGCCGGCCTCGAGCCGGCCCATAACAACGGAATCGTCCACCGCGACATCAAGTCCTCAAATGTCGCGGTCGCGAACAATGGACAGACCAAGATCATGGACTTCGGGATTGCCCGGGCGGCGTCCGCCATGGAAGGCCAGACCATGACCCAAACCGGAACCGTGATCGGCACCGCAAACTATTTTTCGCCCGAACAAGCTCAGGGAATGCCGGTTGACCAAAGGTCTGATCTTTACTCGGTGGGCGTAATCCTGTACGAAATGCTCACAAAGGAGCTTCCGTTCAAAGGCGACAGCGCGGTGGCAATCGCCTACAAACACGTGCAAGAGGACGCGACGCCACCAAGCCAGCTAAATCCAGATATCCCAAGCGGGCTGGATTCCGTCGTCATGAAAGCTCTGGCCAAGAATCCGGATAATCGTTATCAGACCGCCGCAGAAATGCGGATGGACTTGCGCCGGCTTCTCACCGGAGAGCAGGTGGAGGCAACTCCGATTCTTTCGCCGGACCAAACCGCGCTAATGCAATCGTCGGATCGAACGACCGTCTTGCCGGCGCCGGCAATGACGGGAACTTCCGGTCGCCGGAAGGCCGTTGCCTATTTTCTAAGCGTTGTGCTCATCGCCAGCGTGCTCGCCCTAGCGGGAGTTTTTCTGTTCAGCCTGTTTGGATCAGGTGGGACTACCGTCGTCGTACCGGATGTTGCCGGCAAATCACTACAGGATGCCCAGCGGCTGATTCAAGCCAGAGGGCTTGAATCGACGGTGGAGCGGCAGGACTTTTCAGAAACAGTTCAAGAAGGGTTTGTCATTTCCCAAGACCCCCAAGAAGGCGTCAAGGCGCCGAAGGCAAGCCGGGTGGCCCTTGTTACATCCAAGGGCCCGGAAACAGTCGAGGTTCCTTCGGTGGTTGGAAAAACGCGACCAGAAGCCGAGCGGGCGCTTGCCGAAGCAGGCCTGCAGATAGGAAATGTGACGGATCGATCAGACGACAAGATCGAGGCGGGCAAGGTCCTCTCACAAGATCCGGCCGCCGGGGAAAAGATAAATCGCAGCGTTGGCGTGGACTTGGTGATCAGCAAGGGACAGGCTCTGGCCAGAGTTCCCGATCTCATAGGGTTATCGTCCGAAGACGCCGGTCAGCGTCTGACCGACGCAGGCCTTAAGACTTCCGTCAAAACGATTTGTGATCCTGCGAAAGAATTTGGGAAGGTCACGGCTCAGGACCCCGCGCCGCGCCAGGAAGTTCCTAAAGCAACTACGGTCACGATTACAGTGAACAGCGGGGGCACGATTCCATCGGTTGTCGGCCAGGATGAGGATGACGCGGTCAAAACTCTTCGCGATCAGGGATTCAAGGTCGAAGTCCAAAAGTCCCCTTCAATTGTCAGCACGGGCAAGGTCATAGCCCAGGACCCTGCCTCTGGTCAGACCGGCTGCGACAAAGACGAGGTGACAATCACCGTTTTATAGGTGCTGCATCGCCTGCCGAATTGCGTACACCCGTTAGGAAATTTTCCATTAGGGCCATGCCGGCCGGGGTCAGAACCGATTCGGGGTGAAACTGCACTCCTTCCACCGGCAGGACCTTGTGTTTGACCCCCATAACAACCCCATCAGGTGTGGTCGCCGTTACCTCGAGGACACCGGGCATTGATCTCGGATCAATGACGAGCGAGTGATACCTTGTCGCAGGAAAAGGATCCGGAAGACCGACGAACACCCCTCGAGAATTGTGATGGATCTCCGAGACCTTGCCGTGCATTACCTGCCCGGCTCGTACGACCTGGGCGCCGTATGCAATTCCTATCGCCTGGTGGCCCAGGCAGACTCCCAGAATGGGCAAACGACCGGCGAATTGAGAAATAACCTCGGGAGAGCATCCGGAATCTTCGGGACGGCCGGGACCGGGCGAAATGACGATCGCGTCGGCGGCGACTTGCTCTATCTCGCTGATTGAAACGTCGTTTCTCACGACCACAGGCTCGGCCCCCAGCGCTCCCAGATACTGCGCCAGATTAAAGACGAAGGAATCGAAGTTATCGATCAACAAGATTTTAGGCACCGGCTGAATTCCCATTAGTACCGGCGCCCGATAACAGGACGGACTACTAGAAATTCTCTGGGAGAAAGTTCGAATTTATGAAATCGAAAATGCGGAACAAAAGCCCGTTGAGGAACCACACGCTGCCGCCGCCGGGGAGCGGGACCAGGAATACTGCGATCACCCCAACCCATATTAAGATTCGCTGATTCCGGCTCATTGTCGAGGAGTCCCTTGCAAAGCTGCAACGATTATCAGTCTCTGGCGGGCCGAAAACCTGGGGTGACAAGTCGTGAGGGTCAGCCTTGCGTCCGTCGACGGAACCACCACGCTGAGGTCGGTCGGCGCGACGATCTTGCTTTCAATCACGGTGTATTTATAGGTCCCTGAGGAATCTTTCATGATAATTTCGTCATCCTTTTTAAGTTCATCCAACCGGTAAAAGGGCGCACCGTAAGTCGTTCTGTGGCCTGAAATTACGACGTTACCCAACTGACCCGGAAAAGCCGTGTCGCGATAGTGGCCCGGGCCCTTTTTCAGGTCGTTGACCTCGGTGCCCTCGACGATTACGCTGTCGACGGCGATCTTCGGAATCTGCATGACGGCTATACCTTGGCCTGGGTCGGGCATAGCGCCGCCGGTGCCGGGGGCAGCTCCGGCGCTCCCCGGTGAAAGCTCCCAGGACTTTTGTAAATCCGCGGCCAGGGCCTCCTGGTGTTTGCCGGTAACCGCGTTTGTCCCGTAAAGCTGATAGCCCAAAAACATGAGGACAAGCAGTCCGACCGTAATGAAAACGCGCCCGATGCCCCTTAGTACCATTCAGCTAGCTTACAATGGCGGCTCAGAATTTAAGTTCTTACGGGGGATCCCCAGTGCCCAAATCAAAATCTAAGAGAAATCGATACGTAGCTCCGCCTCCACCCAAACCCAAGCCCTCTCCGAAATGGCTGCCGGTGGTCTTTTTTGGCTTTCTCATCGTGGGGTTCTTGTCGATAATGTCCCGATACATTTTGTCGGTGACCGTCCCGTTTCTTGACAACGACTTGTACCTTTGGGGTGGGCTGGGATTGATTGCTCTTGCATTGATGACTGCAACCCAATGGCGGTGAGTTAGAGCCTAATTAGGATCATCGCCTCGCCACAATGCTTTGGCGCTTTTTCCTTCGCCGCCATCACAACAGCTAACTCCAGACCGCACATCTCGCAGATGTAAGCGAGCCTGAGCGCAGGGTCGACGGCCATGGGCTCAAGGTCGGGAGGTGGCGGGTTCCCCATCTGCTTGAAGTATCCGATCCCAAACCAGGCAATCCCAATCGACATCAACATCGCCACTATCGGTCGCAGGATGCCCTTTGTTCCTGCGAGGAAAAACAGCGCAAAGCTCGCCGCCGTCGCAACGGCGACGACCAGCAGCACGGTAAGGATTACCCGAGAAACCGTCTTGAACGGCCCGCGCGGGTTGGCGCCTGCATCGCCCTGAACCGATTCGCCAATTTCAGGCTGTTGTCTCATTAGGACACTATTGCACTTTGCATCCCTCATCCGCATAAACTGTTTCCCGCCGGGAAAAAGCGGTGGATGATCTAGTCAAGGAGCGATGCAAATGGCGGTCAAGTTTCAGTCCGAAGAGTTTTTTAAAGAGGCAAACGAGGCGATTGCCGCCGACCAGGCCGTTCAGAGCGCCGCCAAGGGAAAAAATGTCGCCGTTCAGATCGTTACCACCGATGCACCCGGGCGGGGCCAAATCAAGACGTTTCTGAAGATTGTCGAGGGAGTCCCAGAAGTTGGCCTCGGTGAGGTCGAGAAGCCGGACGCTACCATCACGCAGAACTACGAGACCGCCGCCGCGCTTGACAAGGGCGAGCTAAACGCCCAGAACGCCTTCATGCAGGGCAAGATCAAAATCAAGGGCAACCTGATGAAGATGATGCAACTACAAGGCTTCCTTCAGGCCCTGGCGCCCGCCAGCGCCGGGATCGACCGGGAGTACTAGCACTCCCGAAAAAATCTTCCCGAGTTTTCAAAAAACTCTTGTTCAAGATTTTGGCTATGAGAAAATGGACTCTCAGGTACACCGATTCAAGCCAATTTCACAAGGGATTCACAAGGGAAAGGGGAAGGTTCTATGGGCTTACTTCAGAAATTCGCCAACCGCGGACCGAGCAACGAAGACTTGGAGCGGCAGGCAAATGCAGAAATCCAACAGATGATCAGCGGTTCCGCCCGTCCGCAAGAGTCCATTGCAACTCCAGATTCCCAGACGCCAGATTCCCAGACGCCAGATTCTCAGGCGCCAGATTCTCAGGCAGCATGGAGCGCCATCACCGACTCCGGTCCGGCGGAGCCCACCGACTCAGCCCCGGCGAAGAGCGCGAAAGCTGCATCGTCCAGCAAAGCTTCTGCCAGGTCAGCACGCCCGGCGCGCAAGACCGGTTCGACCGCATCCAGGTCCAAAGCCGGCACAGGCCGCAAGACGGCGGCGGCAGGCAGCCGCAAGAACTAGCACCACTCAAAGGGGATGGCGATGAATTTCGAGGTCTATGGGTTTTAACACACCCTGGTTTGTGATCTCGGCCGAGCATGCAGCCACGCCCACAATAAGGCCGGCTTCTGCGATCAGAGTGACGTAGTCGCCTTCACCGCAACTGGGCGGGCCTATGACGATCCGGCCCGTTTGGGGGTCCGGCGTGACGGTCATGAAGAGATTAAGAGTGGTAGGGATACTGTCCGCCCTGATGCCGAACGGCGCAAGGTTCGTGGCCAGGTTTTCAAGGCAGCTGGGGTGATCCGCTACTCCATAGGTGCGCTCAAACATCTCCGAAGAACACGGTGCAACCACGAAGTCGTGGCGGCCCGCGGTGTCCTCGATGATTTTGAGCATTCGATTGCTCCGGTTCGAAAACAACGAGTCGCCGGTGGAAACATAGATGCTCTCGTTGTAATCGATTGTCCTGCCTGAGGAAAGCCACTCGGCAGTGTCTGACCTGTCAAAAGCCGTCAGGTCGGCAACTTGGCCCCCGGTCGGAGAGATAACGCGCAAAGTATCGCCTACGAAAATCTCAAAGGCGCACCCCGTCTGGGGTTCGAGATGAATCTTTTCAAATGGAATAATGGCCACTCCCTTCGAGCCGGAGTCTAGAGGCCGATGCAATAGCCTAGGGCTTAATATGCCGAAGAAAACCGAGCGACGCGCTCCGCGGGCCCTGGGGCTTGCCGAGATGTTGACCCTGACCGACGAGACCGACGACCGCGGACGGCTGTTGCTCGAGGATTCGGCCCCCGGGCCCGCCCAGCACAAAGCGCAGAAGGCTGGGGTCCCAATGGAAACGGTCAAGTGTCCCTACGAAGACACTCCGTCTCGGTACGAGGGAAACATGAACCAGTCCGCTTACGGCGCTCTGCGCGACGACATCTCCGGAGTCCTCAACGGATTCGCCTGGTTATCTGAGCGCTACATCGCCATTAATCCTTCGGTGTCCAGATCCAGCGTGCGATGCCTGATTGAAACGAGCAACTTGGCCATCACTTTGCCCCAGGTCGCGTTTCGGCAAGCTGGGAGCCCGGTGAGGCTACATGGCAGCCTTCCTTCTTATGTAGCGTCAATTTTCAAAGCTGCAAGGGGCATATTTTCAGTAGGCGTCGCTTTGATGAACCTCGAATCCGATGCGGCCAGAAAGATCACTGCCGGCGAGGTCGTCGAAATTGCAGAGGACCAGGGCCATCTGGTGAGGGCCGAGACCGGCAGGGTGTGCGCAGCCCCGACCAAGCTAATTTCTCGGGCTTTGGATGCAATCTTGACCGGGGGCGGGGCCGATTCCACCAAGAGCACCCTTCCGGAGTTCATCGACTTTCCGACTCTCTGGGAGTTTTATCAGGTCCAAGAGGCCTTCAGCGACGGTTTGAACAGAGTCGGATATGCGCTGAACCAAGTCACCCAGGGCAGGGACATATCGAGTCCCCAGGAGTTGTTCGAAGCGACTTTTACGATCGGCGCCGAGTCAATGCCGTTCGGAGAACTCGCCGGATCGTTTGTTCAGCAAGCCAACGCCGCACAAGACAAACTGAACAACCTGCTTGGCAGAGCAGGCAAGGCGACCCCGCTGGCATTTAAAGACATTCTGTCGCTGTTATAAGGGGTAGCAGTTCTACGTTTGCAGCAGGCCGTAGCGCCGGGCAAGGGCGATGGCTTCGAGTTGAGAGTGGGCGTCCAACTTTTGCAGGGTATTAAAGATGTGTTTGCGCACGGTCGAGGGGCTGACGAACAACTCCTTAGAAATGTCGGCCACCCCCTTGCCCAGGCTCAGCATCTTGAGTACCAGAATCTCGCGCGGGGTTAGGTCCACAAGTTTTTGCCAGGCAAGGTCAGCGCCCTCGTCCCTTCCCTTAATCGTGCGAACAATCTCGGCCAGCTGCTCGGGAAAAATTGGCCGCTCCCCCGCATGGGCGCGCCGGATGCCCTCGGCAACCTGATCCACCTTTAGTGACTTGGGCAAGAAACCGACCGCACCGGCGTCGAGGGAATGTTCGACTTCACGGGGGCCATGGAACCAGGACAGCACGATGATTTTCTGGTCCGGATCACGGCTCAAGATCATGCGCGTAGTTGCAGGAGCGTCCATCTCCATCCAGAAGTCGATCAGGGTCACGTCCGGCTGTTCTCGATGTACGATCTCGACCACATCGACTGCGGTGACGGGCCGTTCGTCCAGGACCTCGAAGTCCCAGTGATACGCCTGCAAAGCCAGAGCCAGTGAGTCGGCCAGGAGTGGCTGAGAGTCCGCCACCAGGACCCTTATGACGGGCAGCTCGTTTTGGACCTGGCGGACGGCGTCTTCCTGGGATTGCCGCGGCGTTCGTGAGCCCGATGCCCGGCGTGTTGTTTGACCGGGCCCGGTGTCCTTGCCCTGCTTTTTCCCCTTGCCGGTTTTGGGTTTGGGTTTGGGTTTGCCTGATGCGCTCACGGAACCATCAAACCACCAAAAGCGTCCGGAAAAAATACTCAAAATTGCTAATTGATTAAACGACAGGATTCCCTAGTATCAGCAGTCTGGTAAGTCGATCGAGGGGGAAGCATGAAACACAGGGAGATTAAGAGGGGTCGAGACCCTCCACAGCCTTAGACAAAAATCTTATTAAGGTGCGGTCCCATAAGGGGCCCGCCGGGAAGCTAGGGGGGGAACTCCCCCAGGGAGGCACTTTTGAAAAAGAAACTAGTACTCGCAGCAACATTGAGCCTGATTGCCGGGCTCCTGGCAATAACCGCAGCACCGGCACAAGCCGCTCCGGTTGTGTGCGGACAGGTAATTCTCGCCTCGGTGACGCTTGCCAACGATGTCGGCCCCTGCCCGGCGGACGGCCTCGTGGTCGGCGCGAACAACATCACGATCAACTTGAACGGGCACAAGGTCTACGGAGTGCCGACTCCTCAGGCCACGATTAGTTACGACGTTGAGGTTCGAGCAAATGGGCAGACTCTGGTGGATCTAGAGGAGACCGGAGGCGTCGCTTACACGGCCACGACCGGCGTGGGCATCCGCGTAGGTGACCCGGTTACCGGCGCTTCGACCTCGGTCAGCGGCGGCTACACCAACGTCACGATCCAGGGCCCAGGTGAAATCACCGCATTTGATGCCGGGGTCACCCTCGAGAGCGGCGGCAGCCACACTGTCACGGGCGTTAACATCCACGACAACTTCTCCGACGCACAGGCAACGGCTGTGCTGTACGGCGACGGCGTTGCGATCAACGGGTCGAGCGGCAACAGCATCACCAACAACAGCATCACGGGCAACGGTCCGTTCTCGGGTGTCGGGATGTTCGGGGACGCCGACAACAACACTGTTAACGGCAACACGATCAGCGACAATGCTCGCTTTGCCGACCGCTCACCGCTGCACCACGGCGCCGTGGGGTTCACACAAGAAACCGATGGCGTTCGGGTAGAGTTCTTCTGTGACAACAACGTCGTCTCGAACAACACGGTCACGGAAAATGGGCTCGACGGAATCGCGCTGTTCGCCAGGACGCTGAACAACATCGTTTCCGACAACACCGTCCACGACAACGGGTACGACGCCCCGCTTGCTCAGGGTGCTCCGCAGCGCCTGGGTGACGGAATCCGGCTGTTCAATGGAAACGCCGCCGGAACGGTGCTAGGACCGAAGGACACGATCGTCGAGGACAACTCGGTGTTCAACAACGCTGCCAACGGCATCATCGTGGGCAACAACTCTGTGAACAACGACATCCTTATGAACGCCACCGGCAGCAATGGAACCAGCGCCGCCGACTATGACCTGAACGATCAGAACCCGGCGTGCGACAACAACACCTGGTCGGGCAACACTTACGACACAGCCAACCAGGCATGCACAACGCTCTAGGGCCGCAAGACTAAGAGGGCACAAGAGCCAAGAGGCCAGCCAGATGACCTCATCTTCCAGTAAGAGGCGTGGGAGAGCCAAGCGTCCCACGCCTCTTACTGGATGCCCCTTACCCTCCTAACACCAAGCGGTTTGGATGAATCAACGGGTTCCGAAGCGGACAGGCAAATCAGCAATTTTGCTTATTGATTTTTCACTACGCCGGGCATACCGTTTAGGCAAGGATTGTTCATCGGGGACTGAAAGGGAGATTTATGAGAAATAAGAAGAAAGCGCTCTTTTTGCCACTTGGCGCAGTGGCCTTCCTGCTGGCGCTGGCCTCCGTCGCGTGGGCATGCACGAGCTTGAATGGGACTCCGGAAATCACGAAGATCACGCACAGGCCAGGAGTGGTCTCATGCCCGGTCAAACCAGCTGCCGGCTGGCAGTGCGCGGCCCCTGGCGACAGTTTGTTCGTCAAAGCGACAGGAGCTGCCCAGACGGCCGGGCCGCACAACGACATGGTTCGTTATTACCTCTATTTCCTGAACTACAGCGAAATTCGAGACGGCATGGACACTTGTATGCCTCCCCCGGAAGATGCAGCAGCTACTGGAGTTCCCATGTTGATTGGCGGACCGGTTATGGCCGATTCCAGCGGCAACATCCCTGAAACCGAAGGCATTCTTCCCGTAGCGGGACCAACCGGAAGCACGGAGGGACTGCTCGGGCCGGGCTGGGTTTGCTTTATGGGTGGCGCCTGGGAAGAGAACGACACGGTTGACGAAACGATCAACCCTTACGTTTCCAGGATCGGCGCCCAGAATGCGACCTACTACGCCACGCTCAACATCGTGATGATCTAAGTAACTCTGAGAAGCGCCTTTGATTCAAAGGAGCCCCAACTGCTGGCTGGGTGGTCAGCCAGCCAGCAGTTGGGCTGCTTACCTTTAAGTAGCACCTGAAAACGGGGGATGACGGCGACATGAATTTCAGCTACCGGTTTGGCCGTCGACTGCGGCAAATTGCGGGCCTGGCCTTGTCCGTTGGGCTGCTGCACGTGATCGCCGTGTCCGGAACAGGGGCCCAGCAGCCCGGACCGGGAGGGCAGCTGAGGACCGCAGTGGGGAATCCGCCACACAACCCCAGTCGTCCATTCAACGTACTGGAACCTAGATTTGACCCCGATTACAGACGCGACCCACCCAGAACTAGCGTCCCCATTCGGGAGGCCACCTTCTGGGCTCCAAAGGGAATCACTCTCGACTCCCACGGGTCTTTATTCGTTGCTGACTCATTCGGGGTCGACTATGTGGATGGCACCAGTGACCGGTCCGCCAAAAACTTCGCGAACGTGAGACCGGCGGAGTGTCTCGCTGACGGTTTGTTCTGCTCCCCTCCCATTCGCAAGTTGGTGCGTCATGGCGATCCAGAACCCCCCGAGGGTAATGGAGGTGTCTCGACCGTGGCTGGAGGCGCCAAGAGAAGCGGCGGACCGACCTCAATCCGCCGAGCGAACTATGACCCTTCCTACACAGTTGAAATGCAGGAGAGTAGCAAGGAGCTATTTATTGGTGGTCGAGCCATCGTTTACAAGATCACTCCGGGGATCGGCGGGATTGATCACCTGGCTGCCACCGGTGATCCTACGGATCAAAGCGAGAGCACAATGATAGTCGCGGGGACCGGTAACGTCTGCGCCTTGCAAGAAGGCCCCTCAACACGCGCCTGCCTCGGTGACATCGCTCACGACATCGCCTTTGATTCTGATCGCGAAATGTCAGGCAACATGTTTGTTGCAACAGACAATCGGGTGGTAAGAGTCGACAACGGGACAAACGAAACGATCGATGGAGCGTCAGATCCCGCGGAAGTCATGACGATCGTGGCTGGAGTACTGAATACAAGCGGGCGCTTGGACGGTGACGGCGGGCCAGCTCGAGCCGCGTCGTTCTACTGGCCGACCGGACTTGCGTTTGATCGACGAGGAGATCTTTACATCGCCGATACCTACAATCACCGCATCCGCAAGGTGACCACGGGAGTGGATGGGCTAATCACAGGAGCGGCCGACGAAATAATAACAACAGTCGCGGGAACAGGAGGCCCAGGAATTGGCGTCCGAAACGGAACCGGTCAAACGGGAATCAACGCTCTCCCCACAGGTGAGTTTGGATGGAACGGTGACGGCCCCGCAAGAGAAAAACTGCTTGACACCCCGCGCGGAATCGAGTTCGATGAGGCTGGGAACCTGTACGTGGCAGACGCAGAGAACGATCGGATTCGCAAAATAGCGCCGGGACCGGACGGTGAACTGGGCGGAGGTAACGACACGATGACGACTGTGGCGGGCAGAAACACAAACAGCTCCGGGCAGTTGTCGGGAAGGGACTCAAATGGGGGCGTCTTCCCAGACCCGTGCTTCCAGGCTCCCTGCGATCCTCTTTCAGTCAAGCTGGAACACCCCTTTGGTATCGCAATTGCTCCTTGCCGGCCCGGGCAGGCAACCACCGACATGTACATCAGCGAGTGGATGAACCGCCGTGTCCGGTTGATATCCGGCGTAGCCGAATGCCCGCAGGTGGATCTTGCGATTGAAGACATCACCGACACCCCCGACCCTGTGGTGGTCGGGAACGAACTCAAGTACACGGTTAAGGCTGTCAACCTGGGGACCGGGGAGGCAACCGGCGTCAAAGTTGTCAGCAGCCTCCCTTCTCAGGTGACGTTCAGGTCGGCCTCTGTGCCTGGCGGCAATTGTTCCCCTGGAGGGCCGGGCGTCGATCTCGAGGGCCTCGATCCTTCGGCGCCCCAAGATCCCCGGGCGCTTGTTACCTGCTCCGTCGGCAGTTTGGCTCCACGTGAATCGAAGATAGTTGAAGTGCTGGTCACCCCCGTCGCTCCGGGCAAGATCTTATTTGGGGCGTCGGTCTCGGCCCTTAACCCGGAAGAACAGCCGAATATGCTTGCCAATAACTCGGCATCCGAAGAAACTGTCGTGGAATTGCCCGCTTTGCCGGCCCTGCCGACCTTGCCGTCGGCTCCGCCGGCTGGAGAAATCGGAGAAACGCCTCCACCTCCGGTTTCGGGGCCACCCGCCACAACGCCCATTGATACGCAATCCACGATCACGCTGGCGCCTCCCACCGGACCGGGAGCCGGGAGCCCAAGCACCGTCCCGGTGACGGCGACGGCTCCCCAGCCGTTCGGAGGCCGCGTCCCGGTGACGGGCTCTCTCGGGTTCCAGGCGGGGTTTCAACCGGCGATTGGGGCCGCTCCGTCGTCACAGGCCGGATTCGCCGCTGCCGGATCCGCCGTTCCAGCAGCCTTGGCAGGAGATTCGCCGGAAGACGAGTCTCATCCAGCGCCTCGCTACTCCATGGTTGCCGTCGATCCGGCTATCCCGCTGGGGGCCGGACTCGCCGGCGCAACCCTGGTGCTGAGCGCCGCCTGTCTGGTGTTTCTAGGAGCAGGCCGCCGACCTGAACGGCCCGTGCTCGCGTGGGGCGCGAACTGCAGTGCCGTTTGCCGACGAGGCACGCGGCCGGCGATTTGATCGACCCGGGCCGCCGTCAATCGAAACAACGGCCCGGCCCTCGCGACTCTATGAAGGTCCATCTCCAGCCCAGGATGCAGTGAGCAGGAAAAAAGGGCTTCCAGCAACACTGCTTTTATGTGTTGCTCTTGCCACCGGGGGAACTACCGGACCAGCAACTGGAGCCACCAAGCTTCAACCGAAGGTGGCCTGGGAGACGCCGGTCACGGCAACCGACCTGGCGAAGCGGCCGGCGAACAACTCGCCGATGCTGGCTTCTCACCCGGATGACCCCCGTCTTGTGGTGCTGGCAAACCGCCTCGACGCGCCCGAATTCGGTTGCTCGCTCCAGGTCTCCACAAACGGCGGAAGGCTTTGGAAGCGAGTCACGCCGGTGCCCAAACTGCCCCGGGGAGCGGAGAAGTGCTATGCCCCTGAGGTCGCCTTTGACTCAAAGGGCGTTCTGCACTTTTTGTTTGTGGGCCTGGCAGGAGAAGGAAACAGCCCCGTCGGCGCATACCTCGCGACCTCATCGGACAGGGCCCGAACATTCACGGCTCCCCTGAGAGTCCTGGGACCGGAACGCTACATGGTCCGGATGGCAATCGACCGGTCCGGTGAGCACCGGGGGCGCATCCACCTCGTCTGGCTGCAGGCCGGGGCCGATCCGCCTCTCGGCGGCCTGGCTCCACCGCCGAACCCGATCATGCACTCGTTTTCAGACGACGGCGGCAAGAAGTTCTCACGGCCCGTGAAGGTGGCCGGGAGCAAGGAGGAAAGAGTAGTCGCTCCCGCTCTGGCGCTGGGACCGAAGGGAGAAGTCCACGTGCTGTTTTACGACCTACAAGACGACGCCCGTGACTATCAGGGGCTGGAAGGGCCTGCGTGGGAAGGGAAATGGTCGCTCGAGCTTGCCTCCTCCTTCGACGGCGGGCGGCGCTTCCGAAGGCAACCTACGGTGGACGACGGCATCGTTCCTCCGGAGCGAGTGATGCTGATCTTCACCATGCCTCCGGCCTCTTTGGCGACCGGTCGCTCCGGCCGGTTATATGCCGCCTGGCACGACGCCCGAAATGGGGATTGGGACATCCTTTCTCGGCGGTCCACCGACGGGGGCCGGTCCTGGCAAGGCCCCCAGCGGATTAACGACGACCCCCAGGGGAACGGCCGTCATCAATACCTGCCGCGGCTGTCGGTATCGCCAAATGGCCGCGTGGACGCGGTGTTCTACGACCGGCGGAACGACCCCGAGAACATCCGAAACGACGTCTACTACAGTTCGTTGTCGAACAACGGTGCTTCGTTTTCTCCGAACCTTCGTCTAAGCTCCGAGAGTTCCCACTCCCGGATCGGGCAGCGCTACGAGGTCCCATCCGCCAAGGACATGGTTGAGTTCGGCTCGCGGCTCGCTTCTGTGTCGACCGGAACCGGCATGCTTGCGTCCTGGACCGATACACGAAATCACCTGACGGCGACAAAGGCTCAGGATATCGTCGCAGCCAGGGT
The DNA here is from genome assembly GCA_051005875.1 of Actinomycetota bacterium. Taxonomy (GTDB): domain Bacteria; phylum Actinomycetota; class CADDZG01; order JAHWKV01; family JAHWKV01; genus JBPCIX01. Next base: position 2,406 of record JBPCIX010000009.1, on the reverse strand, counting down.
CTCCCTAAGCCGATGACATTCAGCCGGGAGAAAGGGCGCCCCTTATATGCATGTCTTGCGACCCTGCTCGGCTTGGCCGTTTTACTGTCGGCATGCAGACAGCCCTCCGGCGCTTCCGTTGAGAAAAGGCCGGCGGAAGTGCGGGTGACGATGAAGGAGCACGAGTTCGAGATGCCGGGGAGCCTCACCACAGGGGCCCTGACTTTCCGGGTTCACAATGAAGGCCTGGAGGACCACGACCTGACATTGATCCAGCTGCCCGAAACGCTCGACCGTTCGCTCGATGAACAACTGCGGGGCGAACGCCGGATGTCGGTACTCCCCATAGCTCAGATCAAATCGAGATCGCCCGGAAAGTCCGGCTTTTTTGCGGTCGACCTGGACCCGGGGAAATACGGAATCATTTGCTTCGTGAGGGGCCCGGACAAGATCCCCCATGCGAGAAAAGGCATGAGCCGAGAGTTCGTCATTGAAGCGCCCGACGCCCGCGGCGCTTGAAAAGGATCTCCGCTTCAGAGCCAGACTTGCATATTCGAGGGAATTGCGGGCTCCCTCTATCGGTTTAGCAGGTCATCCAGTGCTGTTATCAAGCGTCCCACTGTTTCGGGCCGTGCCCTAGGCCACTTGCGGTTGGTTGTGAAGATGATTCCATAGTGAGGGCTTTCTGCGGCCTCCCAATTCAGGGCAAGCGGCCGGTAGTCAGCGATGTCTTCCGTAACAACGGCCCTCCTGTCGCTCTGGGCGAATCGGAAGACATCTTCATCCGCTAAGGGCGCTGCGGGGCGTGCGGCGGCCGCACCCCCCTTGAGGGAATCAGCGGTCGTAGTGCTTACTGCATGCCAGCAGCAGTTTCCGGCCCTCAGGCATCCTGTCGACACTGATTCTCAGAGACGTCGATGCCGAGGCCGACCAGGCGCCTTTGCGATCACCTTTGAGCTGATGTATCCGCAGCGACGGGTGCGTCTCGTCGTCGTTCAGCCGGCGCAGGGCCTTGATGAAAGCCTTTCGGTCCGACGCGGTGAAGTCCTTTCCGGCAAAAGTGGCGACGGACGTTTCGGTGAAAACCAGATTCTCGTAGCCTTTACCGGCCGCGATCGCCCATCTCCGCCAGATCGCCCTCCGTGAGCTTGAGCACCCGGCCTCCTCTGGCGTCGCTCCTCGCAGCCGCCATCAGCTTGCGATGCTTTGGGGTGTAGGCCCAGGCATCCCCCCGCCTAAGCACCACCGCCGGCCGCAGAATCACGGCGTCCTGGTCTGGGTCTACCTCTACCTCGAAATCGATTTCCCCCTCCACTCCAAGCTGAGTGCGGATCTCAACCGGAAGCGTCAGCCGCCCGGTTCTGTTCATTGCGATAGTTTTCGTGATGTGCTCCTGCTAAATAATGAGTCGCGCCATTATACCAAATTGACACAATGGCATTTCCCCACGCAGGAAGGCGCGAGGAGTGCGAGGGGCCGGTCTGTCTATTGAGTGCCGATCCGCAGGTGTCTTGCAGGTTCACTCGGCGGGCCGAGTCGCTGCCCAGATCGGCAATGAGTTGTCGTTAGGCTCGGACTTCTACAAATCCCGCGGCTGAAAAGTCTCCATCGAAAGCGAGTGCTTCACGCATTCTTTTCTTGCGCATCACTATGAAGCTCGTGGCGTCGACAAATGAGTACTCACGCTCGCCCCGCCGCTTGAGCCAGAGCCACGCCTCCTTCTCAACCTGCTGATCAACGTGAAGGTGTTGCACCCTGGCCGAACTTTGCAGGGCCTCCAAAAACCGAACCGCCGCACTGTGCCCGGCGCGTCTTCGTAAGTAAGTCCAGCCTTCACCAAGCACGTGGTTGGTCACCAAAACAACCCCAGGGTTGCGTGACCAGACCTGTCGGGCCTCTTCATGATGTGCATCGCGGGGGACCTGCAGGGCGACCCAGAAGCTGGTGTCGGCAAACCTCAATGGCCGTACACGACATCATCTACTCTTGCCGGGTCGCAGTCCACGGCCCCAATGATTGAAGAAATAGGATCTTCTTGCGGTGCAGCCATAGGCCTAATGCGCTCGCCCACAAACTCTCGGATCAGGGCTGCCTTGGAAGTTCCGCTCCGGTTTGCTTCCTGAGCCAGAGCATCGTCGATATCTTCCTCAATATATATCTGTATACGTCGCATATGGCGAGTATACATCATGGATTACGGGTGGCACCTCGCCTGCTGATGCCTGATCTGATATTTACAGTTATGTTGTCCGAATCCGTACTTAGGGAAGCACGCTGCGTTCGGGGCTCACGCAAAGGCAGCTAGACATCCCACGGGATTAAATGTCAAGCCGCCGGCTCTTCCAGAAGCTGATCACCAACTCCCCAGGCGATCTTTTCGTCGTAGACCGATCGATGGGTGAGGCAACCATGCATGATTCCAACCCA
>JBPCIX010000008.1:0-12505 GCA_051005875.1 Actinomycetota bacterium | reverse complement strand
CATGTGGATATCAGGGCGTTCCGGGGCCACGAGCGCAAGGCGCGAGGAGGGCGCATACAGGCAGTATGAAACCGACGAGCAACGCAGCGATCGTGGATTCCGGGGCGTCCTGATGCCACAGGAATTTCCGCGACGGGCCACTAGTACTAGGGTTGAGCCTCGACGGCGGAATCGAGCATAGATTCGAGGTGCTCAACTGTCTCGGAGGGCCCTATGAAAATTAGCCGGTCCCCGCTGCGTAACATTGTTTTAGGCCGGGGCTGATATTGCCACCGGCCCTGACGGGCCAGGGCCAGGGGGGCCATTCCGCGGAGATCCAGCTGGTCGATCGATTTGCCCTCGGCAAACGATCCTTCTGAGACGGTCAGCTCGTCGACAACATCTTCAGCCTCGCCCAGGGCCTCGGCGATGATCGGGTGAAGTTCCTCGTCGCGCTCGATAAGCCAAACCATGGCCTGGGCCGCGTCGCCGATGTTTTCCGATGCAACTGCGAGGTGAAGTAAGCCGCGCAGCGCCGGCCGGGAACGGGCATCGGTCGCCGCGTCCAGGACCCAGGATTCCAGAGCTTCTCGCATGTCGTCGAGGCGATCTTCCATCCGGCTGACCTCTGCTGCAAGAGCCCTGTCATTGAACAGGACGGCCGCGTAAGCGAGGCCGACCGACACTTCCGACAAATTTTTCATCTCCACAACCGTGTCCACGGCCCGGTCAAGTTCCCACAGGCTCACGTCCCCTTGCGCTACGGACGGTTTGGCAGCCATGCCGGCGAGCCTTCGAATTTCAGGCAGGCCCTCGCATTCGCCACGTACCACCACGATGTCGCCCGAATTCAGCATGCCTTCGTCGTCGGGATCGAACAGCCAGCGGGGGCCGCGCCTGATCGCGATCACACGTAGTTCCTCAACGGCCTTTTCAAGGTCCCGGATGCTTCTGCCCTGCAACTCGCAACTATCTTGGATGGCGATTCTGTCCACGATCTCCTCGGCCTGAGCTAGGTCGGCCCGCAATTCTGCGGGAATGCCCAACGAGTCCAGCACGATCTTGGCTATATCAACCGCCTGATTGCCGATTAACTCAATAGACGACATCACTTGCAGCAGCGACGCCAGCCCCGCGGCGTCGGAGGGACTCCTCGAGGCCAGCAGGCACACTTCCCGCATTCTGTGAACCATCCGGGACATTTCGTCTTCTAGCTCGAGAACCTCGGCCGATAGATCTCTGTCGTCGTAGAACAATCCGGCATGAGCCAAATCGAGCATAAGCTCCGAGGTGTCTTTCGCCTCGGCCAGCATCGCCTTGAGTGTTCGTGGTTGGTCTTCGTTCATTTCGCAATACCGAGGATAACCATTGTGGCAATCAACGCCAGTGCCCCCACCAGATCCATGCTGCTGGTGACAAGGGGAATCCCGAAATTGTCAGGATCCAGCCCGAAGCGAAAGCTGGTGACTGCGCTGTAATAAGCAACAAAAACCGCCCCTGTCGTGGCGATCGCCCCCGCAATCAAGGTGAGTCCCACCATCAAGCCCAGACCGGGTGTGGCCAGGCCGACCGCATGCGAAACAAGCGTTCCCGTAAGTCCGACTAACCCAAAAACGGGAACGGCCAGCATATAGGTGAGCGCAATATCCTCCCAGCTCCCCCGGCCTGGAACCGTCCGGGGCTCGATCGAGCCGAGGTGCAGTTTCGAGGCCAGGCGGGCTGAAAGTATCCCACCAAGAGCCCCGGCGTCCTCAAGAAATGGCGGGATCAGCACCAAAATGCCGGGGAAGACCAAGAATTGCTCAAGCCTTTGGCCGATGGTCAAGCCGGCGACAACATCGACAAGCCCGGCGATCACCAGAATGAAAAAACTCTGCTTCACGATCTTGTGCAAGAGTCGCATTTCCTGATGGCGAAAAATGTAAAGCGTTGCCAGAACAACAGCCACCAAGCTCCCGGCCCCCACGGTCTCGGAAAAGTGAGGGATCGGTAATAAGAAAGTGGCCAACCATAAGGCCGGCAGTGTCACCAGGTCACCGGCGGCCGTAACAATAGGCGAAGAGACATTGTCCATGTCCCATCCGCGCCGAACCGATACGGAAGCCACGGCAACCGTGATCCCCAATACGAAAAGACTTGATATCAATCCGCCGACCACCGACACAGTCAGGTAGTCGAGCATGGGGATGGTCGTTACATGAAACAACCGCGCCGTTTCCCTCGCAAGCACCGCCAGAGCAATCGAAATGTAAAGGGTGAGCAGCGCCGAGGCAAGCACATTTTGTCCCCCGACACTTCTGAGCTTCAGCTTAAGACGACCGTCGTACTCGCCGGTATGAGTGGCCGTTCCGAGCCTCGAGCCGAGTGCGCCGAAAATGTTGCCACGCATCCCAATGGCGGCCGGAACCAGAACTATAAGGCCCGGCAAACGCTCGAGGGTGCCCGTCATGAAGCCGAGAGCAAGCCCCGCGGCCATGTCTCCCGTCGACGACACCAAAAGGGCTGCAAGCCCCTGCCGAGCGTTGGTCGCCTGGGCCTTGAACATGAGGCCAAGCCGATCCGAGATCAAGCGTGTGAAGTTTCGGGGCAAAGTTGGAATCCGCATGATGTCTGAAATCCTGATCGAACAAGTCTGGCGCTACTGGCGGTTTTCGAATGTCCCGGTTAGCGTAACCGGGTGGGCCGCCGGTGAGGCGGCAAAGTGGTAATGCCGATGGGGCACTGGTTGTGCCCTGACCACTAACGTTTGCGTGGTTTGGGGCGCGTGAGGTGGTGCCAGGCAAGGCCGCAGGGAGTCCGAATACCGGATCGTATTGGGGCGACCGAGAACGCAGCATGGCGCCGCCTCACGCCGCCAAACACCCCGAAGGTTAGTGGTCAGGGCACTCTAGGGGTCGAACCCCCGGTTACTGACCCCGGAAGGCGGGTCTTCGGGTCGTGACCGCGCCCAGAGCCGAGGACGAAACTGTGCGGGCATACTTTTCCATGGCGCCCGAGGTGTATCTCGGCGCGTGAGCCTTAAGATTCGAGCGGCGTTTTTCCAACTCAGCTTCATCGACCATCAGATCGAGACGCCGGGAAGGAACATCCAGAACCACTCGGTCGCCTTCTTTTACGAGAGCAATCGGGCCGCCTTCGGTCGCCTCGGGGGCGACATGGCCTACGGAGAATCCGTGCGTGGCCCCGCTGAAACGCCCGTCGGTGATCAACGCCACATCCTTGCCCATTCCAGCACCGAATATGGCGCCGGTGACCGCCAGCATCTCAGGCATGCCGGGGGCCCCCTTTGGCCCTTCGTATCGAACGATTACTACATCGCCCTTGTTGATTTTTCCTTTAATCACGGCTTCGAAAGCATCCGGCTCAGAATCGAAGACTCGAGCTTTGCCTTCAAACACACTGTCCTCCATGCCTACCGCTTTGCAAACGGACCCTTCCGGCGCAAGCGAGCCCCGCAACACGACAATTGAGCCGGTTGGATGAATTGGATTGGTCAACGGTCTGACAACCTCGCCGTCTGGCTTGCCTACGCTGCGAAGATTTTCCTCCATGGTCTTAGAGTTGCAGCACATGGCGTCGCCGTGCAGCAGGCCGGCGTCGAGCAATTCCTTCAACACGAAGGGGACCCCGCCGACGCGATCGAGGTCGGCCATGACAAACCGCCCTGCGGGGCGAAGATCGGCTATGTGCGGGGTCTTCCGAGAAATCCGGTCGAAATCTTCAAGCTCCAGGTCAACGTTCGCTTCGTGGGCAATTGCAAGCAGATGCAGCACGGCGTTGGTCGATCCTCCCGTCGCCATAACGACAGATATTGCGTTTTCGATGCCCTTTTTGGTCACGATATCGCGGGGGCGAAGTCCAGACTTCAGCTGTTCAACAACGGCCAACCCAGAATTGAAGGCCATCTCGGCGCGGCGCTGGCTGATCGCCGGAGGGGATGCGTTCCCCGGCAAAGCGAGCCCCAACGCCTCGACGGCAGCCGCCATGGTGTTGGCGGTGTAGTGGCCGGCGCACGATCCGGCGCCGGGGCAAGCTGAGGCCTCGAGGTCGTGTAGGTCTTCTTCGCTCATCTTCCCAGCGGCGTGGGCGCCGACTCCCTCGAAAACGTCCTGAATGGTCACGTCCTTATCGCGCCAGCGGCCCGGCATGATGCTGCCGCCGTAACAAAAAACGTTAGCGAGATCGAGCCGGACGGCAGCCATCACCATGCCCGGAAGGCTCTTGTCGCAGCCGGGTATCGTCACCACACCGTCGAATCGTTCGGCGTGGACCATAAGTTCCACCGAATCGGCGATGACCTCTCGCGACATAAGGGAGGCCCGCATGCCCTCGGTCCCCATCGCGACGCCGTCGGAAACGGCAATCGTGGTGAATTCAATCGGATACGCGCCGGCTTCTCGGACCCCGGCCTTTGCCCGGTCGGCAAGTTTGTCGAGATGCATGTTGCAAGGTGTAACCTCGTTCCAAGAAGAGGCGACACCGATGATGGGCTTGCGGAAATCTTCGTCACCCATCCCGATTGCACGGAGATAAGCTCGGGCAGGCGCCCGCTGGGGCCCCTCGGTCACGTCCCTGCTGCGAGGCTTCATCGAAAGATCGTCAGTCATGAGAGATCAAGAATAACCCGCAACCGCCAGACCGACCCCGCGGACGGCCCCGCCCGCCGGACCAAGGCATTCCACAGTAAAACAGTGTCGGTGGGGCCCGCGAGAATCGGCGAATGAACAAGGATGTCAGGCGAATTGTGGAAGAGGCAAAGCGGCAGGGGTGGAAGGCGGAGACTACTATGAAGAGTCATGTACAGCTCTTTGCCCCAGACGGCGAAACTATTGTGACGATCGGTGGTACGCCGAGCGACGCCCGATGGCTACCGAAGACCGTTGCCAGGATGCGCAGGGCTGGGTTTGAGTGGCCCCCAACAGGCAGGCGCACATGAAAGTTGAATTCGATACGGATCTCACCGCCAGAGTAGGCGCCAGAGCCGCTAGCAAAGATTTCGGAGACCTGCTGTTTTCCGCGCTTGAACGGCGCGTTAAGACGGGCGTGGTCAGTCAAGACGCGCAGGCTGAAACGGTATCAGCGGCCTTTTGCATTGACGCCGCAAACGCAGAGGGCGCCATAGCCGCCGCCACACAGGTTTTTAGAGAATGTCTCGCGGCGGCGGGGGGGCCGAGCCGGCCGGAGTTAACGGAGATTACTGTCGCACTAACCAAACTGAAACCGTCAGCTCAGACGGCTTAGCCCCTTCGTTGAACGTCTGAACGCAAATATGGCCAGGACGGCGACAACCAGAACACCACCGGCCAAAAGCAAAGGCCCCCCTGTTCCTAGCGCCTCCGACGATTCTGTGATCGCCGCGAGAAAACGTCTTTGCGTGTCAGCGTGTGCCTATCTCTTGGGCTGAGTCGTGCACTCAGATTCCGCCACTAACCGGCGAACGCGATTGTTGCCGACGTCTGCCATCACTACGTTTCCGCACTTGTCCAGCGCAATGGAAGCAGCAAAATTGAGATTGGTAACCGAGGCCTTGAGGCCGTCGCCGTTCCACCCCTCTTGCCCAGTCCCGGCAATCGTTCGAAGGAGCCCAGATTTGTCGATCCTCCTGATTTGCCCTGCCCCGCCTGCCAGACCGCCCGTTTCAGCCAGATACAGGTTCCCCCGGGCGTCTGCGTCAATATCAAAAGGAAGGAGCAATTCAGCTTCAAGTGCATACCCACCATCCCCACGGAATCCAAATCCTCCATTACCAGCGAAGAAAGATGCTCCCAACGGCTTTACCTTCACGCCCCTAACCGTGATGGGCTGCGGAGAAAGATTGATGAACCAAATTCTCGGAGACGGCACCGACACGGCCAATGAAGAGCCTGGAGCGGAATCCGGAACACCTTTGTCCGCCACAAAAAGGTTTCCGGCCCCGTCCGTTTCGACGGCCACGGGATCCCTGCAGCAGCCTGCGAGACTTTCCGGTGCTTGAGGGCCGGTGACGGTCTCTATTTGGCCCGAACGGTCTACCTTCAAGACCGCCCCGTTCGAAGCGTCTGCGATGAAGAGGTTGCCTTTCCGGTCGGCAGCCAGAGATCCTGGAGAGATAAGTGGCCCAGTTATCTGATTCGTAGGCCCAACCAGCTTCTGCCGTAGTGTCCCAAAGCTCTGCTGGGAACGAAGGCCCATCGAATCGGGCATCTCGGTCGATCCGATCTCAGATGAGCGAGCTCCGGAACCTCTCTTAGAGCCGGGAACGCCGTTCCCGGCTACCGTTTGGATATGACCAGGCCGAATCGTGACCCCATGTAAGGTCACCGTTCGAGCGCTCAGATTAATAAAGCGAATCCTGGCGTTGCCCCCATCCCAGACATAGAGGCCTTTCTGTGTCAACTCCAGAGCCGTTGGTTCACGAAGCAGAGCCTGGTTCGCCGGTCCCCCATCTCCCCTGAAACCGGCACACCCCAGGGCTCCTGGACAAAGGCGCCGGCCGCCGGGTCTTCCAGCGATGGTGACTATTCTGCCCTCCAGGTCGATTTTCTTGATCTGATTTCCCTTAGCTAGCGTGAAATAAATGGCCCCATCGGAAGCTGCAGCCACCGCTGTTGGAGTCGCGGGAACGGCCGGCTCACCCTTCTCTTGTTTTGGGTTCGAGGGTGGTTTCAGGGGGCGGTTAGGGCCTCCCAGGCACTGATAGCTGATTGCCAACCCATTGCCCGGAGCAGCGCGGATAGTTCCCGCGCGATCTATGAATCGAAGCTGATGATTCAGGCGATCGGACAGGTAGATTCGCTCATCCTGTCCGACCGCTACATCGTGAGGACCATGCAACCTTGCGCCCCTGGCCGCACGATCGTTACCGTTGAAGCCGACCTTGCCGGTGCCGGCAATAATATCGACGCCACCGGCACTTCCGATCCGGCTGATACGGTGCGCCGCTTCGTCGGCCACATACAGGTTCCCGGCTGCATCGGTGCTGAGCGCGGAAATCTTCCTAAAGCCTCTCAGACCGGTCGCCTTAAACGCCGGCCTGGTGGAAGAAGCGGACTCTGTCAGCCTCTCGTACTTGCCCGGTTCGATATGGATGCCGTGGGCAGACGCCCGCGCGCCCGAAAGATTGAGGACGTAAACTGTCGGGCCCCTCTTCTGCTCTGAAGCGACATAGAGAAAAGGCCAGTGAAAAGCCAATGCCGGGGAGCCGCCTACAAGAACTGGCTTGCCTTCCTTCGCCTCTCCGCCCGGACCCATAACCGTATCGATGTTGCTGGCACCCACAACGATCTCATCAGGTCTGCCGTCGTGGAAAGAGACTGGATCCGGACTCGTGTTGAGGAAACGTATCCGAAATGTACCCGTACCGGGATCAGCTGTGTCCGAGATAAAAAAACCTTTCCCAGGAAGGGCTGCCACGCTTCTAGCGCTTATGAATCGAGCTTCACGAGCCAGGCCGCCATCACCGCTGCTTTTGCTCCCCATCGCGCTCGGCTGGGCTCGGGCATCGCCGGCTAAAGTTGTCACGGAGTTGGCTGAATCAACCCGAACCAGACGTCGTCCAGCGGCCAGAACTATCCCCCCCTCACCGTCCGCTGCAAACCTCCGGCCATTCGGAAGGCCTGAAACTCGTGGGCTTGTTGAGGAGCGCCCAGAGGCTCTTCCCCGGGGCACCCCTGTGACAAGAACGCTTGTCCGGCCCTTCGGATCAACTTTGGAAACTGTGCCACGGCCTCGAACCCCTGCGTCAAAAAACAAATTCCCCGCGGCATCGAGCGCCACGGCTCCGATCTCATCCGAACCCTTTTCTATGACGGCTGATCCGGCGCAGAAGGTTGGGCCGGCAACGGTATGGATAGCTTCTCGTTCCCCGCGATGGCCAGCGGAGGCCCATCCAGGTGCAATGAACAGCGCCGCCAGGACGGTTACAGTTACACGGGCGGCAGTGCTTGCAGCGCTCACGCGTGGACTCTAGAGCACAAACAGACGGTCGTGTCCTGGTTGAGGCAAGGGCCCGGCTAGCCTCCTCTTAGCGGTAGGCGAAAGAATATGCCGGAGCCGCGCGATCCTGAAGGTTTCGGGGCCGCCAAAACAAGCCGCAACCCAATAGCATGGTGAAGGCTGCGCTAAACACAAGAACAAGAATGCCGGCGGCGTCTCTTCCAACCATTGCATGGCGTGCAGCGCCTTTATCATTCGGGGCTGGGACCTCCAAAGGAATAGCGGCCGAGTTTGCTGCCGCGACCTCAATTGGTGGAACGGCCAAGGTCGACTGAAGGGCTGCAGTTCCCGAAGGAGTGGCAACGGGAACTTGGTGGAGTGCCGGGAAAGATGCTGGTGAAGTAGCCCCTCCGGTGGGCAGCGTTGGTGCGCTTGGTTGGATTGAACCAGCCGAGGTTGAGGAGGTTGACGGAGGCGCCGGAGGGGATAACTGGGTATCAGTCTTGACGTTCGTGCCACCAGCTTCCGTTCCGCCGGGCACAGACGTTGGAGCAATGGCTGTGGAAGCACAAGGAGAGGCAAAGAGGTCCGCTGCAGCAGAAGATATCCCGGAGGGAGTAACTACTTGAATGCCGACTGAGCCGGTGAATTGCGGACTGGGAACACTGATTTCGGTAGCCGAGGCAAGGATGAATCGATCCGAGGGTACCGAGCCAGCCTCTCCGAATTTGACCTCCGTCGCCCCACTCAGGGCCGCGCCCGCAATGTTGACTGGGGCACCTTCCGGCCCACAGGTCGGCGAGATGCCGGTGATCGAAGGGAGCAATGGCGTAATCGGATCAGCGAAGTATTCGAACAGGTCGTTTCTCGTCAACGGCGAAGTATGAGTTTCAGTGGTTTCGCCTCTTTGCAATTCAGCGGTCACGCTGACATGAACCTTGCCTTCAGCATGGGGAGGCGCAATGGCTATCGTCTTGGTCGCAGGAGTGTCAGGGTCTGGCCAACATTGGCTTTGAAGGGGTTTGCCACAGGTAAGGGTCGTGGTGTCGAACGTCACAGTCTTAACCCGGGCCAAGCTGGTCCCAATAATCGCCACCTCGGTGCCCCCAAGGGTCGATCCGCGGGCGGGTTCAAGGCCTCCAATCTCGACGGGGGGGGTATAAATCTCGGAACTTGTGAACGCATCCTCGCCATTGCCACCAGCCACCAACACCTTGCCGCAACTGTCTGCACAGGCGGCAACTGGCCCTTCTTGAAGGGGGACCCCGCTAACGAAAGACCGCCCACCACCGCCGCTTTCAGTAACAGAAGGATCCGTTTTTTTCCATCTCCCCTCGAGTGGATCGTATAGCTCGGGCGATATCAGGGATCCGTCTGCGGGGTTAGTCGTTGAAGGAGCGAGCACCTTACCGCTTGGAAGCTGAATTAGGCCGAGTCCGATCCGCGGACCCAGCATATGGCCGGTGTCCTCCCATTCACCTGAGCCTGAATGAGGATTGTAAAGTTGCGCGGATCGCAATGTGCGGTAGGGCAGCTCATCGCTGCCGCCTGCGAGCAATACCTTTCCGCAATTGTCGCCACATCCGGGACCTGTAAGAAGAATCGCATCGTGCCATTGCCGCTTGTCAGTTAACGAGTCCGTAGCGCTCCAAGTTCCTTCCACAGGGTCGTAGATCTCCGCCGAACGCATAAGTTCTCCCGGTTCGGCGGGGCTCGTGAAGTAATTGTTGCCCCCCGCCACCAAAACCCTACCGTCAGGAAGAAGAGTGGCGGTATGCCGGAAGCGGGGGTTTATAAGAGGACCACTCGCGCTCCATTCACCTGTCCCCGGGTCGTACAACAGTGACAGAGGCTGGGTTTCACCGCCTACAACCAGGACCTTTCCGCATTTGTCAGCACAGCGAGGTCCGGCGAGCAATGTAAGAGTAGGATCCGAGATCGGAAAAGGAGGATCTTTTGCGGCAGACCACACGTCGTTTTCCGGGTCGTAGATCACTCCCGCCGGCTGGCCAGTTGGTCCTGAGCCGAGAACCAGGATCTTGTCGCAGTTCGGCCCACACTTGGGCCCCGACAAAACAATTAAGCTTGAGTTGGTGCTAAATCGACTGAACGGGAGAGTCGCTGCCGGCTTCCAGGTCTTGGAATGGGGTGACCAAAGCTGAGTTGTCGCTCCGGACGACCCGCTGATAACCAGCACCTCACCGCTGGCCAAAACAGCACTTAGATGGTCGTAACGAAATGTGCACGAATCGCTCATGGTTGGATTTGCAGATTTGCACGGGCCGGAGTCAAGGTGGTCTGTGGCTTCCCAAAAACCCACCTGGTCCGCCCCTTGGGCCTTCAGGGGCGGCTCGTCGGCGAAGAGCACACAAATGAAGACCGCCAATACAAAGAGCGACCAGCCCCGGGGCGAACTGGGCCGTCGACGGGCAACTGAACCGCTGAATGGCCGTACGTCCAGCTTGAATGGATTCACGATCTCTGGCGAACGAGGCCTATTCATTCGGAGCAAGCCTCACCGCTTCAGTTTTCAATTCTCCCCCGTCCCTCGCCTCGGGAATGCTAAATGAGATAGGCGCTTAGTCCCTTAATTTGCCGTTGAGTGTCCCGGCCTCTATCCGCCTGCGTTGAAGAGCCACAGTGGCGAGGCCTCCGAGAGCAATGGCTCCGATAGCTGAAAGACCAAGCCCCATCGCCACCCCGCCGTTTAACGGCGCATCGGACACGGACAGGTCGCCGCCGGCTTGCGGTGAAGAGCCGGACTCGGCTGAGAAACCTCTCCATAGATCGGTGGAAACAGCTCGGGATTGAGCGGCCGAGCCTGTCGTGCCGCTTGACGAAGCGGTCGAAACGGCGGTTTCGCCGGTAACTTCGAAGCTTGCCCGGGCCATGCTGCGATCGCCGGCTTCAACGGTTATGTAGTAAACGCCCGGCTTGGACTCGGGAATCTGGACAGGAACCGAGAAGCTGGCTCCTGGGCCGACAAAAGAGTCTGCCAGCTTCAGGCCTTCCGAGATGCCGTTTCCGCTCCAGCGAATCTCGACCGGCCCGGTTGTCGTCATCTGACCAGAAACCGTCACTTCGACGCCTGAGGGCCCGGCCTGGGGCATAAGAAGGAAAACCTGCGGCTGTGCCGTGCAAGCCCACGCGAAACTGCCAATCGCCAGCGTGCTAAACACAGCTGCCACGAGTGTCAAACCTTTTTTTCTCATCGACCTCTCCTTATGAGCGTTATAGAAGTTCCTGTTGCCAATTGAAGCACCACTCGAACAAGATGCCAATAGACCTTTTGGTCAATTCTAAAAAGGGCCTGTTTAGGCTCGATTAGGCTCGATTGGGCCAACAACCGGCATCTCGGCCGCACAGTACCGATCAGGCCGGCGCAGGACGGGCGTCCCAGGCACATGGAAGGTCCATTTAAGTGATCCAGGGAAGGTTCGGCCCGAGGGCCCGCAGCCTTTTTTTTCTAGACCTTCAGTCCATTTTATGCCCGATTCATAGACCTTTAGGCTATTTCTGCCAACGGAGACACTGTTTTTGGCCTCCTGCCCTTCACCGGGGCGAATTTCCCCCCTAACATGCTTGCCATGGCTTGGACCACGGTTTTGGTAGCCGATCCGCAAAACCTAATTGCGGAATCACTCGCGGGCGTGCTTGAGCGCTACCCCGACTTCTTCGTGCGCCAGGAAACGGTGATCTCCGCTTCAGATGCAATCAAGGTGGCCAAGGAATGGCAGCCCGACGTGGTGCTTCTCGAGTTCTGGATGGGCGACATGGAGGCGCCCGCAGCAATAAAAAGGATTCTGAAGGTATCAAAAAAGAGCAAGATTCTCATCCTGTCCTGGTTCTATAGCTCCGAGCAGATCCAAAAGTGCCTGGATGCAGGCGCCGTGGGATTTCTTCCGAAGAGCATCAAGATCGATCAACTAGCCGAAGCGATCCGGGTAGCCCACGCGGGCCATGTTCCGGTGTTCGCCGAACAGCTGAAGGAACTCGTCGGCAAGCTCGCAGTAAGGGAGGGCGCATTGAAGAGTGTGACCGACAGGCTGGCAACGCTTACTCCCCGGGAACTAGAAGTCCTGCAAGTTCTCGCCGGCGGCCAATCCCTCGAGGAGGTCGCGCGGGTGCTGATGGTGAGCAGATCCACCCTCAAGATTCATATAAACAGCATCCTTAGAAAGACCGGCACTCGCAAACACGCGGAGGCCGTGGCGATTGCTCTGCGCTCAGGATGGATCCAGTTATGAGCAGATGGCCATTCGGAGGTCGACAGACGCCACCATTTGCAGGTCAACCTGAAGCCACATCACACGGTATCGTTCGCAAAGTCCTGAACCCGAAACCTAAGAATTCCTAAAAAACTTTTCGCAAAAGGGTCGAACTCTCCTACTTTTGTCGGTGGCCATCAGTATCATCGAACATATGTTCTGCTTGGAGACGTCAACGATTCCGGATAGGGCTGAAGTTCGGGCGGTCCTTGCATCTGTTCAGGATCTGGCTCGCCGGCTTCGGCCTGAAGAGTTGGATGCCCAGTTCGCAAAGGCCCTGGTGGTCGACTTCGCCAAGATGGAGCACTCTGCAGCTGCAGCCAAGGCTCTAGCAGCCCGGCGAG
>JBPCIX010000007.1:0-14014 GCA_051005875.1 Actinomycetota bacterium | reverse complement strand
TAGCCTTGCACAAGAGAGCGCTCCTGCGCCCCGAGGGCAAGGCGCGGCGAGCGACGTGTACCGGGGAGTACCCGAGCGAGAGGCGAAGCCGGCCGCAACGCAGCCATCGGGGATGCAGGTGCGTTCGGATGCGAGGATTATTTGCGATTCGGACCACTAGTGCGGTGTCACTAGCGTCGCTCATCTTCCGCTATTCCCGGGGGGCTCCAGCGCTACTTAATTAGCTTCTTTTCAAGCCGGCTGGTTGCTATCTTTAACGAAATGCCGGCGAGAGCCGCCAGGTAAGCAAAGTGTCCCAGCAAGGGCCAACCGATCAAGCCCAGGGTCAGCCCCCGCAGCAACGCAATGCCGTGATACAGGGGAAGCAGGAACACGACCGCTCTGATCGGGACCGGGTAAACCGACAGCGGGAAAAATGTGGTTGAGAACAGAAACATCGGATGTATAAGAAGGTTCATCACTTTGTCAAAATCATCGATCTTTTTTGCGAAAGTCATTAACAGGATTGCGGCTGATGAGAAGCATGCCGACACGAAAATGGCGGCGGGCAAAGCAACAATTCCCCAGGGCGACTTGATTAGCCCGAGTGGAAGTAGGATCAGGAGGAATCCGACTGAGTATAGAGATCCGCGGATCAGAGCCCAGATCACTTCGCCTTTGGCTATATCCGACACACTCATCGGAGTCGCCAGAATCCCATCGTAAGTTCCTTGATAATGGAGCTTGAAGAACGGGTTAAAAAAGCCGTCTGTTATTGCGCCGTTAACGCAAGAAGTGGCAAGCATCGCTGGGGCAACAAAGGCGGCATACTCGACCATCCGCCCCCCTCCCACCGGTAGCTTCCCGATGATGGAGCCGACTCCGTACCCCACTGCCAGCAGATAGAACAAGGGCTCGAAGAAACCCGAAAAAATGACCATCCAGGTATGGCGGTAGACAAGCAGGTTGCGTTGAACCAGATGCAGGGCAGGCATCCGCCGAAAACGGCTCTTGGTGACGGTGGTGGAACTCAAGTCAGCAGCCTTTTTGTGAGACTGCGGTGGGCGTACCAAATACCTGCTGCGAAGACGGCAATTAAATACGTGGAGTGCTGGAGAGCATTCTGAACGGTTAAGCGACCGAGCATCGCGCCCCGCATGAACTCTACGCCGTGGTACAGGGGGGTGATATAGGCCAGGGGTCGGATGAACCCAGGCAGCCTTTGGACGGGAAAGAATGTTCCAGAGAACAAGAACATCGGCGTGATGACAAACCGAAAAATATTGCTTAGGTCGTTGTAGTTCTTTCGCTTGGCCGAGAAACCAATAATAGGGGAGGCGTAAGCCAGGCCTGTAAGGATTGCTGCGGGAATGGCCAGCAAAGCCAGCGGTGACACTGCAAGTTGGAACATAGCCACCACCGCCATGAAAGTTATGGCTATCAGCAGCATCCGGAACGACACCCAGATCAATTCCCCTGTCAGCAAACCGCCGACCGACATGGGAGTGGCCAGCATCGCTTCATAGTTCCTGCGGTATGTGACTTTGGTCAGGGTCCCGTAGCTCGACTCAAAAGCGGTCATCTGCATGCAGCCCGCCGCCAGCACTCCCGGGGTTATGAACAGTAGGTAGCTCACGCCGCCAAAGGCGGCATCGTCTCTTGTTTTCAGGAGGGCCCCCAACCCCAGGCCCATCGCCGCGATAAAAAGCAGAGGGTTCAGGAATGAGAAAAAAAGAGTGCTTAGCCAATTCCTTCGGAAAACAAGAAAGTTTCTATGAACTAGTGGTCTGAATCTCACTCGACGAGGGACCGGCCGGTCAGGCGCAGGAAAACGTCCTCCAGGGTTGCCCGCCTAACCAGCACGCTTTCGGTGGCTATCCCTTGATCATGCAGGTGAACTAATGTCTTCTCGCCGTCGGGGGTATAGATCAGCGTCCGGTCCGGCAGCTCTTCAATGCGCTCGCCCAACCGATCCAGGCGGCCGTTGAGAGCAGCCTGGGGTTCAGCTCCGAACCGAACTTCAAGGACCTCTTTGGTGACATAGCGGTCGATCAAACCCCGTGGCGTTCCCTCGCCGACGATTTTTGCCTTATCCATAATTACCAATCGGTCGCAGAGCTGCTCGGCCTCATCCATGTAGTGGGTTGTTATTACCAGCGTCACTCCCTTCTGTTTTAGCCGGTAAAGGCGATCCCACAAAAGGTGTCTGGCCTGAGGATCGAGTCCGGTCGTCGGCTCGTCCAAAAGCAGCAGCGTCGGTTCGTTGATCAAGCCGCGAGCGATGGTCAAGCGGCGCTTCATCCCTCCCGAAAGCGGCTCGACCTCGTCCTTGGCTCGCTCGCTCAACTGAACAAAGTCCAACAACTCCGCCGTTCGTTCCCGGGCAACATCCTGAGCGATATCGAAGTAACGGGCATACACCTGTAGGTTTTCTTCAACGGTCAGCTCGGTGTCGAGGTTGTCGATCTGAGGAACGACGCCGAGTTGTATCTTGATTTCAGCTGCCTGCGTTTTTGGATCCATCCCGGCTATTTGTAGAGTTCCCTCCGTGACAGGAGAGCTGCACCCGATCATCCTCATGCTCGAGGTCTTGCCGGCGCCGTTGGGACCCAGGAACCCAAATGATTCGCCCGGCTGAACATCGAAGTCGATGTGATCCACCGCCACGAAATCGCCGAAGCGCTTGGTAAGCCCGCGCGCTTTAACTACCGGTTCGGGGGTTTCGGCCATTTTGGAGAGTGTACCGTCCAGCATGGACGCCTTCGGCGGCCTTTTTGACACCGGCACTCACGTGCCGGCTAATGACGCCTCACGAAGTCTCGAAGCACGAACCGGCCTATGTCTTGCCCGGCTGTTTGAAAAATCCGGCCCGAGGTGCGGCGGGCCAGCTCATCCATGAAGTCAACCAAACCGGGATCCTCTTCGAGCATAAAGATATTGAGAGTCACGCCACCGGCGGCAAGCCGTGCGGCTTCGGCGAGGGTCTTGTGAATAGTGGTTGCGGTGGGCGGCCATGCGAAGGCTGAGTAGGGGCCCCCTTCTTCGTCTTCCGGCGTCAGGAATTGCCCTCCCCCTGGCAGCACCGGCGAAACAAGCCCCATCTGGGCCAGGGCTTCGGTCAGTGACGACAGGCCTCCTTCCAAACGCTTCTCCTCAAGGTGAGCGGTTGGCTCGCCGTCGGTCACCATGATGACCTGCTTCGAGGCCCTGGGGTGATCGCTCAACAGGCGCCGGGCGAGCAAGAATGCGTGCTGCATGTTAGTTCCATAGACTCGCTCGATAGGTCCGGTAGCGGTCAGATCCTCCGCCTTCAGGCGGCGCGCATAATCCGAGAAGCCGATGAAATAAAGGTCGTCTTGCGGATACTTGCTTTCGATCAACGCTTGCAGGGCCAGCGCCATTCGCTTGGCGGGAATCCAGTGTCCTCTTAGTGTCATCGAAAAAGAAAGGTCGAGCAGCAGAACGGTCGCCGTTCGGGTTTTAGATTCCGCCTCGATCAACTCAAAGTCCTCGGGGCTCAACCTTGCGCTGAAGGCTCCGGCGGGGCGTTCACTGGCTGTTCGGATTACCGCATTAAAGACGGTCTTGGAAACCGAGATCTCGCCGGAGTCGCCGAAGCGCCAGGGCCGGGTAGCCCCTGTGGGCTCGGCGGCACCGCCGGCCGCGCGATCTTCGTGTGCGCCCGGCCGCTCTTGGCGAAGCACCTCGAACACCTTGACTAACGCTCTTTCGCCGAGGTTGCGAATCCCTCGCGCGGTCAATTCAATGTTCCCGCGCTCGCGGGTGACCACACCGGCTTCCTCCAGGGCCTTCTCAATTTGCTTTAGCTGGCGCAGATCCTCCACGGCCTGCTCGCCGAGAGCCTGCTGAAGCTTGTCCTCGTCGATGTCTTCGATACCAGCCCCCGGATAGCTCCCGGCCAGAGAGTCTTCGAGTTCCTCCATGTCCGACAGTTCTTCAATTGCCCCGATCGCCTGGCCGAGCGACATTGGATCTTCGCCCATCCCCAGTGCCCCCTGATCCCACGGCAGGTTCGGTATCAATGAACGAAGTTCCTGATTAAGCATCTCCATCTCAAATCCCAGATCCAGATCGCCCAATACCGCACTTGAAAGTTCTTGAAGCTGCCGGCGCTGCTCCGGCGAAAGGCTCGCCAGCAGGCGGCTCATGGCTGCCATTCTGTTTGCCAGAACTTCGAGCAGCTCATCAAGATTGCTTGGGTTTTCAGGAAAGAAGTCGCCGAACCGTTCCATGAATCTCGCAAAATCAGGAGTATCCCCGCGCTCGCGCGCTGCGATCATCTGGTTCAGTTCCCCGATCATCTCGCGCATGCGGGCGAGATCGTCTGGAGTGATGGTCTTCATGGCCCCCACCATCTGGCCGAAGTAGGCGCTCAGAATCTGCTGCTGCAGGCCCTCAACAAGATCGTTGAATTGTTGTTGAGCTTGCGGATCGACGAACTTATAGTCCATCAAATCCTTAATTGCGGCGGCTGGGGACTTCGCAAGACCGTCCAAGAAGGTCTCCCGCGACCTTGCGTCATCGCCGTCACGATTGGCAAGAGCGTCGCGCTCTTGTTCGAGTAACTCGCTCAGTTTGTCCCGAATCTCTTCGAGTGGGCCCTCTAAGTTTGTTGCTTCGGTCCACTTGCGCCGGCGTTCAGCCAGGCGGCGGCGGAGATCGTCAAGCCCGGGTCTTCCCTCAAGGCCTCTGCGCATGAGGCGGCGAATCGCTCTGGAAGGACCCACCCCCGACAACAGGTCTTCCGACATCTCATCAAGCAACTCGCCGATTTCGAGCTTGTCGCTAAAAGGATCCTGGGTGCCGTCCCAGCGAGAGTATTTGGATCGCAACGGCGCACTAAGCCCCGAAGCGCCAGCTTCCGAGCCCGGAAGAATCTTTGTTGATACGCCTCATTAGGTGCAACCCTTCAAGGGCGAACTCCAGGGCTGAGGCGGCATTTTCGGGACTCTCTTCAGCCACGTCAAGCTTCCGCATTATCCGGCCCAATCCGGGGACCGTTCCCAGTTGAGCCAGGAAATTCTCGGCCCCCAGCACGTCGGAAGTTTCAACTGCGAGTCCTTGCTCAAAACGCTCGATCAACGGACGGAAGTTTTCGCCGCCGAGACGATTTCGGTAAACCTCGGCAATGGCCGATTTCATAGCGTTCTCGAGAATCTTGGGCTCGCGGCCCTCCTCCATTGTCTCGAACTCAATGCGGCCCGCCGATGATTCCAGCAAGGCCCAAAGGTCCACCGGCCGTGGAACGGCGATACGCTCGCCGGCCCTAACCGCACGGCGCATGGCGCCCGCTACGAGGGTCTCGAGGTTGCCGATGGAATAGCGGACTGAGACTCCGCTCCGCTGGTTGACCTTCGGAGAAGCCCGAAGCTCGGTCGTAAATTGAGCCACAACCTCCTTCATAAAGGCAGGCACATGAACCGGTATGCCCGCGTGGGGGGGCCGAGCCTCGGCCTCCATGATTTGAATTTCTTGAGCCGGCTCTTTGGGGTAGTGGGTCCGGACCTGCGTGCCGAATCGGTCCTTGAGCGGGGTGATTATGCGGCCCCGGTGCGTGTAGTCCTCAGGGTTGGCGCTGGCCACCAGCAAAAGATCCAGCGGCAGGCGCACCTTGAAGCCTCGAATCTGGACGTCTCGTTCTTCCAAAATATTGAGCAACGAAACTTGTATGCGTTCGGGCAAGTCGGGCAGTTCGTTGATTCCGAAGATGCCGCGGTTGGTCCGGGGGATAAGGCCGTAGTGAATCGAAAGCTCATCGGAGAGATACCGGCCCTCGGCGACCCGAATGGGATCGATGTCACCGATCAAGTCGGCTACGGAAGTATCGGGGGTGGCAAGCTTCTCAGCGAACCGGCGATCCCGGGCGACCCATTCGATCGCCGTCCGGTCACCTTCCGCGGCTACCTTTGCGATACACGAAGCGCATATTGGGTGAAAGGGATGATCGTTAATCTCGCACCCTGATATTGATGGAGATGCTTCGTCTAAAAGGTCGACGAGCCGGCGAATGACTCTTGTCTTAGCCTGCCCCCTTTCCCCCAAGAAGATGAGATCGTGCCCGGCCAGGATTCCCCGCTCCAGTGCAGGCAGAACCGACTCATCGAAGCCGATGATGCTCTCGAACAACTTCTCGCCGGCGCCGAGCTTTGCAACCAAATTCGAGCGCAGCTCTTCTTTGACCGTCCGATCCGGGTACCCGGACGACCGAAGCTCGGCGACAGTAGCGGGCGATGCCACGAGTTAGAGGTAGCCTTCGCCGCTTCGGTCTTCCGTTGAGGCAGGGCCGTGAGGTTGCAGACCGGGGCTGCCCGGCGACGGCGGAACTGGAGCGCCTGGTATTTCAGCGGCCAGGCCCGCATCGCCCGGTTCAAGCTCCAGGGGCCGGGCGCCGCCGGCGAGAATCGAGGCCTGGAGGCCCTGGAACAATCCGCCAAGCCACCCGATGAGACCCGAGTAAACCATCCGTACTTCGTCGGCGTTTGCTCCATCCTCAAAGGGCAGATCCAGTTGCATCGCTTCGAGTTCGTCGGCCAGGGGCTTAGGCAATGCTCCCTTCAGTTGATCTTGGACGCGACCGTAAAGTGACGCAAGCTCTTTAGTCGTCGATGTCTGCGGATCCATCCGCCGCGTCTCTTCCAGCACTTCGCGTGCCAGATTCGCCAAGCGAAGCAACTTCTGGGGATCCAAAGGGCGCTCGGACACTGGGGTATCAACCATGGGTCTTAGGTTATCGCTTCGGCGATAGGTACGTCCTTTCAAGTTTAGGGAACCGACGCCGATAGATCACGAAAAGAAAGGGACCAGGAGGGCGAAACCAAGCCCAGGCCGGGGGCGGCGTTCCGAGGGTGTCATCGGCCCCGAGACGGCCAACCGTACCGAGGTAGGGCCGATGAAGTCCCCCGAAGGGCGACACCCTCGGGACGGCGTCACCGGCCTGGGCGTAGCCGAAAACTTGGGAACCGCACGCCCGGCATAATGGAGCGATGAGTTCTCACAGCCATTACTGGCGTATTTGGCGGCAGGGCGACCTCGATATCGATGTACCGCTGCCCAAGGGGCTGGTGCGCCGGATTCTGAAATTCGCAAAGCCTTACCGGGGGCGCATTCGGCTGCTGATGGTGGGGATCGTTGTGAGTTCCGCCGTCGGTAAATTGACCCCGCTGGTCGTGAAGCAAATCATCGACGGACCCCTCAAGGGTCGGACCCTGAATTTCCTCAACATCGTTCCGCTCACGCTTAATGTCTTGGCAGGGGCGCTCGTCGCGGTGGCGTTGCTCGGTGCTTTGATAGGTCTCTGGCAAAGGTTATTGACCGCCAAGATTGCCGAAGGATTGATTTTCGACCTCCGGGTCGGGCTGTTCGATCACATCCAGCGGATGCCCGTGCAGTTCTTTACTCGTACGCAAACAGGAGCGCTCGTCAGCCGGCTTAGCAACGATGTGGTCGGCGCGCAACGGGCCGTTAGCGAAACCGCAACCAGCATCCTGCAGATCGTCATCGATTTAGCTTTGACTCTCGGATTGATGCTGGCCTTGGAGTGGCGCCTCACGCTGCTTGTCCTGGCCGTGTTCCCTTTGTTTCTGCTGCCCCAGCGCTGGGCGGGCAAGCTCTTGGAAAAGACCGTTCGCCGGCAGATGCAAACGAACGCCTCGATGAACTCACGGATGACCGAGCGCTTTCAAGTCGGCGGCGCATTGTTGGTGAAGTTGTTCGGGCACTTCCACAATGAGAAATCGGAATTCTCGACAAAGGCCGCCGAGGTCCGGGATCTTGGAATCCGCACCACGCTGTACAGCCGGCTATTCTCCGTGAGCTTTAGTTTGGTGGCTGCACTCGGTGCCGCGCTTGTGTATTGGTATGGCGGGGGGCTGGTGATTGACGGCCGGGTCGAGTTGGGGACCATTGTCGCCTTTTCATTGCTCCTCAGCCAGCTTTATGGGCCGCTCAGAGGCTTGAGCGATATTCCGGTCGACGCTAAGACTGCCCTGGTTTCGTTCGACCGGGTTTTCGAGGTTCTCGACTTTCCTATTGGCATTGAAGAGCGAACCGATGCCATTGCTCTCAAGGACCCAAAAGGCAGGATCGAATTCAAAAAGGTTTGCTTCGCGTATCCGGGTTCGGAAGTGTCGATCCCTTCGCTCGAAGAGGGCGCGTTCGAGCCCCCGGCCGACGGCAATGCTTGGGTTCTTCAGGATGTCTCTTTTGAGGTGCTCCCCGGAAAGATGGTGGCGCTGGTGGGTCCCTCGGGTGCCGGAAAGACCACGATCTCGATGTTGGTTCCGCGGCTTTACGACGCGACCGAAGGAGCAGTTTTACTTGATGGCCACGACGTAAAGGATCTGACCGTGCAGAGCCTGAGTGACGCAGTTGGAATCGTTACGCAGGATCCCCATCTGTTTCACGACACCATCAGGGCGAACCTTTTGTATGCGAAGCCCGATGCCTCTGAGGCGGAGCTGATCGAAGCAACCGAGGCAGCGCAGATCTACGACCTGATAGCGGTCTTGCCCGATGGGTTCGACACCATGGTTGGCGAGCGCGGCTACCGCCTTTCGGGCGGCGAAAAGCAGCGCCTGGCCATAGCCCGGCTCTTGCTGAAAGATCCTGCCGTCATGATTCTTGACGAAGCCACCGCGCATCTGGACTCTGAGTCGGAGCTGTTGATTCAACAGGCCTTCGCGCGCGCTCTCGCCGGGCGTTCCAGTTTGGTGATTGCGCACCGCCTTTCGACAATCGTAAACGCCGACGAGATTCTGGTTGTTGCACACGGCCGGATCGTCGAGCGGGGCCGGCACTTCGACTTGTTGAGCGCCGGCGGCCTATACGAAGACCTTTATCGCACTCAATTCGAGCGAGCCGACCTGGACACTTTTGCAGCCCCCGCGCTTGACCCCGACAAGCTCGGTTCCGCATAGTGCGCCGCCGCTGATGGACTTTGTGCTCTCAGAAGAGCAAACGCAGGCTCGCAAGCTGGCCGCAGAGTTCGCCGCAGATGTGATCAGGCCGGTTGCTCAGCACTACGACCAGGTGGAGTCATTCCCGTGGGAGGTATTGCGGAAGGCCGCCGAGGCGGGACTTTTCGGTCGAGACTTCTTCGAAGCACAAAGGCAAGACCCAACAGGTCTGCTGGCGCCCTTGATCAGTGAGGAGTTTGCTTGGGGTTGCGGAGGGATAGCTTTGGCGGTCCTTTCAAGCCGGCTGCCTTATTACGCTTTGATGACCGCGGGGACCGAGGATCAAGTTGAAACATGGGCGTCGGAAATGTTCGGAACGATCGCGGATCCGAAGGTCGCCGCCTTCGCCTTAACCGAGCCCCAGGGTGGATCGGATGTCGCCGCGATCCGCACTTCCGCAGTTAAGGAGGGCGGAGAGTGGGTCTTGAACGGCAGCAAGGCCTTCGTCACCAACGGTGGCATTGCCGGCGTCTATGTTGTGGTTGCGAGCGCAGATTTGTCACTCGGTACCGGGGGGCATGCCCTATTTATGGTTCCGTCGGACACGCCGGGTGTTTCCAGCGGTCCAAAGGATCGAAAACTTGGAGTTCGCGCTTCACATACCTGCTCGCTGGAATTGAGGGATGTTCGGATTCCGGGCGACCACGTGTTGGGAGGCGCCGATGCCCTGGAAGAAAGGGTCGCACCGGCCCGTCGGGATGGGCAAAAGTCGGCACGATCGACTGCTCTCGGGGCAATTGAAATGACTCGTCCCCTGGTAGCAGCGCAGGCGGTCGGAGTGGCACGGGCGTCGCTCGAGTTCGCGGCCGTCTATGCCGGCACTCGCGTTCAGTTCGGGCGGGTGCTCTCGGACCATCAAGCGATTTCTCATCTGCTTGCGTCGATGGCGGTTGAGGTTGAGGCGGCCCGGTTGCTGGTTTGGAGAGCTGCTTGCTCAGGGGCCAGCGGAGCGGCCGATGCCCGAATGTCGGCTTCAATGGCAAAATTCAAGGCCGCAGAAGTTGCCGGCAACGTTACCGACAAGGCCCTGCAGGTGCTGGGAGGCGCCGGCTATATGAAAGACTTGCCGGTAGAGAAGTGGTACCGAGACGCCAAAGTCTATGGCCTGCTTGAGGGAACATCCGAGATTCAGCTGGGCATAATTGCGAAGCAAATGGGCGGAGCATCCAATGCTTTGCCAAAGACGCCCGAAGGAGTGTGACTTGAAATCCGACCCGCCCGAGCCTGAACTGTCCGAGCCTGAACTGTCCGAGCCTGAACTGTCCGAGCTGCCCGACATTCCGGGTATCCCCGACCTGCAGGAGGCAGCCGCCGATCGGCGGGAGGTTCCGGTAAGACGAGTCAAAAATTCCGAGGTCCAGATCGCTTATTGGGTTTACGGCGATGGTCCGCCCGTGATGTTAGTCACCGGCCTCGCCATGCCCGCGGTGACGTGGGGCCCCTTGCCGGTGTTGTTGGCCAGGCGCGGGTATCAAGCAATAGTCATGGACAACCGGGATTCGGGAATTTCGTCGGTGTGCGACGGCATGGACTATTCAATCGCCGACATGGCTGCAGACTGTGCCGCAATTCTAGATGACCTTGAAATCAAGGAAACCTACTTATTGGGGATTTCAATGGGAGGATTCATCGTCCAGGAACTTGCCCTTATGCAGCCCGACCGGATCAAGAAACTGATGTTGTTGGCCACCGGCCCGGGAATTGGCGGCGGATTTCCTCCGGAGACGGAGTTGATGGATTCCTTTTTTAATCCTCCCCCCGATGAAGATCATCGCCAGGCCACTACTCGGATGGTGACGATGCTGGCAGGCCCGGGGTGGGCGGAAAAAAATAAGCGTCTGGTTCGCTTTGCGGTCAGCCGCATACCGGGCGATGTATCCGAAGTCGCCCGCCACTGGGTGGCCTCGGCCACGTTCTCAAGTTGGGATCGCCTGGATCAGTTGAAGTGCCCGGTATTGATAATGCACGGCGATAGTGACTCATTGATTCCACTGGGCAACGGAGAAAACCTGGCGTCCAGAATCCCGCAGGCGGAGCTGATCAAACTCGCAGGAGCGGGTCATCTGATTCCAATCGAACGCCCCGCCGAGCTAATGAACGCAATAGAAAGGTTCTTCCCGATCACCTGAGCGTGCGGTTTCCAGGTTTGGGCTACGCCCAGGCCGGTGACGCCGTTCCGAGGGTGTCGCCCTTCGGGGGACTTCATCGGCCGTGCCTCGGTGCGGTTGGCCGTCTCGGGGCCGATGACACCCTCGGAACGCCGCCCCCGCCCTGGGCTTGGTTTCGCCGTTCTGGTTCCCTTTCTTTTTGCTACGTCTATTGGCGCGCCCTCGGTGTCGGTGGGCGCCGGTATTCTCGTTGTATGCCTTTGTTGCTCCCTTTGTTGGGCCGCTCGCTCGTGGTCTCTCCTGGCCAACGTTTTCCGGATGAGTGGTCGGACGCTCCGCGGGTTGTCGTCGGTGCGGCTGACGCGGTTTCGGATTCTGTTTTGGATGAGCTTGAGAACTCTTATCTTGCGAGGACTTCAGTAGTCATCGAGCTGGCGGCGGATCTGGATCGTTCGGCGACGGAAGTTTTCGAAGGGCCGGTCTGGTCGCTGAGTCCGGATTACTCCTTCCCGGGCGAGCGCCTTGCGCATGCGGTCTGGGCAAACTCGATCGACCTCCGGGGGAGGGGACATCCTAGATGGGCGCTTGAAGAAAGGGCCATCAGTCTGGGCGCCCACGCCGGAGGCCCGGCAGATGTCGTCCTGTCCGACGGTCGTCCTGCATTTTGCGATGGTGGACCGCTTCGGCATATGGGTGACGAGGTCCCCGGACGTCCCGGGGTGGCCCTGATTAACCGCTTCGTTTTGGAGCACGGATCGCTAATGACTCTGGGCGGGAACCAAAGCGGCGCCGACCTTGCGGCCGACCAGCGAGCCGCCGTCACTCATCCCGGCGGCGCAGCGAGGATAATTGCGCCCGCCGGTTCCGGCAAGACGAGGGTGTTGACGGAGCGGGCCAGGCATCTGTTGAAGGCGTGGGGCCTGCCTGCGAACATGGTTTGCCTGGTCGCTTTCAACAAGCGAGCCGCTGAGGAAATGGTCGGACGTACCCGCGACCTCCCCGGATTACAGGTTAGGACCATCAACTCTCTGGCGCTTGCCATAGTCAGCGGCACCGGCCCCTTCGGCGGCGGTCGGCCGGTTCAGACTATCGACGAGCGCGGGGTCCGCGACATTCTGGATAATTTGGTCAGCTTTTCTCGCCGAATGAATACCGACCCGGCGGCAGCCTGGATCGAGGCCCTTTCGGCGGTAAGAATGGGTCTGCGCTCGCCCAGGGATGTCGAAACCGAATTCGACGGCGACGTTGACGGTTTGGTCGGCGTTTTCGAACAGTATCGGCAGGTCCTCGCAGGCCGGAATTTCCTCGACTTCGACGAGCAGATTTACCGTGCGATCGAGATGCTTGTGACCGATCCACTGGTCCGGTCCAGGGCCCGTTTGGCTTGCCGGATGATGCTTGTCGATGAATTTCAAGACCTGACGCCCGCTCATCTTCTTTTGATTCGCCTGCTTGCCGGCCCGGACGGAGCCGTGTTTGGAGTCGGCGATGACGACCAGACCATTTATGGCTACTCGGATGCCTCGCCGGATTGGTTAATCGATTACATCAAGTACTTCCCGGCGGCGGGCAACCACAACCTTGAAGTGAACTATCGCTGTCCGCCGCCTGTGGTTGAGGCCGCGCGGGTGCTCCTCACCCACAATCGCAGACGGGTCGAGAAAACTATTCGCTCTTCGGATTTCAATAAGTCTTCCGAACCTCCGAGGATGTCAATCGAGGTGACCGAAGACCCGGTGGCGGCCACGATGGGAGCAGTGCTCGCAGCCCTGGCGGCCGGCGCGGCGCCCAAGGACATCGCCGTTTTGACAAGAATCAATAACTCTTTGGCGCCGGTGCAGATTGCCCTGGGCGCCCAGGGCGTTGCTGTTAACTGCGCGGTCAATGCCCGTTTCATGGAGCGCACCGGCGTTAAGGCTGCTCTGGCCTGGTTGCGTATAGCTTCCCAGCCGGGCGCCCTTCGAGCGGGAGACATAGCCCTCACGGTCCGCCGGCCGCCCAGGGGACTTTCTCCAAAAGTGATCGAGTGGATGGGGGAGCAACCCAGCCTCGAGCGCCTCGAAGGCTTGGCGGGCAGGCTGTCCGGCAAGGATCAATCCAAGATTCTGACCTACGTGAGCGACATCGCAATGCTCGCCAAGCTCGCGGGGTCGGGGCCGGGGTCTGTATCGGGGTCGGCGATCGGGGTTTTTCAAGCCTTGAGGGATGAGGTCGGCTTGGCCGACGCCATCGCTGCCCTCGATGCGTCGCACCGGCGTTTGGACCGTTCCCCTCATACCGACGACGTGGACATTCTGGTGGAGTTGGCGCGCCTTCACCCTGATCCTGCCGGATTCGAAAAATGGCTTCGCGAAGGCCTGGCCCGTCCGTCGGATCCGCAAGGCGTAACGCTGGCGACGGTGCATTCGGTTAAAGGCCGCGAGTGGGACCATGTGGTTGTTCACCATGCGACCCAGGGACTGATGCCTCACCGGCTTTCGAACAACCTTGAAGAAGAGCGGCGAGTGTTCCATGTCGCAATTACACGCTGTAGGTTGGGCGTGACCATAGTCGGTGGCGAGCCGCCCTCGCGGTTCCTGGCTGAACTAGCGTCTCCTTGGGTCCCGCCCCCGGTAAGCGAAGCGCCGGAGATAGTACCCAGCGGATTATCGACTTCGGCGGCGCCGGTCCAACCAAAGGCGAGCCCCGGCCCGACCAAGACTGTCGAAGCGCTAAAGGCGTGGCGACTGGATCGATCGAGGGCCGAGGCAAGGCCTGCATTCACGGTCCTGCACGACTCCACTCTCGAAGCCATCGCCGCCTCGCAAGCCCGAACCCTATCCGACCTGGCCGCCATAAAAGGAATAGGACCGGCCAAGCTGGAGGCATTCGGTGACGAAATCCTTGCAATACTCGAAGTTTGGCAAAAGGAGGCACACTAATGACCCAGCTTGGTCGGGTTGTCTTGGTTCG
>JBPCIX010000006.1:0-28367 GCA_051005875.1 Actinomycetota bacterium | reverse complement strand
CACCAACTGCGTTCGCAAAAAAGGCCCAAGGCACCAAACCGGCCAGGGCAAACAGGGGATAGGGGAGTCCATCGGATGGGATCTTTGCAAGACGGCCAAGGAACACCGTGAATATCAACATCATCAGCAGTGGCTGAAGAACCGCCCAAGCTACTCCCAGGGCCGCTTGCGCGTAGCGGACCTTTATGTCGCGCCATGCAAGGAAGTAGACAAGGTCCCGGTTGCGCCAGAGGTCTCCAAGATCTAACGCCGACCACCGTCCGGGAGGCTTGATTATTGTCTTGATCGGCTTGCCTGTACCGCGAGCAGCTTGTGTTGGTGCCGCCATGGTTACCCTCCCAGCAAAATGGAGCAAAGCCTCATGCGATGTTAGGCGAGGTTGTTGCGACGGGCTGCGTATATCTCGGCGATGAACTGGTCCAGCTCCTCATCTGAAGAAAACAGACCTTTCTGGTAGGCCTTCAGATCCCGATCAGGGTCGAAGGGTCGGGCACCCTTTCGGCGCGCCTCCTCCAACGCTCGTTCTCGAGTTGAAGCCGGTCTGTGATCAGGTTGCCGGATTGCCGAGGAAATCACCTTCCGTTGTCTAGGCGTCCATTAGCCGCGTTCTCTAGGAGCTAACTTTAACAAATCAAGGGCGTTGGCCTCGATCACAACCTCTGTCCCCGCTTATGGGTATTTTGAGACAAGGAAGTCAGGACGCCCCCAGAATTTCTAGTTGCGGAAGTATTCCTTTTCAAGCGATGTCGCTACTAGGTATTCGTATTCCCGCGTGATTGTCGCTGACCAGCCCTATGGGACCACCTTAAAGGCAATTGTCCCGAGATGACCGTGGCCAGAATCGGCGATTCGCCTGCCCTTGGTCACATCGTCGCCCATAGACACGTGGATGAAAGACAAGAACGAATCAGTGGTCTCGAGGCCGCCTGCGTGGCTGATGGTGACAAAAAGGCCGTCCCCGGCCACCGGTCCGGCGAACTTCACTGTTCCCTCGTTCGAAGCTGAAACTGGCGTTGAGGAAGCCCCGTAATCAATCCCCCGGTGCCCGACGGAGGGCATTATCTAGCTGAACCTCAAAAAGGAAGCAAGACGGTGTGTGGCTTGCTAGACCTCCCCGCAAAACACCTAAGCAAAGCGATCGTCGCCCCTATCCCCTTGGCCGAGAAATCGTCACGTTAGTTTCCTTCCGTAGCTTTACGACCAAGATTTCGCCCCAAAATTGCGTTCGGAAAGAGGGAGCAGTCAGCGGCCAAAGGTGCCTAATTTTTGGCAGCGGAAGCTTGCCCGCATTGTAGGTGACCTTCTCAATTCTAAATCCGCTGACTGAGGCCATGCGCCTGATCTCCACCAATGTGAGTGGGCTGATATGACCGTTTAGCCGAAAGTCTTCATCTCCAAAAAAGATCATATGGTTCCTGAGGATCAGGCTGATCTTTCCAGCGAGGCTTAGTACATTCGGCGTGGTGAGAAGAAAAAATCCGTCCTTCTTAAGGCAACGCTGGGCCTCACGAAAGAGTCGGAATGGGGCTTCCAGATGTTCGATCAATTCGATCGCAACAATCCCCCTAAGGCTCTCTGCGGCAATAGGGAGCCCCTCTTCGATGTCGCATTTCACATAGGGAACGCGACTCAGCATCAGAAATTGCTCTGGAGCTATTCCAAGTGCTCTGACCTCATGGCCCAACAGATATAGCCGTTCGGAAAAGGCCCCTTGACCCGCCCCGGCATCTATTACCGGACCCGGGGCGGAATCATCCAGCAGTTGCTCGCAAACCTCATGGGTCATGGGCGCGGCCATGGTGTCCGACTTAAAAACTGGCCGTTTTTCCATCCCCTCTTCATGTTGCCTTTCTGGGCTAAACTTGAACGTGCGAGAGGCCCGCTTGCCGATCAGTTCCTTAAGGAGTAATGCGAATTCCTCCGTCATCCGTTCTTCGGAGAACCGGCCAACCCTGTTCTGAGCTTCCTTTCCGATGGAAGCTGCAAGAGTTTTGCTCGTCAAGAGGCGCATGATGGCTCCTGCCATCCCTAGGTCATCTCCAGGCTGAACAATCAAACCGGAAACGCCATCTTCGACGATCGCTGCGGTGCCACCTTTTGAAGTTGCGACTAGCGGCTTCCCTAGAGCCATTGACTCGATTAGCACGTGGTCAAAGGGCTCGCCGTATGAAGCATGAACGACTACATCTAGGGCGTCGAACCAGGGGTAGACCTCCCTTTGGTGGCCCACAAAGTGTGTTCGGTCTCCGATTCCTAACTCCCGCGCCAGGCGTCTCAATCGGTCCGGGTAGTCACCTTCCCAGCCTAAAATCGCCCCGCCTACAACGACGAACCTAACTTCAGGCAGTTTTGATGCAATGTGGGATGCTGCCCGAATAAATACGTCCTGACCTTTCCACTCCTGCAGGCGTCCCACTATCCCAACAAGTGGAGCGGCGCCCCAATTCATTCGGCGGCGAATGTCGTCTCCTGAGCCCTTGAATTTCGCCAATCTGTCGACAGCCGTTCCCAAGTGAATAGTTTCGATTCGCCGGGCGGGTGTGAGGCGCCGTTGGGCCTCCAGAGCTGCTTGACTACTGCAGACAATTGCATCGGTAGGGAGTGCCGCAGCAACGAGATCAATCGCGTTTCGAGAGGCGTGCTGTTGTTGCCACCATATCTCCGTTACTCCTGTCAGTCGTGCGGCGAGCCCACCGTAGATATGGCCCTTTGACTGGTTTGAAACCAGAGCGTCTGCTGTTTTGAGCTCCTCGGCGATTCTGAGGATCGTCCTAATTGTTACGAGTGGGCGCCTCAGTCTTTCTGACTCGATCACTTTCGTTGGGCATTGAATGTCCAAAAGCCACTCCTCTAAAGGGCCGTGCTCGAGAAGTAAGAAGCGTGGCGCAAAACCGAATTCAGGAAGCCTTCGAGCGAGGGAGAGTAGACCTCTTTCAGCTCCACCTTGAGTTGCGCACGGACTGAGGAGTACGACGGAAGAATTCGTCACGCTAGAACACTTGTCGTTTGTTTATCTCTCATAAGCATTTAGGCAAGACGCTCCGTACAAGCGCCTAGGTCTCCGAGGAGTTCAAGTAGAGGCAGCCCACTATCAACTATCCTGAGCTACTTTTCGCGCGGGTCATCGCGAGTTCATAAATCTCTTCATAGCGCGCGGCAATCAAATTCCAATCAAATGACGCACTTTCTTGCCGTCCCCCCTTTGAGAGTTCTCTGAGCGTGTCACCGTCATTCAATAATCTCAAGATTGTTTCCCCGAGTTTGTCCTCTCCGACCAGAACCCCACCGGACCGTTCGGCAAAGAGCTCAACGGCACCCAAATTGGGGGTCGCCACTACCGCCGTGCCGCTGGCCATGGCTTCAATGTAGGGCACACCGAAGCCTTCATATGTACTGGGAAGCGTGAAGATCCATGCCGAACTGAAAAGCCGCCTAATCTCATCATCTGAAA
This sequence comes from Actinomycetota bacterium, assembly GCA_051005875.1. Taxonomy (GTDB): domain Bacteria; phylum Actinomycetota; class CADDZG01; order JAHWKV01; family JAHWKV01; genus JBPCIX01. The sequence continues at coordinate 24,916 of JBPCIX010000006.1, read as the reverse complement.
CCATTCCGAAGGACGTAATGCCCGCGCCTTGGACCGGTACGTCAGCTACGAGCCAGAGTTCTGCATTGGGAAGTCTGGGGTGGATGGTCTCGTTGAAAGCCCTGACCACGGCAGCCCCGCGCTTTCTACCAAAGATAGTGCCAACAAAGAGAATTGAGGGCGACTCTGATTTAGGTTGAGGACGAAAGAACCGTCGGTCCACTCCACACGGAACAATAAAGTCTAGGCCGCCAAGGGAATTCGAAGTGTTCTGGGAAATCCCGACGGTAATGGTTGCCAGCTTCCGCCCCAACAGCTCCGATCCAATCAAGAGAGTTTGAGCGGCTAACCTTCGAAAACGTTCAGCCGACCGGGCTTCTTCGCGGGCCGACCCATAAAAGGTCCGAACCACGGGAACCTTTCTTCGATAAAGAAGGGGATTGTCTCCGTGGGCATGGACTACGTCGAAGTGGCGGTATGAGGCACAGCCGAACGCAAGTGGAAGCACAGCCAGTTGCCAAGGCGTTTTTTCGCGGAGCCATCGAGGACTAAATATCTGACGTACTTCATACGGCGCAGAGGATGAACCCTTAGTTAAGGATATTACTGAGACCATATGACCTCTGGCCGCCAAGGCCCGGGCAAGTCGGTCAACCTGATACGCGACGCCTCCCTTGACTAAGGGAGGTAGCTCGCCGTTGAGCATAGCGATGCGCATGGAGGAGATAGTGAGTTAGTGTCCTGAAGCTCAGGGCTCTTGCGATGCTAATAAGACCTTGGAAGATTCCGCCCCGTGGCTTGGCTTCTGCGCTACAAAGATCGTATGAAACGCAAGTGAGCGGATTAGCGGCCAATGTCGATCCAGGGCAGTAAGCCGGATTGGATCTCGGCCCTTCAGAGGAATGTAATGGCCAACGCCCCCAAAATGCCGAAGGACTAGTCCGGATCTTCTTATCCAAAAACGGGTTCTTTGGGCAAACGTTAGATTAATCAAGGGCTGACCTGATTCTGTAAACGGCCGCCCGACGAGTACCCGATAGGCTCTAAGTAATCCCATGACCCCAAAATAGTTGGGTGCTGTTAGAAGCAAGCGCCCCCCTGGTTTGAGCACCCTCGCCAGTTCGCGAACGGCCATTGAAGGGTTAGTTACATGCTCGACTGTCTCACAAGAGACAACAACGTCGAAGGTCTGGTCGGGGAAGGGAATATTTTGAATGTCTGAGACCATGAATTGAATATTATCGAGGCCGTCGCAGAACTCTTTGGCCTTTTGGACGGCAACCGTTGAAAGGTCAGCGGCAACCAGGAATTTCGGACTCAGATGTTGAAGCCAAGCGGAAAATCCGCCGCGGCCACACCCTATCTCAATCACCCGCATTCCAGAAAGAGTTGGTAGCCAATCTCTCGCGAGAAGGTGCCAGGGGGCATCTGCGGATTCGTCCACGTCAAGTGCCCGGTGCCAGTCGTCGTAGGCAGCCGCTAAAGATCGCGTTGTCTGGAAGGTCATGGAAGACCAGGAGGATCTGCGACTTGGCAAGCGCAGTCGCTCACAATGTTTCGCTAGCCGGGTTAGTCCTGGCTCCAGATCTCTTCACGCCGATGCCAACCACGACGTTCTAGATTCTCCCGCCGGCGGGCGGGTTCTGGAAGGTAGCCCCAGTGGCTATTGCACTCAAGAGCGACACGCCACGGGCCACCGCCATTTCTCGGCGATATGCTCTCTGCGCTCCTTCTGAAAGCCGCCTATTAAGGCTGTTTGACGTAAGCACCTGCTTCAAGCTAGCCGTGAGGGCCTCCGGGTCAAGGGGAACCAAAAGGAGCTCTTCCGGCTCCCTAAGGCCTGCCGGGCGTTTGTCGCCGACGAAGGCAACGATAGGCCTGCCGTGAGCAAATGCTGCGGCAAGAGATGTTCGCCCAGTCGAGACACCTGCCGGATCAACATGCAGATAGACGTCCAAAGAAGATAAGTCCACCGAAATCTGTTCTGGCTCTGATTTTTCTCCCGTGAAGACTACTCGAGATCCAATTCCCCGGGAAGCCGCTGCTTCTTTCCACTGCTGCGCCTCGTGGGAATGCGGCCCCGGTGCTCCAATGAACAGTAACTTAATATCGAATCGTTCGGAAACCAGGCTGCGGACCGCATCGAGAACTACATCAATTGCGGCATCTCTTCGGGCCCAGCCGAAAGTCCCTAATACCTTCTGCGCCTCAGGCCTATTGCCCAGGTCTCCAGCGTCCTGCAATTGAACGGGAATGGTAGACCAAACTGGGATCTTGAATGCCCGCCGCCCGCTTCGGACAAAGGGATTGGATAGTCGCTCTCGTTGCTCCTCGCTGGTTACTATGAGCGAACTTGAACCTAGGAGAACGGGCACCAATGCTGCACGCTGAAAGAGCGCCCAAATAAGACCCCGAAGACCGCTTCGGCCCCACGGGAAATAGACCTCGTGGAGGATAGTCGTCACGCGGAGTCTAAGAATCCGGGCCACCAGCGGCAAAAATGGAGCGATCAATGGCAGGCCATGAGCGCCGTAGGCAAATGGACTGTAGTGAAGGATGACCGCCTGAGGGCGATTTTTCATTGCCTTAACTGACCGTGAAAGTAGCTCGCCGTCTGCGCGGAGACCCCCCACCCAGCCCCCGCCCTCCCCGCGAGCAATCCAAACTTTGCGAACATCGTGGTCTAAGCGCGAAAGCTCTTGATCGAGAAGGTTCGCGTAGTCGCGTACGCCGCAGATCGGACCACGGGACATACCGACGGTTAAGATGCCTCGGGTGACTTCGGCTGTAGACTCGCCAGGCCCCGGTTTCCTCCCTCTGAACAAGTCAATCCTCAACAAATGACAGTATTTTGCGACGGGCTTGCTTGAATTTCCTGCAAGGCGGTCCAAAAGATGAGTTTCGTGTTAGCCAGGAGAAACTCCTCCCGAGCGAGCCTCAGTGATGAAGTAGCCAGAGATTCTCGATTCCGCAGGGCAAGGAGGAGTCCCTGAGCAAGCACTAGCGGGTTCAGGTCCGACACTATAATTCCAGCGCCCCTGTTGTTTAGTATTTTCGACGCCCCCGAATAGTCAGGGGCGTGGCAAAGTATGGGAAGTCCTGCACCGAGGTAGGCGATGAGCTTTGTCGGAAGGCTGAAACGACAAAAGGGTGCCTGCCTCCTTCCAAAGGGGAGGGGTAGGTACATCACGTCGGCCTCATTCAGATCCTCAGATTGGTGTTGTTCACTTTTGAACTCCTTGAATCCGACCCATGGGGGCAGTTCCCCTGGCGGGGGGCTGCCCCTTCCCAGCAGTGACACTTCAAGATCGGGTCGTGAGCGCCGCAGCAACTCAAGGGCCTGGACAAGCGAGCGAAAATTCGCTGCGTAGCTATTGTGTATGGACCCGGAAAAATAGACGCAAAGTCTACCCGGCACGGCTCGTCTAGCCTGGGCTTGCACCGTTGCCAGCCCGTGGGTTACTACTTGAAACTGACGGCTCCCGTATCGCCGGCAATACTCTTGACCGAGAGCAGACGAAATGACAAACCGGACATGGGCTTCCCGCCAAGCGGTGCCAAGTCGCTTTAGTGCAAGGGCACGCAAGGGGTTATACGAAAGGACATAGGCGACATCGTCGTGGCAGGTGAGGGCGTAGGGCACTCCTAGAATTTTCGCTGCTTTTAGAGCAGCCCAGAACTCTGTCGAATGCGCCAAAGCGTGGATTGCTCCAACGCCGAACTCCTTGCCCACGACGACCAATTTCTTTGTCAAGGAAGCACACCAAAGATCGGCAAGGCTCTCTAACTGTGGAAAGAAACGGGTTGTCTCCAATCGTCCGAAGCCAGGTCTTCGCCGAAAATGAATTTCTGGCACCTGAGCAGCAGGAGGCTTCGCAATCGTGGTGCAGAAACTTATAACATCATTCCTTCCGTCACAAAGGGCTCGAAAGACGTAAGGGCCGCCTCCGGGTGCCGCAAAGCCGAAGGGTTGAACAAACAGGAATGGTTTCATGTCTAAAGCTAAGGAATCAAGAATGGCGTCGGATGGTGTGCCAGAATCCAGGTCTCCGAAACTTCCCTGAGTAATCTACGCGCCATTTGTTCCAGCTTACGCCCAAGTCCTTCGCGGGACAACAGAATTCTCCCTTTGGATCCTAGTTCCTATGAAGGCGTGCGGTGACTTCATCTAAAGGGCCTCCTCAAGTGCATGAGGTTTCACCCCGCAATGCTTTCTTTTCGAAGGAGGACTACTAGCTGCGTCATCCATGACCGCACCTGACGGTCCGGGCATAACCCATTTGAAGCTGTTGGGCGGCGGAAGTCCAGCTCCCCTGCAGAAAGATCTCCCCTTCAAGCATTTTGTCTCCGGAGGAGGATTATCAACTGCGTCGTCAACTTCTCCTTAAGCAGACCCGGAAGAGCACCCGTGGCTCTTTCTCCAAGGCGAACCAATGCTGGCGGCAGCCGATGCAGGAACAGGGAAGTGCCCAGCCATCCGGCCGTCAGAAAGTTTGTGATTAGGTCGAGTCGGACGACGCGCAGGCCTGCCTGGTCGCTTAGCGCTTCAATCTCGTCTGGGTGTAGCAAGAAAATGTGCCCATCTGCATCCGGCAGATACTGATGCTTCTCAAAGATCGACGGGTCTGGGTGGCCCGTGAAGCGCGGCAAGCGATTACGAAGATATGAACCGTTAGGGGTTGTGATCACAAGGTGTCCCCCTGGTTTGACAAAGCGCCCCAGATGAGCCAGAAACCTATCTGGATGGGCAACATGCTCGATTATCTCGGCGGCCAATACTAGGTCGTATTTGGCACTGGGTTCTAGAGCGGTTATTTCGCCGGCCAAGTAATTGACGGACCCGCTCTGATGCTTTAGCCGGACATATCCGGCAAGCTCATCTCTCACGTCATTCCAGGTGACCGCAAAACCTAACTCGGCCAGCCATAGCGTCAGATTTCCTTGTCCAGCCCCGACATCCAACACCGTAGCTCCGAGTGGAACGGTCCGCCGGACAAGGGCTATCACGTAATCGACTCGCGCCTTATATGCGTAGCGGTGCCCCTGAGTGGCTCTGCTTGCTAGGCCTTCGACCTCGATCAGGTCGAAGGCATATGACGTGCTCCAGCTTGCGGGCCAATTCTTCTCCGGCTCAGGTAGCTTCAACTCAGGGAACTTTGGTAAGTCCAAGCAACCTGTTCACCAGCCCTGAAGGGGAATACGCTTGGTGAGTGAAGGCGTTGTTTCGCAAATGGCTCGTCAAGTGAACGTCTCGCCCAAGGAATTGCGTCAAGCAATCAGGTCCATCAGGAGACGCAGGGCTCTTGAGATCTCGAACATGACCGCCGGGCCGGTCTCGCCCAGGCGCGTAATTAGGCGGCGGTCGGAAACCGACTTGACGTCCTCACATTTCGCATAGCTCACCTCGTCCAGCCCGGAGTCGCCTTTGGTGATTTCAATGTGCGAAGGCAAACCCCGATGCGATGTCGTAGCCGGAACGACGATCACAATTCCGGACGGCCCTTCGTTGAGCAGATCGGACGAAACTACAACCGCCGGCCGAGTGCCGCTTTGCTCGCGCCCTTCCGGATCACCAAAGGCGACCAGCCAGATATCACCTCGCCTGCATTTCACTCAGGAGAGTCGTCCGCCAGAACCTCTTCTTCGGCCCGGCGTTCAGCTTCGATCTCAGCCCATGCCGCCGGGTCCTCCCGCAATTGCTCAAATCTGCTGTTTAGTGAGTCGAAAAAGGTCTGTCGCTCCAGGGCCTCGACCGCAGCATCAACGACCTCAGTTTGACGGGTGCCCATTACCCTGGCCAGGTCGGCTATTCGGGACTTCGTCGCCTGGCTCACGCGAATGGTTGTGCTCATGCGAGCAGTATACAAAAGTGTAGATAGATTTGTAGACTCCGAGTTGAATCATCAAAAATGCCCGCCAAACCTGGACGGTTGTGCGCCGAAGCGTTGGCTACCAGCGATACGCTTACCTTTAGAAGCGGCTCATCTGTCAACTATTTTTCCCCTTGGGCCGGTATGGCGGTGCTCGGCTTGCGGCTGCGCCGCCACGCGTTTATTCCACTCCACGCGCCAGGGTAGCGGAACTTTAGAGAACGGTCAGACGACCAAGGGGCGTAAGGGGCCAAGGTCAGCGTGGCCAACGCCAGAAGCACCGCATCGTAATTGACCCGCCATCCCGAGAAACCTTCCCAGGCCTGTTCACGGTCCTTCAAGGGAAGGCCCGCTTCGCCCAGCCGGTTGTAGACGTCGTCGAACTCCTGCCTTTGTATGGAGATGGGGTCTTTCGGATGGGGGTTTGGGTTGAACGGGATTTGAAAGAACTCCGCAATCTTTCTAAGCGACACATAGCCGGCTCTCACGCAAAGCTCCGACTCAATATTTCTTGGCTGGTCAACGGTCGAGGCCAGAAGCGATGCCGCGTCCAAGACTGCGCCCGCGGCGGTAACCCACGACCGGTCGGGTTGCGGAGAGCGGAAGAAAACCAGAACCGGCAAAGACGTATGGGATTCCTCGACATCGGCAAACCAGGCCTCCCACGCGATCCAAACGTCGGTCAGCCGGTCCAATCGTTGAAGCCGCCAGGCTCGCTCAAGCATTTCAAGGCCCGTGGGCGGAGCCCCGGCGCGAACTTCCAGCTTGGCCACTTCAAGCTCACGCCTGGAAAATGCCCCATAGATGCTCGGCAAGTAAGTGATCAACAGCGCCAGGAGCACCAGCCCGGTGGCGGCTTCCGTAAACGAAAGAGCCAGCTCCGCCGTATTTTTCGCTCCCGCAAACCCAAGCGTCAACAGCGATGATCCGCTGATCGCAAAAGCGTCTTTCAAGGCGCCGTTTTCAATCGCCCAAAACATCAGGGTGTATCCGGCCATTACGAGTCCAAGCCAAGCGGCCAGAAGGTTCATAAGGCCGAGCGGGCCGTACAGAGCCATGACCCGGTCGCGCTTTTCATAGTCGGCCCGGCGGCCAAGCCTGAGTCCCAGCGCCATTCGGGTGATGAGCATCACCCAGCGTGAGAGCTTTGCCGGTACTCCCCGCGGCAATATGACGGTGCGAATCGCCGATCCATAAACCATCAAAGCCACCGCGGCGCCAAGAACAAACAGGATTGCTCGAAGCACTATGCTCATTGCAAGACTTTATCCTGCGTCATTGGACGCGGAGTTATAGGGCTGCCTACGATATTCCCTGGCGAAGGATCTCGGGCACGCGCGACCGGTTGGCCCACGGTTACTACAATGTCGACCTGAACATTGTGTGGGATATCTTGGAAAACCACCTCGACCAACTAGACGTCGCCGTTCGAGGTCTTCTGGATAGGCCAAGGTCCCCCTAGGACCGGGATATGCTAATTGCCAATGGATTTTGATGAGGAAAAGATTCGGGCCGCGGGCGTGGATCTTATCGTTTTTTTCGGCTCCCGGGCCCGTGGGCAGGCAGGTGAAGCAAGCGATTGGGACCTTGGCGTCTTGTTCGCCCCGAACACCGCCGATCCACACGAAAAACTAGAGACTGTCCGGGATGCTGTCACTGACCACCAGATGCTCGATTTTGTCGTCTTGAACGAGGCCGATCCACTGCTGCTTCGCGAGGTGGCGGTGGATGGCATGCCGAAATTTCAAGGTTATGACGGAGCATTTGAGGAATTTCGTCTGCGCGCCATCAAACGCTATATGGACACGCAGTGGCTTCGGGATCTTGAGGCCGAAGCCCTTCGGTCACACTACGGCTGATGGTTCGACCGGAGATCGTACGCCGAAAACTCCGTCATTTGCACCTTTACCTGCAAGAACTGGAACGCCACCGAGGCGTAACTATCTCCGGCTACCGCTCCAGCCCCGGACCGCGCAGAGAAATTGAACGTCTCATTCAGCTGCTGGTGGAAGTTGCCGTAGATATCAACACCCACCTGGTTACCGAAAGCGCTGGTGTCCCGCCGAAGGATTACAGAGAATCATTCAAGTCAGTGGCCCAGGCGGGAGTCATTACGCATGAACTGGCGGAAAAGCTTATGCCGTCGGCAGGCCTAAGAAACGCCCTCGTCCACGACTATGCCGACGTGGACGACAAACGAGTCCATGCCGCCATTCCGCTGGCTCTGGACGGCTTTGGGGCATACGCAAATGAGGTCTTGTCCTGGCTCGAACCCAGGCCCTGACCCTGATCCGGCGGATCGTCGGTTTAGGACCTCAAACAATCACGCTGCCGGACTCCCAAAACATCGCAAATGATCCGGAATCCGTCATTCGCGGGGCGTGAAAAATACGTCTAAATGACGGATGTTTCTTCTGGCGAAAAGGCGCACAATTAAGGGAATAGAACCCATTTTCGAGAATTGAGCGAAAGCTCGACTAGGAGGCGTCATGATTCATGTAGAGAACAGCATCACAATTGACAGGCCTGTTGGACTAGTGTTTGGCATTCTGGGCGACCCGACTAGGGATCCGGAATGGCATTTTGATGTAGTGGAAGCGGCTCATGCGAGCGGCGACTCGCCGGTCAACGGCAACGGCCACGGAACCGGCAACGGACCGGCAACCAACGGCCTGGCGCCCCTGAAAGCCGGAGACAAATTCCGCTGGGTCTTTGATTACATGGGCCAGGGCCGTGAGCAGGCAACTGCTGAAGTCACGGCTGTTGAACCGAACCGCAAGGTTGAAATTCTTGCAATCGCCGGGCCCCTGGTTCAAACAATCTCGTACGTGCTGGAGCCTTCAGAGGATGGCGGATCGAAAGTATTTCGCACTCTGGATTTGGACCTCGAAGACATGCCTGCTGTCGCCGAGCCTGAAATGAAGCCCCGAATCGAAAACCGCAGCCAGCAATATCTAGTCCACCTAAAGCAACTTCTAGAGGAGGGAAAGGCATTGCCGCAAGGACAAAACGGCTGCCTTTGCTGCGAGGGCTAGCTCTGCCTTTAGTACAGCTTCTCTAACTATCTGCCGCCCGTCCAGCCTTAAGGGGGACCGCCGGCTTCAGACCCAGGTGCCGTCCGCAGTCCTTGTACCCTGATCCCAGCTCAAGCCCGTGTATCACCGAGTGGGCAAGTGTTACACTTTGAGTATGCCTACCACCCGTCCCCGTCATCTAATTACTGAAACTGAAAAGGTGAGCGCCGCGCTGGACGATGCAGCGAGGCGATGGCCGGCCGACCGATATCGACGGGCGAAGCTTCTACTGCACCTGGTCGAAGAGGGACATCGGGTTATTGCCGGGGAGCAGGAGCGTCGCGCCGCGGACCGCCGGGATGCCGTGAAGCGCACAGCGGGGGTAGTCACGGGAGCTTACGGCGAGGACTATTTGATCCGGCTGCGAGAAGACTGGGAGCGGTGATCGTACTCGACGCCAGCGTGCTTATCGCGCACCTGGATGCCGAAGATGCCCACCACGAACGGGCAACGACACTACTTACGAACCTTGCCGACGAGCCCCTGAGGGCAACCCGGCTGACCCTCGCCGAGGTTCTTGTGGGCCCCGCCCGCGCGGGAAAGCTCGATCGAGCAACTATGGCTTTACGGGAACTCGAAGTGAAGGGCGTGGGCCTGGAAGAGGATGCCCCCATACGGCTGGCCGGGCTGAGAGCGGAGACGGGCTTGAAGCTGCCCGACTGCTGTGTGTTGCTGGCCGCCGAGCAAGCTCAGGGGGAAGTGGCCGTCTTCGACAACCGCCTAGTCGCCGCCGCCAAGAAGCGCGGGATCCCTGTTCGGGATCACTAGAGAATTTACGCGACGGTCCACCCAGGACGTGACTGCTGAAGAGCGCCAAAAACTGCTGTCGATATCTGCGGCAACGATTGACCGCAAACTTGCCGGCGAGGCAACATGGACTCATCTATCCCACTCAGGCGCCACCCGCATCATAGATATTTGTCGAGAGCTTCACGGTCCAGTCACGAATGGGCGTGACCGGTCACGCTAGGAACTCCCTGACAGCATCGTTTACTTGTGTGGGATTCTCCATCGGGGATAGATGGCCCGCTTCGGCCACGGCCACGAACTTTGAACCCGGAATCTTGCCTGCCATCTGCTTGGCCTGATCAATCGGGACCGTGGCGTCTTGATTCCCGTGCAGGACAAGAACCGGTACTTTGATTTCGGCAAGGTCGGGAGTGGAATCGGGCCTGTTCCGCATCGCCAAAGTGTCGGCGACTCCGGTCGCCGAGGGAGTCTCCTTAAACATCAACCTCGCAGTTGCCTTCAGTTCCTCGGAAGCGCTTGACGCCATTAACCGGGGCAGCTCCTTCGGCAGCATTGCTGCCACGCCGCTGGACCTTATAAGCGCCGCAGTCCTCAGGCGTCCTTCACGGATAGCTTCAGGATCAGCCGCCGATCGCGTGTCGGCCAGAATCAACCGACGCACCATCTTCGGGAAGCGACGGAGTAAAGCGAAAGCAACATAACCGCCCATCGAAAGTCCTGCGACATCGGCTTGCTGCACCCCCAAAGCCTCAATAGTTTCGGCCAAGTCATCGGCGTGATCATCCAGGCTCCAGGAGGTCTCATTTGAAGGACTTTTTCCTCGGCCCCTAAGATCGACTGCCACCACCCTTGCGGTGTCCGAAAGCCCTGCAAGCTGTGCTGCCCACATCCGGCGGTCGAGCGGGAACCCATGAACAAGAAGAAGAACAGAGCCCCGGCCGGATTCGTCGTAGCCGAGTATCAGGAAGGCTTCCTAAACAAGATCGATCTCTTTACCTGTTGAATGGCGTCGGTGACCTTGATCCCGCGGGGACACGCGCCGGTGCAGTTGAATGTCGTCCGGCAGCGAAAAGCTCCTTCTGCCGAAGAAAGGACCTGCAGGCGCTCCGATGCTCCGCTATCGCGAGAGTCGTAAATAAAGCGATGAGCCGCAACGATCGCCGCCGGCCCGAGATAGGCATCGTCGGCCTTGAAGATCGGGCACGAGCTTGTACACGCGCCGCACATGATGCACTTGGTGGTGTCGTCGAAACGCTCGCGCTGCGCGGGAGTCTGGACATGTTCCTTGTCCGGCGCCGGCTCGTCGTCGATCATCCAGGGCTTAACCGCTTTATACCCCTCGAAAAAAGAGTCCATATCGACGATGAGGTCCTTTTCAACCTTAAAACCCCCCAGGGGCTCGACCTTGATCGGCTCGCCCAGGTCGCGGCATGCGCTCTTGCAGGCGAGCCGGTTCACCCCATTGATGGTCATCGCATCGGAACCACAGACACCGTGGGCGCACGAGCGCCGAAAGGCCAGGGAGCCATCAAGCTGCCACTTGATGAAGTGAAGGGCGTCGAGGACCCGCCCATCAGGGCTAATTTCAGCGTTGTACTCGCCCCAATAGGGTTCTTGGTCAATTGAGGGGTCGAAGCGAAAGACCTTAAGTTGGACTTTCAATACTTTCGCTCCTCCGGGAGGTACTTGGTTATGGTGACGGGCTTGTAGCTGAGCTTACTTTCCCCGCTCGGCATCAGGGAGACCAGCGAGTGCTTTAGCCACGCCTCGTCGTTGCGTTCAGGAAAATCCTCACGGTAATGGCCGCCTCTCGATTCTGTTCGATGCGAAGCCGCTGCCACAGTCACCTCCGCCAGGTCGAGCAGAAAACCCAGCTCTACGGCTTCAATCAATTCGGTATTGAAAATCTTGCTCTTATCTTCGACGCACACTTGCAAATAGCGGACTCGCAGTTCAACTATTTCGGCAGCCGTCCGACTTAGCGAGGCATCGCTTCTGACGACTCCGCACCCTTGCATCATGGCTTTTTGGAGTTGAATCCGGATGTCCGATACTCTCTCTCCCGGCTCTCGCTCCAGTAGTGCCGCGAGCATTTCGCTGCTTGGCGCCTCGGGGCTATCGGGGAGGTCCGAGAATTCAATCGATGCCGCGTGCTCTGCCATGGCTATGCCACCGCGACGGCCGAAGACAATTATGTCGAGAAGTGAGTTCGTTCCGAGTCTGTTGGCGCCGTGGACCGATACGCAGGCGCATTCGCCGGCGGCATATAAGCCCGGAAGCCGGCCCCCATGCTCATCGATCACCGCTTCCGCATTCACCGTGGTGGGAATTCCTCCCATCGCGTAATGGGCCGTGGGCTCAACCGGCAACAGCTCGGTTGCCGGATCTAGCCCGAGATACGTCTTCGCGAATTCCGAGATGTCTGGAAGCTTCTCGGCGATAACTACCGGATCGAGATGGCGAAGATCGAGATAGACGAAATCCTCGCCGCCTACCCCCCGCCCCTCATTAATCTCTCGGTAGATGGCCCGCGACACCATATCCCGCGGCGCTAGGTCCTTGATGGTCGGAGCGTACCTTTCCATGAAGCGCTCTGAATCGCCGTTGATCAAGATGCCGCCTTCGCCGCGCGCTGCTTCGCTCAAAAGGATCCCCAGGTCTTTGATTCCGGTCGGATGGAATTGAAAAAATTCCATATCCTCGAGGGGCACTCCGGCTCGCAAGCAGATCGCAGGACCGTCACCGGTCAAAGTGTGGGCATTCGAGGTGACCCTGAACATCCGGCCGAAACCGCCGGTCGCAAACAGCACGCTCTTGGCATGAAAAACGTGAATCTCGCCGGTCTTCAGGTGATAGGCAACCACTCCCGCACAGCGCGGCTCGGGCCCCGGCGAGAGCAAAAGATCCAAAACAAACCATTCATCAAAGAATTCCACCCCCTGCTTCAGACACTGCTGGTACAAAGTGTGCAGAATCATCTGGCCGGTTCTGTCGGCAACGTAACAAGCCCGCCGAACGGGGGCCTCCCCATGATTACGAGTGTGCCCCCCAAACCGCCGCTGATCGATAAGCCCTTCGGCCGTGCGGTTGAAGGGCATACCCATCCGCTCGAGTTCGAGCACAGCGTCGACGGCTTCGCGGCACATTATTTCGGCAGCGTCCTGGTCCACCAGGAAGTCCCCGCCTTTGACGGTATCGAAGGTGTGCCACTCCCAGTTGTCCTGTTCAACATTGCCCACCGCCGCGCACATACCGCCCTGGGCTGCCCCGGTATGGGAGCGAATCGGGTGAAGCTTGCTGATTACGCAGGTGTTGGCCCGGCCGGACGCTTCAAGAGCAGCCCTGAGACCAGCGCCGCCGCCGCCGACGATTATGCAGTCGTATCGATGGTAGTTCGCCACTAGGGCCACTAGCCGCCGGGCATCTGGGACGGGGCGAAGGTAACTATCACAAAAGTTCCCAGCAAGAAAAAGGCCATCGACCCGGTGTACAAGAGCACATCAAGGGCAGCCCGCCGGCCCTTGTTTGTTACGTGATCCTGGATGACCCCACGGGCGCCGATGACGCTGTGCAGCATGGCAAGGGCTAGCAAGAGCCAATCGTAGCTTCGCCAAAAAACGCCCGTCCATCGGGTCGACACAAAGGCGAAGTCGATGCGGTCCACTCCGCCGCTCACCAGATGCATGATCGCCAGGTGGCCGAAAGCAAGAGGCAAAAGAAGTACTCCCGAAATCCGCATGAACAACCACATCCGAACCTCGCCGCGCGAACCGGCGGAGCTAGGTGGGTGAAGTCCGATACTCAAAACAACGGCCGAAGCATCATGAAGGCCGCCGGCAAAAAGAACGCAAGTGATAGTGCCACTTGAGCCTTTGCGAGGTGCTTCTCGTATCGGACGCCTTTGCTCCAAAAGTCGATGAGAACCAAACGGAGCCCGTTGATGGCATGAAAAATCACTGCGCCTACAAGCAAGACTTCGAGGGGGCGAAACAGAGTGGACTTGTACAAGTTCACGAACCGGTTGTAATGCTTTGGACCAAGGGCCACCAGCGAAGTGTCCAAAATGTGCAGGAACAGAAAGCCCATCACCGCCATCCCGGTGCCGCGGTGCCCAATCCAAGACCACATTCCCTCGCCCCCGCGGTACACAGTCCGGCGATAAGTGGGGCGACCGTGGGGCCTGGCGCGCGGCATTTGTCGCGGAATATAACCTAATACGCAGGGATTCGGGAGGTAAGGTGATCAATGCGATGAAGCCTGACGACGACTTCGGGACCAATATGTGGTTGGTCGACGAAATGTATCAACGGTACGCTGAAGACCCTCTGTCCGTATCAGAAGTCTGGCGGGATTTTCTCGATGACTACGAGCCTCAGGCGGCCGCTCAAGGCACGAACGGGGCAGGCCGGTCGCCAGAACCAACCGGTGCGCAGCCCCCGGAGTCGCTGGAGACCTCGCAGCGGGCCCGAGCCAAACCCGGCCTCGTCTTCAGGCTGATTCACATGTACAGGGTGAGAGGGCATCTCATTGCAGACCTGGACCCTCTCAAGGCCAAACCCGTCCGTCAGATAACTGAGCTGGACCCGTTTTCGCAGGGTTTGTCGATCGAAGACCTCGAACGCTCCTTCCCAACCGGGGGTCTTGCCGGAACATACGAGCTAACTCTGAATGAAATTCTTGGGCATCTCAGGAGAATCTACTGCCGCACAATCGGGGTCGAGTTCATGCACCTGGAGGGCCCCCTGGAAAAACAATGGATTAGAGAGCGGATGGAACTTGCCCCATCCGCATCAACGGATGAGGATAAGCGCAGAATCCTCAGCAAGCTCGGCGAGGCCGAGGCTTTCGAGACCTTCCTGCAGAAAAAGTATGTCGGCCACAAACGGTTTTCGTTGGAAGGCGCGGAGAGTCTGATACCGATCCTGGGCAGCATCCTGGACATGTCGGCTGAATCGGGAGTCAGCGAAGTGGTGGTTGGAATGGCCCATCGCGGGCGCCTGAACGTCCGGGCCACCATCGTCGGCCAAAGTTACTCCCAGCTATTCAGGGAGTTCGAGGGTGACCTTGACCCCAACCTCGCTCAGGGCTCGGGCGATGTTCAGTATCACGTCGGAGCGACAGGAACTCACACGGCCCCCTCTGGAAAGCAAGTAACCGTAACGCTGGCGACGAATCCGAGCCATGTTGAATCGGTGGATCCGGTGGCCGAGGGAATGGTCCGGGCCAAGCAAGATCTTCTCGGCCCCGGTGGCGATGCTTTGGCCCTTCTTGTTCACGGCGATGCGGCATTCGCCGGGCAAGGAGTTGCGGCCGAAACGCTCAGCCTTTCGCAGCTGGGCGGCTACAAGACCGGTGGGACCGTCCACATAATCGTCAACAACCAACTCGGCTTCACAACCGGGTCCGACTACGGCCGCTCGAGCACCTACGCCAGCGATGTGGCCAAAATGGTCCAGGCCCCCATCTTCCACGTGAATGGCGACGACCCCGAGGCATGCGTTCGCGTTGCAAGACTGGCCTTTGAGTTTCGTCAAAAGTTTCACAAGGACGCGGTCGTCGACATGTGGTGCTACCGGCGATGGGGCCACAACGAGACCGATGAACCTGCCTTCACCCAGCCGTTGATGTACGCCGCCATCCGCAAACGCCGGTCGGTCCGTAAGCTCTATACCGAGGCTCTGATCGCCAGGGGAGACCTTTCACTAGCCGCGGCTGAGGCCGCCCTAGTGCAGCACCGGCAGCATCTTGATCGAGCCTTTGACGAAACCAAGGACGGATCGCCGGCGCCCAAAATCGAGTGGAAGCGTCCTGCCCGCATGGATTCCGAGCCAAAAGTAGCGACAGCGGTTTCACAACACGCTCTTGAGGCTGTTCTGGCTGCGGTCACGACCATCCCTGAGGGGTTCGAAGTACATCCCAAGCTCCAGAAGTGGCTTCAAGACCGCGCGCAAGCGATCAGCCAAAACTCCTTCGATTGGGCTCTCGCCGAGGCTCTCGCTTGGGGAACGCTGATAACCGAGGGGATAAGCGTTCGTCTTTCAGGGCAAGACAGTCGCCGGGGAACGTTTAGCCAGCGTCACTCGGTCTTGGTGAACCAAGCAACCGCCGCCGAGTATTCGCCTCTTTCAATATTGGCTAACGGCGACGCCAGCTTTCGCGCCTACGACAGCCTTCTTTCCGAGTTCGCAGTCTTGGGTTTTGAGTACGGATACTCGGTCGCCAACCCCGACGCTCTCGTAATCTGGGAAGCCCAATTCGGCGACTTCGCCAACGGAGCGCAAGTAATCATCGACAACTTCATTGCCGCAGCGGAGGACAAGTGGGGCCAGACGAGCAAGCTCATGCTCTTATTGCCACACGGTTTCGATGGGCAGGGACCCGAGCACTCCACCGCTAGGCTGGAGCGGTTCCTTCAGTTGTGCGCGGAGGACAACATGCACGTCGTCAGCCCGACGACACCCGCCCAATACTTTCATCTGCTGCGTTTTCAGGCTCGGCGGAGTGTTGCGAAACCCCTCGTGGTGATGGCCCCCAAGTGGCTTCTCAGATTGCCTGAAGCAAGGAGCCCCGTCGACGGGCTGACCGAGGGTGGATTTCAGGAGGTTCTGGGAGATCCCAACCCTCCGGCCGCAGCGCAAAAGGTGATTGCATGCCACGGAAAGGTTTACTACGAACTTGCCCAGCGGCGCCTTGAGGACGAAGTAAATGATGTGGCGCTTATAAGGATCGAGCAGCTCTATCCATTTCCCGCAGACAGTCTCGGCGAGCAGCTAAAGAAATATCCTGATTCCAAGGTCTTCTGGGTGCAGGAAGAGCCAAAAAATATGGGGGCCTGGAACTACGTTCAGCGGCAGTGCTCAGACACTTGGGGACTAAATCTGGTCCCAATAACCCGAGGCGAAAGCGCGAGCCCTGCAACGGGAAGTCTGAGGGTTCACCGCCTTGAACAAGATGCTCTCATCCAAAGGGCCCTCTTCGAGCAATAAGGCTGGCGCGCCTTTTGACAAGGAGCCTTTATGCTTTGGGGCGTGGAGCCCGATGAGATCGTGACAATCCTGGTAGTGGAGGATGAGCCTTCGATCTCCGAGGCTATTCAATTCAATCTGGAGCGCGAGGGCTTCAAGGTGATTCTGGCTGCGGACGGCAAGGCCGGACTTCAGCATTTTCACTCAGCCGGGCCCTCACTAATCCTTTTAGACCTCATGATTCCGGCGATCTCCGGGCTTGACCTGTGCAGATTAATTCGCTCGGAATCCACCGTGCCGATCATCGTGTTGACCGCTAAGGATTCCGAATCCGACAAGGTGGTTGGGTTGGAGCTGGGAGCGGACGACTATGTGACAAAGCCGTTTTCGATGAGGGAGCTAATTTCTCGGGTGCGCGCGCAGTTGCGCCGGACCTCAATGAATCTGGACACCCCAACCCGTGCCGCCGGCTTAACCGGAGGGCCTGTGGCTCTAGATGCAGACCGCCACGAGGTCAAAGTTCACGGGCGATTGGTCCAGATGACCCCCAAAGAATTTGCGATTCTGGAATTGCTGATTGAACGAAAGGGCCGTTTGCTCACCCGGGACTTCTTGATGGACGAGGTCTGGGGGCCGGAGTATTTCGGTGACACCAAGACTCTGGACGTCCACATAAAGCGTCTCCGGGAAAAGGTCGAAAGCGACCCCAAAAATCCGCGCTACATTTGCACCGTTAGGGGAATTGGGTACAAATTTCAGGAATAAGGATTTTTCTCAGAGCGTAAAGGTATAGCGATGAGCCACTAGGAGGGGGACTCCAGGTTAGAGCTGTCCGTGAATTCGCGAAACTCCCCCGTAATAAGAAATGCCACCTGCTCGCCTATGTCTACGGCCTGGTCTCCCATGCGCTCGATCTGCCTGGCGATCACGTGCATCCTCAAGCCCCACTCAAGCATCCGCTGGTCACCAGCAAGAGGCAGAATTGCCCTGATCATCCCCCTGTTGAGACGGTCGAGCGGCTCGTCCATCTCAGGCAGCTGGAAGGCAAGCTCGAGGTTCCGGCGTCGGAAAGAGTCCATCGAGGCTTCGATCATGCGTATGGCTATTCCGCCCATTTCGAGGATCATCGTCTGCACCGGTTCGTTGCTGGGCAGTCCGTAGGACAAAAGGCCAACCTTGGCGAGGTTGACCGCCATGTCTGCTATTCGCTCCAGGCTGTGATTAATGTGAAGCAGGGCGGTTAAAAGTCTGAGATCCGTGGCAACCGGCGTCTGAAGAGCAAACAGGTCTACGACCCTGTGCTCGATGTCAAGGTAATAGGAGTCCACCTCATCGTCGGCGTGGATAATCCGCTCGAACAACGCCTGATTTGGTTCCCCCAGTCCCTCGAGAGCCTGCTTGACCATGTCCAGCCCCGCTACGCTCATCAGTTGAACCTTTGTCTCAAGCTCATTCAGCTCCGTGGCCAAGACTTTGCGCGTAGTAAGCCGTCTAATCTCTTCCATTACCCGAATCTCCCCGTGATGTACGCCTCGGTCCGGGGATCCGCCGGCACCGTGAAAATCTTGGCCGTCGGTGCGTACTCAACCAGGATCCCGGTTCGATGCCCGGTCTTTTCATCGATCTCGACTGTTAGAAATGCCGTCATATCGCTCGAGCGAGCCGCCTGCTGCATATTGTGGGTCACAATTACAATCGTGTATCTATCCTTCAAGCTTTGCATCAGTTCCTCGATGCCGGCCGTCGCTACCGGGTCCAAAGCTGAAGCGGGTTCGTCCATTAAAATCACATCGGGTTCGACCGCCAAAGCTCGAGCGATACACAGCCTCTGCTGTTGTCCGCCGCTGAGGGAAAGGGCTGATCTGCGGAGGTCCGTTTTAACTTCGTCCCACAAAACGGCGCGCTTCAGGGCGCTCTCTACGCTGTCGTCGATATTTTCCTTGATTCCATTGACTTTTAGTCCGAAAGCAACGTTGTCCCAGATGGACTTGGGGAAGGGATTGGGCTTTTGGAACACCATGCCAATTCTTCGCCGCACTGCAACAGGGTCCACACCGGGCCCATAGAGGTCCTCGCCGTGGTAAAGCACCTTTCCGGTGATCGAAGCTGTTGGAATCAAATCGTTCATCCGGTTGAAGCACCGGATCAGTGTGCTCTTGCCACAGCCACTTGGGCCAATTAGAGCCGTAATCTGATTCCGGGCGATGTCGGCCGTAAAGTTGTGAATGGCCGGCTTGCCTGCGTAGGTAACCCCGAGACTGCGCGCCCGGAAGACCGGCGCTGAATCAGAATCGGCCTCGGGGGCCGGCTGAACGGGTGAGGGGCGAATCTTTATTTTTGCCGGGGAGCCCTGGGTCGTTATGGAGTCGGTCATAGCCTCTTTTGGAATCGGTTGCGAATAATAATAGCGGTTGCGTTCATTGCCAGGAGTACGACCAGCAACACTATTATCGCCGCAGCGGCGACGACATGAAACTCAGCCTTTGCATCCGAAGCGTACTTAAAAATAAGCAGCGGCAGCACCGTGTAGCCGCTGTCGAGCCCGTCAGGATTGAAGGTTACAAACGTCAATGCCCCCAGCAACAGCAAGGGGGCGGACTCGCCCAACGCCCGCGATGCCGACAGGATGCTCCCGGTTGCGATGCCCGGAACCGCGGCCGGCAGTACCTGCCGCCAAATCGTTTGCCACTGAGTGGCGCCCAGGGCAAGGGAGCCGTCTCTGATCGATGGTGGGACGGCCTTGATGGCTTCTCGGGAGGCAATGATTACCAGGGGAAGCACGAGGATGGTCAGGACCATTGCGCCGGTACGGACTGTGAACCCCCAAGACAGGGGGCCACGAGCGATAAACGCAAGCCCGAGGATTCCAAAAACCACGGATGGGACACCGGCAAGATTTTGAATGTTTAGTTCGATCCACCGAACGTATCGGCTGTTCTTGGGAGCGAACTCCTCGAGAAAGATGGCCGTGCCCACACCCAGCGGCAACGACAAAAGCGAGGTAATTCCAACAAGCCAGAGTGAGCCAAAAATGGCGGACTGGATCCCCGCCCTGGCCGAGCGCGCTGAAGGCATGTTTGAAAGCAAGGACCCATTCAGTCTTGGGCGACCTTCAAGAAAGGTATCTATTAGCAGGGTAAAAAGCGTCACAAGTGCCAAGGAGATACTGAGCAGCAGGACCAAGCGAAACGCCTTGTCACGCCAGAGCCTGCTCCAGCCTATTTTGCGTCCCAGAGGGGAACTCTTCGAGGAGATCGTTTCGACATTCATTCGTAGACCTCCCGGAATCGCCTAACCACGCGAGTGCTGATGATATTGAGGGCAAAGGTGACCACAAACAGCAGAGTCCCCACCGCGAAGATGGTCTTGTAACCGGTCGAACCAGTGGGTTGGTCGCCGATCCCGGCAAAACCAATGAACGATGCCATGGTCTGAACTCCCTCGCCCGGATTAAGGGTGAAACGTGGATTGCTCCCGGCAGCCATCAAAGCGATAGTCGTTTCGCCTATGGCTCTCGAAAAAGCCAGTACCACCGCGGCGACGATCCCTGAAAGGGCGGCGGGGAAAATAACGCCGGTGCAAACTTCCCGTTTAGTCGCCCCGAGCGCCAGCGCCCCGTCCCGCAATGAACTGGGCACCGCTGACATGGCGTCCTCAGCAAGGGAAGCCATCAGTGGCAGGATCGCGATTCCGACCACGAGACCTGCGGACATTGCGGAGAAAGTCTCGACGCGGCCGATAGGCCAGAACCGCTGAACAATTTGTGGGTTGACGAAATTGAGGGCGAAGAAACCAAGCACGACCGTCGGTATTCCGGCCAGTACTTCCAGGACGGGCTTGACAATCCGCCGCACGCGCTGCGAGGCATACTCGCTGAGATAAAAGGCGGCGCCCAAACCGCAGGGAACGGCAAGAACCACTGCGACGCTCATAACCAGAAACGTGCCCGTTATCAAAGGCCATACGCCGAACCTCGGGGGGTTGAACAGCGGTGACCACACGACGCTTCCGAAAAACTCTCCGAGGCTCACCTTGGAAAAGAATTCGAGGGTGGGCAGCAGCAGGGAAAGGACAATAGCTACAGTCACAACAACCGAAGCAAGGCCGACCAACGAAAGGGAGGACCGAACTATAAGTTCGATCCTCCGCTGACGAATGAGATGACCTGATGGGGCCAAGCCCGCCGGCGATGCCTTACTTGACTTCATTCCATGCTGCTTAAGCTGAACGCTTTTAGCTTATGCTGCGTCAATTGCGCCCAGCTCCTCGGTCGCTTTCTCAACCTGGGCGTCGGTCAACGGCACGAAAAGAGCTTCCTCGGTGAGGGCCTTTTGATTCTCGAGATAGAAGTCCGCGAAGGCTTTTACCTCCGGGCGCTTGGCCGCCTCTGCCTTGGTATAGATGAAAAGCTCCCGTCCAAGAGGCTTGTACGTGCCGGCCTGAACGGCCTTACTGCTGGCCGCGACACAGCCTTCGCCGCCGTCGATTTCAACCCCTTTGATCTTGGTTTTATTCTCCAGCAGGTAGGACAATCCGAAGTAACCCATGGCGCCCTTGTCTCCGCTCACTCCCGTTACCGTGACGTTGTCGTCCTCGCTCGGGTTGTAGTCGGTGCGGGTCGAACCCGCCTTGCCGTTGATGGCTTCGGTGAAGTAGTCGAAGGTCCCCGAGTCCGAACCGGCTCCAAATAGACTCAGCCGCTGGTCGGGGAAGCTCGGGTCCACCTGATTCCAGTTGTTCACTTTGCTGTCGGCCGACCATATCGTTTTTAGCTGTGCCACTGTGAGGCATTTTGCCCATTTGTTCTGGGGATTGACAACAACAGACAAACCGTCGTTGGCCATAACAAGCTCAAAGGGCTCAATGTTTTTTGCCTTGCAGGCTGCGGTTTCCGAATCTTTGATCTTGCGCGACGCCATCGAGAAGTCCGTCTCGCCGTTGCAGAACTTTTCAAAGCCGCCACCGGTGCCGGAGGTACCTACGGTCACCTTCACGCCTGAATTCTCCTGTTGAAAGTCCTCGGCGGCAAGCGAGATCAGGGGTGTGACTGTACTGGAACCGTCGATCTGGATCTGCCCAGAAAGTTTCGACCCCGAATCGTCGTCCTTGGCGTCGTTACTTGAGCCTCCGCCGCAGGCGGTGGCCATGAGGCCGGCCAACAAAATTACCGCAACAAATTTTGACTTCAATTTCCTCCTCCTTTGAGGCGATGTCGGGCCGCAGTGAGTAGTCGCGAACCCAAACAGACGCTAGCATCGGCGGCCGAGAAAATAGTGTCGTTAATCTGAATTTTGGTTGAACTTTAGCCCAACAATGGATCCCATCGGCCCGGCAGCGGCTCAAATGGCGGTTTACGCCTCACGCTCAGTAACCGTCAGGTCGTCCGGCGACTATCATTTGGTCGTGGCAGATCATCAACTCTTGGGCCTAGTGCTCGACTTCGCCAGGCCAGGTTTGAGAGTTCTCGATCTCGGCCTCGGGACTGGTGACTTTTCGCTCGCCTTGACGGAATTGAATTGTAATGTCATGGCCATAGACGGCTCCCCGGACAAGTGCGCAGCGCTGGAAGGTGCTGCTGAGCGCAGGGGATTGACCAGTCTGCATGTAATCAATGCGATCCCGGGAGACATCACGGGGCCCGCCGATGCTACAGCCGGTGTGGCTTCCATAACGATTGATGACCTAATTCAAGCCGTCGCTTGGCCGTCGGTCGACATCATAAAAATGTCCCTTGAAGGTTCTGAACTGGCAGCCCTCGGTGGAATGTCCGGCCTGCTGGCCAAGGCGATGCCGGTAATCGTGCTTGAGTTGAACGGTCCCAAAATCTCCCAGGCAGGTCATTCGACTCGCGAGCTTCTTGCCGTTCTTTGGGTTCGGGGCTATCGTCTGATGCTGATTGAGGACGACAAAGTAAAGAACCTAACCACTGTGGACTCTGACTATGTACAGGCAGACCCCCTGGTGAATTACTTGGCCGTGGCCTCGGACAAGGAGATCCCGAAACAGTGGAAGAAGAGCCCGGTCCTGGACAAGGACGAAATCGTCGGCCGGCTGTTAACAACCTGCGCAGACCCGCTTGGCGATATCCGTCGCTTCGGGGCCCTCTCAATAGCCGAAGGGCCCGAATGGCTAAAGGGGGCTCCAGAAATCGTTGCTGCGGTTCGAGCCTTATCCTTTGACCTCGACCCGGAAGTTCAGGGCCCGGTCAGGCTTCTAGCCATGGACCTTGAGAGCCAAGGCAAGGGCAATAACCAAAGGGACCGCGTCTAGTGGGCGTCCCCTGCATCCCCGAAAAGCGGTGCTGCAACCTGCTTGACGTAGCATTCAACTGATGAGCGAAAAAAAGGGTGGGTCTGGCCCGGGCAAAGACGAGACCTCCAATCGAATAGAAGCTCTTCTCCAGTCCGCCTTAAAAGCCCCACCGGGTGGCGCTAAGGCGGCCAAAAGCTCCGGGCCCCCCCCAGCGGGGAAGCCACCCGCACAGTCCAAAGCGGCAAGCGCGGCGCTCGCGGGGCCTCCCCCCGGCGCCGGCCCAAAAGTGCCCGCCGAGAGCCCTCCTGCCACGAAGCGGCAAACATCACAGCTGCTTGAAGTACTTGAAGCGAGGCTTCGAAGGCTGGAGTCATCGGTCCTGGATGTTAACGATCAAGTAATTTCGAGGCTGGGAGCTTTCGAGGAAAACACCAAGCGCGCCCTGAAGGAGTCAATCCGCAAATCCGGCGAGACCACACTCGATACGGTGAACAGCCACACCGATCAATTGAGTCGCGTGTTGGGCGAGATCACGGCTGCAATGAGCCGCCAACAAGCGGCCATCGAAACGCTTGTGAGCCAGCAGTCCGATCAGGACGAGGAAAGCAACGCTTTGGCCGAGAAGGCCAACTCCCGGATTCAACAAGGAATCCAACAGATAACCCAGATGACAAGAGAAGTCCAGCAAAACCTCGCCGACTCAACCTCCCAGTCCAATCAAGTAGTAGTCGAGACCATCGAGTCTAGGATGCAGGGGGTAGAAACATATCTAAGCGGGCAGGCCGCGGAATACATGAACCTTAGAGCCGCTATTGAGACTGCCGTCGAGGTCGCCGCAAATCAGCAGGCTGACCAGCGGCTGGTGACATCAGCCTTGCTTGATGAGATCAACAACCGAATTCAGCATGGTCTTGAACGAATCTCCGAAATGGCAACGGGGACACAGCTGAATGTGGCTGAATCAACCGCCCAGTCTAATCAGGGCCTGCTCAGTGCTCTCGAATCGAAGCTCTCGGAAATCGAGTCCTCTATAACGGGTGGATCTTCCGAGTCCACAAATCTGAGCAGTGCGATGGAAGCCCTTTCGAGCCAGCAGGCGGATCAGCGCTTGATGACGTCTGCCCTGCTTGAGGAACTCAAGAATGTAATTATGCACGGCTTCGAACAGATAGCTGAAATGACCAAAGGCGCCCAGCGGACCTTTGCAGAATCGAGCATGAAATCAAATCACATGCTTCTGGAGGGTATCGAATCGAGGCTGATGGAGGTCGAGATTTCGCTAAATGGCGAGACCGGAGTCCAGGCGGAAATAGTCAAAACGCACGAAGTCCTCTCCTCGCTCTCACAAGGGGCAAGTGGGGCCAATCGGGCTCTGTTCGATCTCGTTACGTCTAAGCTGACTGCGATCGAGGCAACCACAGCCAGCATCCCCGCCCAGACTCGTGAAGTGATTGAGACCTCTTCAGGGGCGATTACCGAGAGGGCCCTGCAGGAATCTCAGCAGATTCGGCAGGCACTGCAATCCTCCAGCGCCTCGCTTGGGGAACAGGTCTTAGAAATCTCGGCGCTTTGGAAGGCCGCTCAGCGAACAAACAGAAGTCTGCTGGAACTTATGGACTCAAAAGTGGCGGGCATCGAAGCGTCTATCAGGGGGTCGAGCCAGGCTGTCCTAGAACAGGCCGATACATATTCCGAAGGAATCCGCCAATCCTTGAGTACGGGTTTTCGAGCCTTGGGCGAACGTGTGAGTGAGCAGACCGGCCGCATCGAGGATGCAGTCAAGGCAAGCGCAACCAACATTATCGATTCGCTTGGGGCTGAAACCGGGATAGACAAGGAGTCTGTCGCGCGAGCTCTGGAATTTCAAAAATCCATCGAACAATCCTTGAGTACGGGTTTTCGAGACTTGGGCGAACGTGTGAGTGAGCAGACCGGCCGCATCGAGGATGCGGTCAATGAAAAGGCAACCAGCATTATCGATTCGCTTGGGGCTGAAATCGGGATAGGCAAGGAATCTGCCGCGCGA
>JBPCIX010000005.1:0-26593 GCA_051005875.1 Actinomycetota bacterium | reverse complement strand
CGGGGTGGGCCGCCGGCGGATTGTGATTGCCTTGATTGGGTATTGACTATTAGTCATGCCTGCTTCCGAGCCGAAAACCGGCACAATCGCGAAAGTACTGGCGCCGCTCGTGATCGTTGGCGGGGTCGTAAGGGGGCTTAAGTCCGGAAATTCGCCCGTCGGGACGGTCAGAATCAATCAAAATGGCCAGGTTTCGCCCCGGCCTTCGGCCGCCTTGGAGGAACCGATTCCAGTTCAAAAAGAATCCGAGCCGGGCGCCGATTCCCCCCTCAAACTGAGCGCCGCCGAATGGATATCGACTTTAAAGCGCACCCTCAAGGAAACCAAAGAAGATCGAATTACCATGGCGGCGGCAGGGCTTGCGTTTTATTGGTTCCTGGCAGTCTTTCCGGCCCTTATAGCAGCCATCGGCTTGTTGGATCTTTTGCATGCCGGACCGTCGGTAATCACTGGAGTCGAAAACATATTCAAGACGATCTTGCCCGGGCAGGCGGCCAAAGTACTCGTGGGGGCCATCACTAGTGCAAGCTCCCAGCCTCAGAGGACTTCACTCATTGCGACAATAACCGGCTTCTCATTGGCTCTTTGGAGCGCATCCAGCGGAATGGTCGCCATGCAGGTCGGCCTAAACGTGGCCTACGACGTGCCAGCCGAGAGAGGGTTCTTTCGCAAGCGACTTTACGCCCTCATTTTGATCGGCGCCACCACCGTTTTCGGGGGGCTTGCCGTTGGGTTGATTGTCTTTGGCAAGCCCCTTGGGGCGTGGATAGTGGGCCATCTGCCGGCGGAAGTATTTGTCGGCCAAGCCTGGACTGCTCTCAGGTGGGTGATTGCTATCGCTCTTCTCACCGGACTGATCGCGCTGTTTTATTACGCAGGCCCCAACCGGGATAGTCCGAACTGGAAATGGGTCACCCCCGGCGGGGTCATCGCGATGATTATTTGGGTCGGTTCCTCTTTGGGTTTTTCAATTTATGCGAACGGTTCCGGCAGCTACGCCACGACCTATGGGTCGTTTGCCGGAGTTGTGATCTTGATCTTCTGGCTTTACCTGACCGGGCTGGCGCTGTTGGTGGGGGCAGAGCTGAATGCCCAGCTCGAGCGCCAAAGCGCGTCGCATGCAAAGGACCAAGCCGTATCCTTAGACCATGAGGTCAAAGCCTAAGCGCCTTCGCGGGATCCTATGCCTAGCGGTAATGCTGGCCGCGTCGGTCTCCTTTCCGGCGAATGCCCAGAGCGGCTCGGAACAAATATCGGCCTACAACGTCCAAATTCAAATCGAGCGGTCGGGCTTAATGGTTGTCAAAGAAGTCATCGACTACGACTTCGGAGCCGACGAGCGTCACGGGATCTTTCGTGACGTTCCCGTGAAACTTCGCTACGACGATAAATACGACCGCATATACCCGATGAAGGTTTTGTCGGTGGAAGGGTCTTCCGGGACCCCCGACGACTACGACGTGGAAGACCAGGGATTCACCGAGCGAATCAAGATTGGTGACCCCGATAAAACCATTACCGGTCGACACTCTTACACGATTGTTTACCAGGTCGAAAGAGCGTTTAACGGCTTTGCAGATCACGACGAGCTTTACTG
Source organism: Actinomycetota bacterium (assembly GCA_051005875.1). Lineage (GTDB taxonomy): Bacteria > Actinomycetota > CADDZG01 > JAHWKV01 > JAHWKV01 > JBPCIX01. The sequence goes on along the minus strand of JBPCIX010000005.1, from coordinate 24,996 downwards.
GAACGCCATCGGAGACCAGTGGCCGGTACCGATACAAGCAGCCACGGTTACGGTCAGCGCCCCTGGCGAGGTAACAAAGATAGCCTGCTTCGCCGGGCCGTCTCGCTCGACACTGCCCTGCTCCGACGCCACCAAGACGGGCAACACGGCCCGGTTCAGCCAAAGCGGTTTGGCGCCATATGAAGCATTCACGTTTGTTGTGGCTCTTCCCAAGGGAGCAGTTGCTGCACCCAAGCCGGTGTTGAGGGAGCGCTGGAGCTTTGCTCGGGCTTTCCAGGTGACTGCCTTTACAGGATTCGGGGCACTGGCCCTGCTTGCTGGGATCGTCGCATATCTGACCCGGCTTATTTGGAAATCGGGAAGAGACCGCAGATGGGCGGGATCGCCGGTCGATGCGGTTTTCGGCAACGATGGGGCAGAAGAAGCTGTCGGAATGTTTGACCGCGGTGAAACACCGGTCGAGTTTGAGCCCCCCGAATCCATCCGCCCCGGGCAGGTTGGAACACTCGTCGATGAAGTAGCCGGCCCCTTAGATGTGACGGCTTCGATAGTAGACCTGGCCGTGCGCCGCTACCTGGTGATCGAGGAAGTCGAGAAAAAGGGTTTGTTCGGCAAACAGGACTGGAATCTAAAGAAATTGAAAGCTCCTGCTGAGAAATTGCGCGCCTACGAAAAAGCTTTGTTAAAGGGACTTTTTGAAGATGGCGACGAAGTCAAGCTGTCGGACCTGCGGAACACCTTCGCGGCGCGGCTGACCACCGTAGAGAACGACCTGTACGACGACGCCGTATCGCAGGGCTGGTTCGCTACTCGCCCCGACAAGATCAGAACGCGCTGGCTTGGAATCGGGATTGGCGCCCTGATTGTATCTTTGGGAATTCTGGTCGTGGCGGCTATTTTTACCCACGTGGCCCTGCTTGGAATCCCCTTAGTCGCGGGCAGCTTGTTGCTCCTCGGCGCCGCCAAGCGCATGCCGCGTCGCACCGCAAAAGGCACAGCCGTGCTCCGGCGAATTCAGGGGTTCCGCAGATTCATCGACGAGTCCGAGCGCGACCGGGCCCGCTTCGCCGAGAAACAGAACCTGTTTTCCGAGTACCTGCCCTATGCGATCGTTTTCGGCGCTACAAAAAAGTGGGCCCGGGCATTCGAAGGCCTCGACGGCGCCCTGCCCACAACCTACTGGTATGCAGGCAACCATCCCTTTACGGCGATGGCTTTTGCCTCGTCAATCGACGGGTTCGCCGTTACAACTTCCGGCACCATAACCTCGACCCCATCGGGATCAGGCGCCAGCGGATTCTCGGGGGGCGGATTCTCAGGCGGGGGCGGAGGCGGCGGCGGAGGCGGATCCTGGTAGGCCCTGCTGACCAGCGGTCCGAATCGGCCCTACTGACTCAGCTTCCCGGTCTCTTCGCGCTCCGCCCGGGCCGTACCCGCCATTTCCAGAAGGCTGGAGTCGGCGGCTCTGGCCAACTCGGCCTTGCCTTTTCGCTCCTCTAGGAAATCCTGGACCAAGACGTTTAGCACCGAACCAATTGGGATCGCCAACAGCGCTCCGATGACCCCCGCCAACTCGGTCCCAGCGAGAATCACAAGCAGCACCGTGAAAGAGCCGATTTTTACCGTCTTGCCCATTACCAGCGGGTAGATGGTGTGATTTTCGATTTGCTGATAAATGATGAAAATAATCGCAAACGCGACCGCCTTCCAAAGCTGGGAGTCAAGAATAAAGATCGCCGCAGTCACCAGGACGCCTCCGATGGTCGCACCTACCAGGGGCAGTAGGTCCAAAATGAACATGACCGCCGCCAAAATAGCGACAAAAGGGACGCCCATGCTCAGCAAGCTCACAGCAACGACGGTCGCCGCCAGTGTGGCGATTAGGAGAGCGCCGACAACGTAACCGCCGATGGCGCCCTGCATTTTGCGAGCCAGCCGCGTGGCGCGAACCCGCTTCATGTCGTCGAGAATGAGGGCCGAGGCCCCCTGCCCAATTTTCGGGCCGTTCAATAAGATGAAGACCATGACAACGAGTGTCGTAGCGGCCACGGCAAGGTCGGTCAAAGCAGCCTTGGCTGTGTTCAGGATCTGAGTCCGGTTCCCGGTTAGCGTCTTGGGAAGCCGCTTTAAGAAATCGTTCGTTTCTTTTTTGAGGTCCACACCCTCCAGGCGGGGACCCACTACGGGCAGTTCCTTGATGCGCTCAACCTGACCTGCCAAACCCTGTCGAATCGTTTTGGATTCTTTGGAAAAGGGGCGGTAGGCAAGGTATCCAAAAGCCGAAAGAGCCCCGAGCAGACCGATAACCACAATCGCCACAGCGGCCCCCCTGCGTTTCAAACCCAGACGCTGGTGTATCCAGGTCACCGGGCGCTCCAGGGCGGCGGCCAATAAACCAGCAACCAAAACAACGATTACCAGGGTCTTCAACTCTACGAGAAGCCACACCGCAAGGACCATGCCCATGACAACAGCAGTTGCGCCGGCTACTACTCGGTAGGGCTTCATTGGTTCAGGCTAACCGGATTGAGGCTTCGACGTTTGCCCGTTGTGTTGACAATGCCAACCGAAAGGATATCGTCAGGGTTGTGGCTATAGTGGGATCTTAATGCGAGCTTTTGTAATTTGCGGCCTTATCGGAGCGCTGTGTCTGGGGCAGGCTGCTCCGGCCATGGCTAAGGAAGTCCCCTCGGGCGAGCGAGTTGTTATTTCCGGTCCCGTTGAGGTCGCCGAGAACCAAACCGCTACCGACGTGGTCGTCCTTCACGGCTCGGTAAATATTCGTGGTCGTGTGACCGGCGACTTATTTATCTTTGACGGTCCGGCCCAAATTTCTGGCGTGATAGAAAAGGATGTCGTGGCGTTGGGCGGGCCTGTCACTCTCGGCCCCGCAGCCGTTATAAAAGGGGACCTGATTCATCGAGGCACCCTAAATGCGAGTCCCGGATCATCGATAAGGGGTGAAACCAGACAGGCGCGAGCACAAGACTTGGGCGATGGAGCTGAGCTTTTCGGCCGCATCGCGGTGTGGGCTGCCGTCTCAATCTCGACTTTTCTGCTCGGGCTGATTCTGCTGCTAATAGCCCCTCGTGTATCTGAAACGATCCCTGGGCTCGCCAGAAGCAATGCCGCCCGAACTCTCGGGTGGGGGTTATTGCTGTTTTTCGCATTACCGGTTCTTGCAGTCGTCTGCTTCCTGACCGTGGTGGGCATACCGCTTGGATTCATCGTTCTGTTCGGATTGCTCGTCCTTTACCCCCTTTCATACGCGATCAGCGCCGTGGTGCTGGGTAGAACCCTGATGTCCTCGGGCGGCCGAATTATCACATTCCTCGCTGGACTTGCCGTTCTTAGGCTTGTTGCTCTACTCCCCTTCTTGGGCGGGCTCACCTCTTTTGCCGCCACCTTGTTCGGCCTCGGGGCCATTGGCGTGGCTCTCAGGTCCCTAAGAGCCGATCCATCCGACTCCGCCGTTGTGGAGGGCTCACCGACCGGACCACCATTGACCCTTAGCTAGAATTCTTGCCATGAATCCACAAGAGGTTTATGAGCAAAGTCAAACGGCCCAACTTGTTGATGTTCGTGAAGCCACGGAGTTGAACCAGGGCTATATCGACGGGTCCGTTCACATTCCCATGGGGCAACTGCAGCAACGCTTGGGTGAGATCGACAAGGCTCGCCCGGTGATCGCGGTTTGTCATCTTGGGCACCGAAGCGGCCAGGTTGCGAAGTTCCTTAAGGCCCAAGGCTACGACGCTGAAACCCTGGAGGGCGGAATGAAAGCCTGGGAGTCGGAACGCCTCCCGATATCGGGAAAGCCAGTGGCGCCCACGCCCAACGAACCGGCGGCGCCCTCGCAGCCATTCGACTCTCAGGCAGAGCTAAGCAACACGATTATGGAAGTGGCCTTCGCTGTTCAGGAACATTTCGGCGACCGCGAGCCGACCGACGATGAATCTCGTGAATTTATGGTTGGGTGGCTCATCTCAAAAGGCAAGACTCCCGAGCAAGCCCAAGAGCTCTTGAGCTAGTACGGCGCTGGGCGAGGGACCTTTACGTTCGTGCGGCCCCGGCTATCATCCCGGCGCCCACGGTTGAATTTGTTGTTTCGTCGATCAGTATGAAACTGCCCGTCGCTCGGTTCCGGCTGTACTCGTCAAAATACACCGGCGCCGTTGTGCGGAAAATTACCCGGCCCAACTCATTGAGAGATAGCTGGTCTGCTCCTTCATGTTGCTGCAAAGTATTTACGTCCAGGTGGTAGGCGACATCTTTGACCACACACCGGACTGATTGGGTTGTGTGTTTTATCGTGAGCCGGTCGCCCGCTCGAAGCGGCCGCAACTCGCTCATCCAGCAAATCATTGCGTCTATGTCCTGCCCGGCGGTCGGATGATTCGATGGGCCGCAGAGCATTGATCCTCTGCTGACATCGATGTCGTCGTCGAGGCGAATGGTTACCGACATGGGAGGAAAGGCTTCTGCCACAGGCCCTTCCATCGAATCGATTCCGGCAATCTTCGAGGTATAGCCCGAGGGCAAGACCATGACTGAGTCCCCTTCTTTAAAGACGCCTCCGGCGATCGTACCAGCGTAGCCCCGGTAATCATGATGGTCGCCCGACATCGGGCGGATCACGTACTGAACTGGGAAACGGCAGTCCTGGAGATTGCGATCAGAGGCGATATCCACCTCCTCCAAAAAATGAAGAAGCGACGGTCCTTCATACCAGGGCATACTCGAAGAGCCGGTGACAACATTGTCGCCGTCGAGGGCCGAGATCGGTATAAACGACAGGTCCCCCATTTCCAAACGGCCCGCAAACTCCTTAAACTCCGCGCTGATCGAATCGAATACGTCTTGGCGGTAGTCAACCAGGTCCATCTTGTTAACGCAGAGCACCGTGTGAGGAACTCTCAGCATCGTGGTGATAATTGCGTGGCGCCGGCTCTGTTCCTGAATGCCATTTCGGGCATCAACCAGAATCAACGCAAGGTCCGCGGTCGAAGCGCCTGTGACCATGTTGCGTGTGTACTGAACGTGCCCTGGGGTGTCGGCGATGATGAACTTACGCTTGGGGGTGGCGAAGTACCGGTAGGCAACGTCGATGGTAATCCCCTGCTCCCGTTCTGCTCTCAGGCCATCGGTCAACAATGCGAGGTTTGTATATCCCTCGCCGCGATCGCGCGAAACTTTTTCGACGGCGTCCCATTGATCCTCGAAGATCTGCTTCGAGTCGAAGAGGAGGCGGCCAATAAGGGTGCTCTTTCCGTCATCGACCGACCCCGCGGTTGCGAATCTTAGAAGCTGGGGCACTAGAAATACCCTTCGCGTTTTCGGTCTTCCATCGCGGCGCCGCTAAATTTGTCGTCGGCACGGGTCGCTCCGCGCTCGGTTATACGCGTCGCAGCCACCTCGGCGATCACTTTATCGACGGTGTCCGCGTTCGATTCAACGGCCGCAGTGCAAGATGCATCACCTACGGTGCGATATCGAACCAACGCCTCGAAGATTTCTACCCCTGAAGGCGCCGGCGAGACTGGGTGGACTGCCATCAACATTCCATCGAGGCGAAATACCGGTCGCTTGTGGGCAAAGTAGATGGAAGGCAGCGCTATGTTTTGATCCGAGATGTACTCCCAAATGTCCAGTTCGGTCCAGTTGGAGAGTGGAAAGACCCGAATGTGCTCGCCCGGCCGATGCCTGCCGTTGTACAGGCTCCAAAGCTCTGGCCGCTGATTCTTAGGATCCCATTGGCCGAACTCGTCGCGGAAACTGTAAACCCGCTCCTTCGCCCGTGCTTTCTCTTCGTCGCGCCGGCCCCCGCCGAAAACGGAGTCGAACTTGTGCTCGGCGATGGCGTCTAAAAGAGTCGTCGTTTGTAAGCGATTTCGAGATGCGCCGGGCCGCTTATCGTCCACAACACGGCCTGCATCAATTGACGCCTGGACCGAGGCAACAATCAGTCGGGCGTCCAGTTCGGCAACCCTACGGTCGCGGTATTCAAGAACTTCATCGAAGTTATGGCCGGTGTCCACGTGCATGAGCGGGAAGGGAATCCGGGCCGGAAAAAAAGCCTTTTCGGCCAACCGCAGCATCACAATCGAATCTTTGCCACCGCTAAAGAGCAACACGGGGCGCTCGAACTCAGCCGCGACCTCGCGGATGATATGAATTGCCTCGGCTTCCAGCGCGCGAAGGTGGGTCAGTACGTGGTCCATAGCTACCAGGGTGCCATCGCCTGTTGCAAGCGAGTCAATTTGTTCGCCGCTACGTTTGGTGTCATAGATTCCATTGTCGCCGTTTCCGAGGTTACGTGCGAGGCAGTACGACTTCCCGGAGCTGAAGACAAACGATAAGGGCATTGCAGAGATGGAAGGTGAAAAAGGCGCCTGGTTCAAGGACCCAGAGGGCAATATTGTGGGCATCTTCCATGAGGGCGCGTTCGGTTAGATGATTCGCGTCTGATCCTCGGCGCCTACCTGTTGGATAGCAACCGGGGCGCCGGCGGCCACCCGGGTGGGGGCTCGCTGTAGCCGGGCTGCCGCTGCAGACAATGCGAGGTTAATGCAAAAGTAAATCATTGCCGCCACAAGGAATGACTCAATCGGATTGAATTTTTGCTGGGACAAGATAGCCAAGCGCCGGCTTACTTCTAGTACGGTGATAAAGCTGAGAAGTGAGGTGTCCTTGATAAGGGTCACCAACTGAGAGACGACCGCCGGGGCCATTCTTCGAAGAGCCTGGGGCAGAATGATCAGCCGCAATCTGCTGAGGTATGGCAGCCCGAGGGCAAGCGACGCCTCGGACTGTCCCCGGTCAAGCGAGAGTATCCCGGCCCGGATTATTTCGGCCAAAACACACGATGTGTAAAGCGTTAAGGCAATGATTCCGGCAACCTTTGCCGGCAGATCCAGTCCCAACCTCGGTGCCGCGACAAACGTGTACAAAATCAACATGTAAAGCGGCGAGGCTCTAACGATTTGGACCAAAAGCCCGGCCGGCGCGCTTATTGAAATAAGTAAGCTGCGAGGAGCCGCAGAACTCAATTGGGGGTTGCGGGCAAGCCGCATCAAGGCCAAGATGGTTCCAAAAATCAGCGAGAGAACAATCGAAATAGCGGCTATTTGCAGCGTGACCAATACACCTTGACCAATGAACTTCCAGATCGTGCCAGATCCTTGCCCCACAAAGGGGCTCCAACGGCGCTCCAGCCTTGCCAGTCTTTCACTTGAATCGCCGGGTCCGTACGAGCGATAGGCCGCGGCGGCGAGGGCGGCCAAGATCAACGCAGCCCCCCCGCCGCCAATGGCCCACCTCAACCATCCCTTCATCGGACGATGCTCAGTCGCTTCTCCAGGCGCGATACAACGTATGAGAGTGGCAGCGTTATAGACAAGAAGCCCGCCAGGGTGCCCGTAAAAATCTCGAATGTCTGAAACGTCCGGGAATCCACCAGATCCGACTGGTACAACAGTTCGGGATAGGCGATTGCCGCAGCTATGGCCGAATTCTTTACCATGGCAATCATCAGGTTGCCGAGGGGGGGAATGACGGTGCGCAGAGCCTGAGGCAAAACGACGAGCTGGTAGGTCTGTATAAAGCCCATTCCCATCGAGCGCGCTGCCTCGATTTGCCCCGCCCCCACCGCGGCGATGCCGGATCGCACGCTTTCAGTAACAAAGGCCCCTGTGTAAACGGTCAGCGCTATGGCCGCGGCTGTAAACGGCGTCATTCTCAGCCCAATGCTGCCGAGGCCGATGAACAAAAAACTCATTTGAATGACAAGTGGGATGTTGCGAAAAAGCTCGACCTCGGCTCGGGCCAACGCCGGCAGGATAGGGACGGGAGCAAGCCGCAGGACTGCCACTAGGGTTCCTAGAATCAGGCTCCCCGCGAATGCGACCGCCACGAGCAGCAAGGTATTTTTGTAGCCCGTTAAGAACAAGGGGAGGTTCTTAGTAAGAACCTCCCCGAATGCCAGCGGTCCGACCACCAGCGTGGTGATGCCGCTCCTCGCTACTTATAGTGGTCGATTCATTACGGCGTTGTGGGCTGGGGCGCCGGCGAAGCCGGCGCAGGCGGGGCCGCTGCAGGCGGGGCCCCCGGAGCCTCGGCCACCGCTGTGTCGGGCGGCACCACGCCGGGCTCTCCGCTCACCGGCTTAACCCATTTGTTATAGAGCTTTATAAAGGTTCCATCCTTTTTGACCCCGGTCAAAACACCGTTTACGAACTCGACAAAACCTGCACGGCCCTTCTTTATCCCCATGCCGTAGGGCTCGACCGAGAACGGCTCTCCGGTGATTTTGAAGTTGGCGGGATCACTCTTCAGCAAACTGACCAAAATGACGTTGTCGGTGGTGACTGCTTCTACCTGGCCATTTTGGAGCAACTGGAAGCACTGCGAATAGCCGTCTTGCAGATTGACCTGGGCATTGGGCGCAACCGCTCGGATGTTAGCCTCGGAGGTAGAGCCTTTGGCCGAGCAAACAGTGGCTTTGGCGGTGTTGAGATCTGTCGCGCTCTTTATTGGACTGTCCTTCTTTACCAGTAGCCGCTGCCGGGCAACGTAATAGACATTGGAGAAGTCGATCTGCTGCTTGCGCTCCTCGTTGATGGTCATCGTCGAAATAATGAGATCAACCTTGTCTTCGTTGAGAAAGGGAATTCGGTTCTTCGAAACGGCCTCGACGAACTCGGCCTTAACTCCCAGCTTGCCGGCAATGATGTTTCCGAGATCAACATCAAATCCTTCTGGCTTGCCGGTCGCGGGATTTAGGGCGCCGAATTGTGGAACGTCGTACTTGACGCCAATAACGATCTTTCCCTTTTCTTGAATAGCAGCCATGTAGGAACCGGCGGCAAAGCTAGGCTTGGAGCTCGGGCTCTCCTTTATGGTTGGATCGCTTTTACTGCAAGCGACAAGGACCAGGCTTAGTAGTAACAACAACCCAAAAGTCTTTTTCATGCAGAACTCCTTGCTCGGTTAAGAACATCCTACAGGCAGGGGCCTCGCCGCCGTCTAGTGCTCCAGGATCTTTGAGAGGAACTCTTGGGTTCTTTGGTTTTTCGCGGATTTGAAGAAGACCTCGGGCTCCGCCTCCTCGACGATGACCCCTTCGTCCATAAAAATGACTCGATTCGCGGCGTGGCGAGCAAAACCCATCTCGTGAGTGACCACCAACATGGTCATTCCCTCGGCGGCCAGGGCAACCATCACATCAAGCACCTCGCTGATCATTTCGGGGTCAAGCGCCGAGGTTGGCTCATCGAACATCATCAATTGAGGCCTCATTGCCAGGCCCCGGGCAATGGCCACGCGTTGCTGCTGGCCTCCCGAGAGTTCAGCCGGGTAAGCATTCGCCTTGCCCGCGATGCCCACCTTCTCCAACAGCTCCATGCCAAGTTTACGGGACTGATCGCTGGACTCCTTCTTCACATGGATCGGTCCGATTGTGACGTTATCCAACACGGTGATGTGGGGAAAAAGGTTGAACTGCTGAAAAACCATTCCTATTTCGGAGCGGATCTTGCCAATTTTTCGACCGGCGGTTGTTATGTCCTGTCCATTAATGACAACCGATCCGGAATCCGCTGGCTCCAGCCCATTTATGCAGCGGAGCAGCGTCGACTTTCCCGAACCCGAAGGCCCGATGATGACCAGGGTGTCGCCTCCGGCGACGGAAAGGTCGACGTCCCTTAGAACATGCAGGCTTCCAAATGACTTGTTCAGTTTGGATACTTCCACTAAGGGCCTGATGTTTGCCTCACGCTTGCTCACATTCATGAAAAGGCTCACTCTTTCGAATCGCCCAGGAATCATATTTCGAAATTCTCAGTTTCCGACCCATTTAGGGCCGTTCAGCCTCACCCAGACGGTTGATACTTGGCTCAAGTTTGGCCACCTAGGCGCCGATATTAATTTTATCCGACCAAGGAGGCAAGCAAGAATGAAGATCAGGGGAATCACCATCGCTGCAATTGGCGCCGCTATGGCCCTTATAGCAGCCCCCGCAGCATTCGCAGCAGACACCGTCACGCAGGTAGTGACAGCAGGAGCCCGAACAGCCAGCGTGGCCAACCTTACCCTTGGAAGCGCTGCCTATTCGCACTCCGCGCAGTCGAACACCGGCAGCATGACCCTGACCGCAGACGACAGCTCAGCCACCGGTCTGGGCTGGAATGTCACTGTTCAAACGTCCGCTTTCGTTTACAGCGGCGCTAACGCGGCGGGCGCGACCAATATTCCGGCCGCAAACTTCTCGCTAACATCGGCCGCTGCTCCTACAGTCGTCGCCGGCCAAGTGGTGGACGTTTTGGGAATCGGCGGACCCAAGGTGCCGATAATCAGTCCTGTTGGAACCCTGGACAGCGCACGCAAGACTTTGCAAGCAAATCCCTTGTTCGGTCAAGGTACTTACACCCAGGCCCTTGGAGTCTCGCTTAGCATCCCGGCCCAGAGTGTGGCGGGTACTTACACCGGAACATTGACGACCACCATCTCAGCCGGACCGTAATCCTTACAGACTTTACCCCTGCCGGTCCCCGCTAGTGACCTGACCACTAACGGGGACCGGCTTGGTTTTCGGATACTTTTAAGGATGGTTTTGGACACTTGCATGAAAGCCCGGAAGGTCCCTTCGGTACTTGCCGAAGGTGCGTTAGTCGTATGTTTTGCCTCTAGGGCTCCAGCCATCGGGCCCGCCAGTGTGTCGGATCGAACCCCGCCCACCGCTCACCGCTGGTTGGTCGTAGCGGTGGCCGTCCTTATTTGCTTGGCCCCCGTTAACCCATCGTTGGGGCAAACTCCCGCTCTCCTGTCTCCCTCCCCTTCTGCGGCTCCCCCTTCTGCGGCTCCCCCTTCTGCAGACGCCAAACTCGCCATCAAAGCTCTCGGGCAGCCCGGGGAATTCTTCGATTTGACCGCGAACCCCGGTGAGTCCCGGCCGTTGACGGTCGAGGTGGCCACCTTCGGCGCCCAGCCAATAGCCGCCCGAACTTATCCGGCCGATGCATACACGTTGATCAATGGAGGCTTCGGCGCTCGCCTTCGAACCGATCCGCGCGGGGGTACCACCACCTGGACCGATTACAAGGAGGCCGTTCTTCAGCTCACGCCGGGGACCGCGGTGAACATTCCATTCAATTTGACAATTCCGCCCGGCACGCCGCCGGGCCAATACATAACAAGCCTAGTTATTGAAAACGATCAGCCGATCGAAGGCAGCGGAAAGATCGCGATCAATCAAGTGCAAAGGGCCGCGATTGCACTTTCCGTAACCGTGCCCGGACCCGAAACCCCGGGGCTCGGATTCGGGTCCGCGAAGTACACCGAGACCGGCGGCTTCGGGATAGTCGCCGTCCAGGTAAAAAACACCGGAAACGTTTTGCTCAAGCCTTCGGGCACTATCACGGTCAAAAACGATTCCGGGGTTCAAGTCTTCGAAGCACCGGTGGCAATGGACTCATTTTATGCTTTCACCCAGAGCCAGCTCGAGACCCAGCTGAAGGACCGGCTGGCCACCGGCGACTACACTGCCACGCTCATACTGACCGACCAAGCGCGGGGTACAAGCGCGACCTCCGAGTCGCTGCCCTTCACGGTAGGGGCCACTCCGGGCAAGGGCCCGGCCACAGGTCTCGCTAAGCGGATTTCGGGTGCGCTAAAAAACGAGGCCTTTGACGCCGGGTTAATCGGCGCCGTCGTCTTGATATTGCTCATCATTTTTGAGCTTCGCCGCCGGAGGCGTAAACGGAGTCGGGCGGAAGATCACTCCGTCAGAACTTACTGAGGTAGCGGTCACCCTTCAATCAACCCCGCAAACTGACGCCAAATCTTTCCGTTTCTAACAATCCACATGCCATAGGTTCGTATCTCATCTCCCCCCACCAACATGGTTGCCTGATATGACAGCATTTCATCGGCCTCAGAGTAGGCATCGATGCTCATAACTTCAGGATTCTTGGCCAAATACCCGGCAAAGAACTCGCTGATTGCTGGGCGACCTGCCGATTCGGCGTCAAAGCGAAGCAAGATGGCATCTTCCAGGTATTGACCCACCAATCCTCCGAGATCCCTACTGTGAATGAAATCAGTTTGGCGGTCGAAAATCAGCCTCAAAGTCATTTGGGCATTATTCATTGTTTCTTCGTAAGGGACCCGCCTTAGGGACATGTGTCCGCTGGGCCTGCGCTTCGAGGGGGTTACGTAACCCCAGAGTTATTCTGCGGTTACCGGTTGCCTCGGCATGATTGGCGCCAGGTTGCTTTGAACCGCCGGCTGGGGTGGGGTAGCCGTTGCAATGCTGAGCGCAAGAAGGAACAACACGACCTGGAAGCCAAGTATCCATCCAAGCACCGATGCGTGGCCCTCAGACCAGGCCTCGATTGCGGCAGTCAGGGCCCATAGCTCAGCCATTAACACGGCAGCCACTAGGACTATCCTGCGGTTGATCAGCGTTTCGGGCCGCGCCGTAGAAGTTTGCAGCTCGGACTCGAAGTACCTTGGACTCATAGTGAAGATAATTCCCTACCTAGATTGCAGTCCGGTTTCAGCCCTGTTGAATCCATGTAACATCGGCGTTCCTCAGGCGATTCGCGAAATTTACCTCTAGGTGCCTATCGCGTACACACCGTCCGGCCGTTCCTCGAGCAGGATCTTCGGGAGGGGGCGAGGCGGAGGGCCCGCTACTACTTCGCCGGTGCGCTGGTCGAAAACCCCGTTGTGGCACGGACAGATCAAGGTCCCTTCGTCCTTGCGCCACAACACCGGGCAGGAAAGATGGGTACATGCCGATGAAAAGGCCACCATCTCTCCACCCTCCAGGCCGAGCGCAATGGCAGGATCGTCTTTGCCTGGGTACGAGAAGTTCACGAGATCCCCGGCCGAAACTGTGGCGGCAATCCTTTGAGCCTGGGCGCCCCTCTTGCCCTGTTTGCGGAAAACACCGTAAACCAGGCCCGCAGTCCCGGCCAGCAGGCCGCCCGAGGCGATTACAAGCATCCTTAGATAGTCGCGGCGCGAAATCAGAGTCCCTTGACGCAACTGCCGGCCGCGTGACTGAGCTTCGGGCGACTGAGCTTCAGGCCGCTCGGTCACTTCATCTGCTCAGGAAGAAACTCTGCCCACACGGAGTAGCCGCCAGGAATGGAGTCCTGCGACCTGCCGGCGGGGGCAATGACGGCGTTGCCCGTTTGGATCATCTGCTCCCCAAACCCGAACACATCCACAGCCTGGGCCGCCGGACGCTTGGCCAGCAGCTCCTCCTCGGTACCGAAGAACAGGGCATCCGTTGGGCAGACCGAAGCACACATAGGCGTGAGGCCCTGCGAGGAACGGTCGTAGCAAAGATCGCACTTGTACTGGATCATCTCGGGAACATCGAGTTTGGGAACGCCGAAGGGGCATGCGTGAACGCAGTTGCCGCACCCGATGCACAGTTCGGGCGAGGCGGTGCCGACCACACCGTTTGTGTCGATGGGTATCGCGTCCACCGGGCACACCTGCGCGCACGGGGCCACCGGGTCTGAACAGTGCATACACACGGTCGGCATGGCTGCGGTGGAGTTGCCGGTATCAACGTAGTCCAGGTGGATCATAGATCTGCCCTTGTGAGAGTCGCATTCCCTGCAGGCGGCAACGCAAGCCTGGCAGCCGATGCACCGACCCGGATCGATAAACAGCAGCTTTTTCATCCCTGGCCGGTTCCCCTTCCTTGGGGGGTGGACGGCTGCCCCCGGTCGGCGCCGATGCCCTCTTCGTACGCCCTGACTCCCGGTGGCACCGGCGGAGGCGGAGGCTCGTCGATCTCGGTCCCCGGTTCGATTCGGCAGGAGCAGACTTTGAACTGGGGAATTTTCGAGGTCGGATCCAGGGCGTCGACGGTCATCAAGTTCGCGGCTACTTTGCCGGCCCAGTGGTACGGAACAAAAACGGTGTCCTCGCGGATGGTTGAGACAACCAGGGCCGGATAGGTGGCGGACCCGCGGCGGCTGACAACCCTGACGGGGTCCCCGTTGGCATAGCCGTGGCTGGGATGGACCTCAACCCATGGTCGCGGTGTCTGCTGAACCAAAGCGTCGATACGGCGGGTCTGGTTGCCTGAGAGGTAGTGGGCCACGGTGCGCCCGGTGGTCAGACGCAGAGGGTATTTGTCGTCAACCTCCTCAGCCGGAGGACGCCACTCGATTGGGTGGAAGCGGGCAAGGCCGTCGGGGTGAGCGAACCGCTCTTCGAACAGACGCGGCGTTCCGGGGTGGTCCTCGCTGGGGCACGGCCAGAAGATCCCGTCGCCCTGCTCTATTCGCTCGTAGGTCATCCCCGAGTAGTCTGCAACGCCGCCGGCAGAGGCAACCCTTAGTTCTTCGAAGATCTCCCTTGGGCCGGAGAACTGGAACTTGTCGGCATGGTGGCCTAGTCGCCGGGCAATCTCGCAGACGATCCACCAGTCGGGGCGAGCCAGGCCCGGCGGCTCGGTGGCCTTGTTGTACTTGATGACCCTGCCCTCGGCGTTGGTCGACACCCCTTCGTCTTCAGCCCAGCTTGTTCCCGGCAAAACCACATCCGCGCGGTCGCATGTCTCGGACAAAAAGAAGTCGATCTGACAATGGAATTCCAGGCTGTCGTAGCCTCTGGCGATGCGGGTTGAGTCGGGCATCGAAACAAAAGGATTGTTGCAGATCCCAAGCCATCCTTTGATCTCGCCCGCTTCGGCCTGGTGCACCATCTCGACCGCCGAGGTTCCCGCACGGGGAAGCTCGTCGTCGGTGATCCCCCAGACCTTGCAAATGTGTGCCCTTGCTTGGGGGTCCTCGATCAACCGCTGGCCGGGGAGTTGGTCGGACTTCTGGCCGTGCTCGCGGCCCCCTTGTCCGTTGCCCTGGCCGGTGATGGTGCCGTACCCGGCGCCGGGTTTTCCGAAGTGGCCGGTGGCGAGCACCAGGTTGATCACCGAAAGGCAGTTGTCGACGCCCTGGATGTGGTGCTCGATCCCCCTCGCGTGGAACGCCATCGCCTTAGACGCCCGGCCCCACGTAAGGGCCACCCGCTCGATCAAGGTCGGATCCAGGCCGCAGATTTCGCCCACCTTCTCTGGTGTGTACTCACGCACCCGGTCGCGCACGGCCTCCCACCCCACGGTCCGCCGAGCAATAAAGTCTGCGTCGATGAGGCCTTCTCGCTCGATCACGTGAAGTAGCCCGTTACAAAACGCGGCGTCGGTGCCGGGCCTGAGCGGTACGTGTATGTCGGCGGTCCTGGCCAGCGGCGTCTCTCGCGGGTCCACGGTGATCAGCTTGGCGCCGAGGTCGCGGGCGCCCCAGAAGTACTGAGTGGCCACCGGGAAGCACTCGCCGACATTGGCGCCGAGCAACAGAATCACTTCGGTCTCCAACATGTCCGACCATGGGTTGGCGGCCCGGTCGAGGCCGAAGGCCTTTCTATTAGCGGCTGCGGCCGAGACCATGCACAGGCGACCGTTGTAGTCCACGTGTTTAGTGGCGAGCGCCACGCGCGCAAACTTACCCATTAGGTAACACTTCTCTGTCGTCAGGCTGGAGCCGGAGTAGACGGCAAAGGCATCGGGGCCGTGCGCCTTTTGTATTCGCCGGATCTCGGAAACCACCCGATCCAAAGCCGCGTCCCAGCTCACCTCACGCAGCGGGTCGCCGCGCCGGTCACGCATAAGGGGAGAGGTAAGCCGGTCCGGGTGATCGACCTGCTGATAAGCGGTAACCCCCTTGGGGCACAACTTCATCTTGTTGATGTCATGGTCGCGAGGCTCCACACCAAAAACCTTGCCCTCGCCCGAGACCCTCAGATACATGCCGCACTGGACCCCGCAGTAGCAGCAATGGGTCGCAACCATGCGCTCGCCTTTCTTATCTGAGACGTAGTGGCCGGCTTTTTGATCATCCCTGCGGAAGTCGGCAATTCCGGGGGCCAGAATTTGCAGCGGTTTGGATTTCAAAATCCGGCCTTAACCTGCTCGCGGTACTGGGCCCCCCGCTCGATACGCTTGCACCGGGGACAGGTCTCGATCCAGCCGGAGTACCCGAGATCCAGCTCACTCATAGTTTTTTGCAGGTCCGCGACGAAAACCGCTCCCTCGAGTGGTTCACCGCAGGTGCGGCAGTTGAGCGATCCTTCGGACTCGAGACTGGACTGTTTGTAAAGCTGCACGCCGATCATTGCCGGCCGCTGGATTGTATGAAAAAACTTGCCGAAAGGGATCCAAATCAGAGTAAGGACCACGGTGCACATGTGGATGAACGCCAGCGGACCGTACAGGAAGCCCTCCGTCCAGGTGCTGGACGCGGTAAGCGCAAGGCCGGTAACCGAGATGGCCACGAGCGCGATAAGCGGCATTAGGTCGCGGCCGAACCTAGTTAGGTTGGCGGCCTTCTCGGACCAGCGTTTATGCAGGTAAAACACGGCGCCGCATATGACGAGAATGGCTGAGAAGTTAAGGCCGTGGAAGACCAAGAACCCGAGAATGCTGAGTGCGTCGAATTGCACGGTGCGCTTGCCCATTACGTAAACCCAGTAGCCGCTCGCCGACCCTTCGACTGCCCGAAAGTGGACCCACCCGAAGGTCAGCGGGAACGTGATCAGCGTGGCGGTGATGACTCCCCAAAATAGGCTCTGGTGCGCCAGCCACCGCCCGTTCGAACGCTTTGAAATGAACCTTTGTAGCAAAAGAGTGGACGCCACCGTCTTCGGCGCATCCAATACGGAGCCAGAAGGGCCCGGCCTAAGGAGCGCCTTCCAACCGCGCGCGAGGTAGCGTCGGGCAGCAGGGCTCTTTGCCCAGGTAACCGCGCGATACGTGGCGCCGCCGGCGAGGAAAACGGTGCCGATCGCGTAGCCGAGTAAGGCAACGTCGAAGTTCGCAAGGTACCTGCTGCCCAGGAACATCGCTACCACCAAGACAGCGCCGACCACTACGCCGGATGCTACGGCGGATTGATCGGCGACGCCCTTGAGCAGCCCCCCGGGCGACCTGGGCCGGGGACTGCCGACCCTGGGGTTGCTGGTACTCACCTTTTCAAGGCTCCCAGCGACAGATTACGGAAATGTTTCCTCCTGATTCCCCTAAGGTAAAGTCCGCGTGCTACTTCATTGCGACACAGTAGACCGGAGTGAGCAGTGCTACAAGTCAATGATCTTCATATCGAGATAGGTCCGCGCTTCATCCTGGGTGAGGCATCGTTTTTAGTCGCGCCCGGCGATAAAGTGGGCCTGGTCGGTCGCAATGGAATGGGCAAGTCGACCTTGATGTCGATACTTTCGGGAGAGCCTCACGAGGCAGTGGCATATACCGGGACGGTTAAGCATTCGGGGACTTTCAGCTACCTTCGCCAGGCGAGGCTAATCGCCGGGCAGCAGAGCCTAACGGCTCTTCAATATGTACTGGCGGCGAAAGGCTTTACTCAAGCCGAGGGCCACCTACAAAAACGTCAAGCTGCAATGGAGGCCGACGCGTCTGACGCCAACGTAGCCCGCTTTGCTTCGGCGGAGGAGAGCTACCGCTTGATGGGCGGTTACCAGGGTGAATCTGAGGCAAGGCGGGTCTGCGCGGGGCTGGGCCTCACCGACGATCAGATCGACGGCAAGATGGAGAATCTCTCCGGCGGCGAGCGCCGGCGAGCCGAACTAGGCCATGCCTTGTTCGCAGATGCCGACGTAATGCTGCTCGACGAACCGAGCAATCACCTAGACGTCGATGCCAAAACGTGGCTGATGACATTCCTGCGGTCGTTCCGAGGAGGAGTGCTGCTGGTGAGCCACGATATCGAGCTTCTGGACACGGCCATCACCCGCGTGATGCACATTGACAAAGGATCGCTGCACCCCTACAAAGGGACGTACACCCAGTATCGCAAGGCCAGAGCCGCAGACGTCGAGAGGCGCAACAAGCTCGCCGTTATGCAAAAGGCCGAGATCCATCGGATAAAAAGTCTCGCCGACGTTATGCGCCACCAGTCGGCAACCAGGGCAAAGACGGCCAAAGCCCTCGACAAGAGAGTCGAACGGCTGCGCACAACGCAGGTCGGCAGGGCCGAAAAGGAGTCGGGAGTGCGATTCAGGCTGCCGGATCCTCCGCAGCCTGGTCGCCTGGTGCTGAAAGTGGAAAGCCTGGGAATGGCCTACGGGCGCAAAGGCGTTTTTGAAGACATTTCGTTCGAGCTAAGCCGGGCCGATCGTATGCTCGTGATGGGGCTGAACGGCGCGGGCAAGTCATCCTTGTTGAAGGCCCTTGCCGGCGTTCTCGAACCCGCCGCAGGCGGTGCAAC
The DNA here is from genome assembly GCA_051005875.1 of Actinomycetota bacterium. Classification (GTDB taxonomy): domain Bacteria; phylum Actinomycetota; class CADDZG01; order JAHWKV01; family JAHWKV01; genus JBPCIX01. The sequence continues at coordinate 6,700 of JBPCIX010000005.1, read as the reverse complement.
TCCGGGCATGAATGTTTCGATTGGGTACTACGCACAGGAACACGAGGGCCTGCGCCCGGACGAAATGGTTATCGATCACCTTCGCTCCCTAACCCCCTACAACGATCAGGAGATCCGGTCGCTGCTGGGCATGTTCACCCTTTCGGGCGAAATCGCCTTTCAAACTTCAGGCAGCCTGTCCGGTGGGGAAAAGACCAAGTTGGCGTTGGCGCAATTGGCGGCAAAGCAGCACAACCTTTTGCTCCTGGACGAGCCGACCAACAACCTCGACCCCGTTTCACGGGAAGGGATCACCGAGGCGCTCAAGCAGTGGAAGGGCACCCTGCTTGTAGTGAGCCACGATACGGATTTCGTGAAGCAACTCCAACCCACTCAGGTTCTGTCGATGCCTGAAGGAGGCTGCACACATTGGTCCGACGATTTGTTAGATCTAGTTTCGCTGGCCTAGTGGCCCATCGCGGAAGTCATGTGGATGGATCGGGGCGACGCTCAGTCATGCTGTCTACGCCGTCTTTAGCCAAGAAGCCTCAATCAGGCGCTTGTCCACCGTCACTAGGGTGAGGTCGTAGACAAGGGCAGTTGCGGCCAAGAATCGATCTGCTGGATCTCGATGATCGAGCTTAATTTCATCCACGGCAGAGGCAACCTGGTTAGTTACCGTCGCCTCTTTTAACGGAAGATTCCCCAGGGCCCGGTCGGTCCATTCCCGGCAGGTTCCTTCGAGCTCAATCTTGCCTTTCCGAGCGAGGAGCCCCAGTTCCCAGATCGATAAAGGGGACAGCCAGCAAGTCTTTTTGGATGATTCCACCAATTCTGCAAGGCGGGCGGGCAGCTTGGGGGAGCCAATCATGAACCAGAACCAGATATGAGTATCAAGAAGGTATTCGCTCAGCCGAACTTCTTCCATTCGTCCCATTCACTAAAGCCCGAATCTTGGTCTGAGAGGGGTTCGACTATGTCCCCTCGTTCCTTCGCCGTTCCAGCCATTGAACCAAAAGAGGTCAAATTTGTCGCCGATGAGGGGGGTGGTGTGATTTGCGCCACAGGGACGCCGCGTTTGGTAACCAGCAGCGGTTGTCCGGTTTTTCGGACCCATTCAAGCTTCGCAAGGCAGGTCGCCTTAAATTTAGAAATTGCAATCTCTTGCATAGATCAAATCGTACCATGGTCATGTATCATGGTCATGTATCATGGTCATGTATCATGGTCAAAACTTGCTTTCCAGGAACGTGCGCGGCTTTGGCCGGTCTGTCGATCACGATGGCCGAACGCCGGGCGTATCGAGGCCGGTGGCGCAGGCCGGGTAATGTGGATTCATGAGCCTGTATGAACGTGTCGGCGGCGATGGCTACTTTGTCCGCCTCGTCGAGAGCTTCTACGGCGGAGTAGAGAGCGACCCCATTCTGCGGCCGATATACCCGGAGAATCTGGAGCCTGGCAAGATCAACCTCACGGAGTTTCTCATCCAGTACTGGGGAGGTCCCCAAAACTACAGCGCCCGGCAAGGGCATCCGCGCCTCAGAATGCGTCACTCCCCCTTTGCGATCGGCCCGGCACAGCAAGAGGCCTGGTTGCGTCACATGAGCGCAGCGGTGCGAACAAGCTCGGCGCAGCCCAGCGATGCGAGCGAGTTGCTCGCCTACTTTGAAAGCGCAAGCAAAATGCTCATCAACCGGCCCGAATGATCACTTGCCGAATGAGAGCAAGGAATTCGGCAAGTGGCGGCGTTAGTCCGAGCTGAGGGGGAACGTAAAAGTAACGAACTCTCCTACGAACAACATGTCACCCTCACCTCGGTCGGGTCCCCGCGTAGGTCGCTAGATGCTCGCCGGTGAGAGTGGAGCGGGTGGCGATGAGGTCTGCTGGTGTGCCCTCGAAGACGATCCGGCCGCCGTCGTGGCCGGCGCCGGGGCCTAGGTCGATGATCCAGTCGGCCTGCGCCATGACCGCCTGGTGGTGCGCGATGACGATGACCGACTTGCCGTCCTCGACGAGCCGGTCGAGCAGGCCGAGCAGCTGTTCGACGTCGGCGAGGTGCAGGCCGCTGGTCGGCTCGTCGAGGACGTAGACCCCGCCCTTCTCGGCCATCTGGATGGCGAGCTTGAGTCGCTGCCGCTCGCCGCCGGACAGCGTCGTGAGCGGCTGGCCGAGGCTGAGGTAGCCGAGGCCGACGTCGACCAGTCGGGTGAGGATCTTGTGCGCCGCCGGCGTTTTCGCCTCGCCGGCGAAAAATGCCTCGGCCTCGGTGACCCGCATCGCGAGCACCTCGCTGATGTCCTTGCCGCCGAGTTTGTACTCCAGGACCTCGGCCAGGAACCGCTTTCCCTCGCACTCCTCGCAAGTGGTGGCAACGCTGGCCATGACGCCCAAGTCGGTGTAGATGACGCCGGCGCCGTTGCAGGTGGGGCAGGCCCCCTCGGAGTTGGCACTGAACAGCGCCGGCTTCACGCCGTTGGCCTTCGCGAACGCGTTGCGGATCGGGTCGAGCAGTCCGGTGTACGTCGCCGGGTTGCTGCGCCGCGAGCGCTTGATCGCTGCCTGGTCAACCGACACCACCCCGTCCCGGCCCGACACCGAGCCGTGGATGAGCGAACTCTTGCCCGAGCCCGCCACCCCGGTGACGACGACCAGCACGCCGAGCGGGATGTCGACATCGACGTTCTTTAGGTTGTGGGTGCTGGCGCCGCGCACCTCCAGTACCCCCGACGGAGTCCGCACCGACGGCTTCAAGGAGGTCCGGCTGTCCAGGTGCCGCCCGGTCAGCGTGTCGCCGGCGCGCAGCCCCTCGACGGTTCCCTCGAACACCACCTCGCCACCTTCGGCGCCGGCGCGCGGGCCGAGGTCGACGACGTGGTCGGCGATAGTGATCACCTCCGGTTTGTGTTCCACGACCAGCACCGTGTTGCCCTTGTCCCGCAGCCGCAGAAGCAGGGCGTTCATCCGCTCGATGTCGTGGGGGTGCAGGCCGATGGTGGGCTCGTCGAAGACGTAGGTGACGTCGGTGAGCGCCGAGCCGAGGTGGCGAATCATCTTGACGCGCTGCGCCTCTCCCCCCGACAGCGTCCCCGACGGGCGGTCGAGCGACAAGTAGCCGAGCCCGATCTCCACGAACGACTCGATGGTGTGCTGCAGCGCGTCGAGAAGCGGCCCCACCGACGGCGCCTTCAGGCCACGAACCCAAACACCCAGGTCACCTATCTGCATCGCACAAACGTCGGCGATATTGAGCTTCCCGATCTTCGACGAGCGGGCCGGCGCGGCAAGACGGGTGCCCTCGCACTCGGGACACGTGGTGAATGTCGATGCCCGCTCCACGAAGGCGCGGATGTGCGGCTGTAGCGCGTCGATGTCCTTCGAAAGGAATGACTTTTGGATACTCGGGATGAGACCGGAGTAGGTTAGGTTGATACCCTCGACTTTGATCTTGGTCGGCTCCTTGTAGAGCAGATCGTGCAACTGTTTCTTCGTGAACTTGCGGATCGGGCGGTCCGGGTCGAAGAAGCCGCAGCCGTTGTAGATCCGGCCGTACCAACCATCCATGCTATAGCCGGGGATGGTGATTGCGCCCTCGTTGATCGATTTGCTTTCGTCGTAGAGCTGGGTGAGGTCGATATCGGAGACCGTCCCCCGGCCTTCGCAGCGCGGACACATGCCGCCGTGATAAACGACGTTGCGCACCACGATCCGCTTGCCGCTGCCCTTGTCGACGGTCATCGACCCGCTCGCCGTACGCTTGGGGACGTTGAACGAGTAAGCAGTCGGAGGACCGATTTGCGGCTCCCCCAGCCGGCTGAAAAGGATGCGCAACATGGCGTTAGCGTCGGTAACGGTGCCGACCGTGGAGCGAGGGTTGCCACCCATCCGCTCTTGGTCAACGATGATCGCTGGCGTCAGCCCTTCGAGTACGTCAACCTCGGGCCGCGCCAGCACCGGCATGAAGCCCTGCACGAAGGCGCTGTAAGTCTCATTGATCAGCCGCTGCGACTCCGCTGCGATGGTGTCGAACACCAGCGAGCTCTTGCCCGAGCCAGAGACCCCGGTGAACACCGTCAGCCGGCGCTTCGCGATCTCGACGCTGACGTCCTTGAGGTTGTTTACGCGCGCGCCGTGCACGCGGATCAGATTCTGGCGGTCGGCAGCGTGCAGCGCAGGCGGCAGCGCGTCCTTCTTCTTGGCCTGACTCATGTTTCTCCACATGTTAGCGGGGCTCGATCAGATGCTCGGCCAGACCGGCCCACCCGCCGGGTTTTCCGACAAAATCAAGTTTTTGCGATTAGCTCGCCAGAGGCTGGGTAGAACGAAAAGCGGTTGAAAAATTAGCCAAACAATCCAGATCGACGAAACCTCAGACGAAACCTTCACCCGAGGTTCTCAACTCAGTGGCCCACAGCGGCGCATCGAAAGTTGAGCAGTACGAGATCGAGGCTTACAAGGGCCTGATCCAGCTAGCCCTGGAACTCGGCGAATCTGAGGTTGCCGGCTTGCTTCAGCAAAACCTGCAAGAAGAAAAGCAGGCGGCCGACACCCTAGAGTCAATGTCGATGAACCTCGTCAAGCAGCTAGCAGCCGCTTAAGTCACCCAACCCTTCTCGCAGGACCTGTGCTCGCGGTGGCGACCTGAGGGGGAATACAAAACGAAGGATTCTTAAGTCGTCGCGCCGCCGCAGTGAGGAATGCCCGGTCGAGATTGGTGATCTTCGGGTTCGGGTTATTGGCGCTTCAAGACCATTAGCTGATGTCGCAGCAGGATGATCTCAAGCTCGGACTCGGCCGACCCACCGCCCCGCCCGATGAACACCCTGAAGACAAGCCGAAACAGCAAGTAAACGAGCGAATTGAACAATTTTTCCCTACTCCTGTCAATACGGATGAGTAACCTGGCTTGAAAGTGTATCGGGGCAGGTCACAGGCTGTGACACGACTTTTAAACACCCACAGCCTCGATACGCCACATCATCGCTAACCCGTCCGGGGCTCTGCATCCGTGGATGTCCTCGCCGGAAGAAAGGCACTGATTCTCTCCGTCGACACCAAGTAACCTTCGCCACCCCTTTTGATCAATCCCATCTGAAGAAGGGCATTAAGATCGCGCGTCAACGTTTTGTCGGTTTTGTTGGCGTATGCATCCGCGAGACGTTCGCTAAGAATCCGAATCTTGCCTCTTGATGACGGGCCTCGATTGGATAGGTCGAGAACGATCCACTTCCGCCTTTCGTGAGTAGATCCCTTTAACTCCCTAAATGCGGAGTGGACATAATTCTCCCAGGTGACATCCATCTGCTGTGCCCGGATGAAATCCACCTGCTCCCTGAGTCCGTCCAATAGTCCTTGAACGGCATAACGAATAAAAGGAAGCACATCGCCTTTGGTATGTCTCCCGGCTGCATCTAGTTGTCTGTAGTACTCAGATCGCGTCAAGTTGTAGTGGTTGCTCAAAAGATGAGCTGCGGGTTTTGGGACTCCAGCACTTACCAGGATCGCAAACTCAACTAAGCGCGCCGTGCGTCCGTTGCCATCGCCGAATGGATGTATCCAAGCGATATAAAGGTGGGCCAGAACAGCCTTCAGGATCGAAAAAGGCACTGCAAGATCGGGGTCGTCGGTAGCGAACGTCGGTCCGTTGAGCCAATGGCATAGCTCGTCGATCAGCGCTGGGCAGTCCCTAGCTGGGCATCCCCTATAATTTCCAACCACCACCTCGTGAGTGCGGAACTCTCCAGGCACGACCCCCTCAGCCAAGGCAAGCCCCTGAAGAACTAGCTGGTCAAACTGCTTGATATCCGCTGGCGTTAGCACGTAGCTCATATCCGTATCTGCGAAAATCTGCACACAGGCAACCACGATGTTCTTTAACTCTTCTGCAAGGTACTGCTTGGAGGGCGGGAGTTTGAGGCGGCCCTCGATCACCCCGAGGGCTTCTTCTTCCGAAAGGGTGTTGCCTTCGATCGCAGTAGTTGCCAGGGCCCCCTTCGCTAGGTACAAGATGTGCATCTTCTCGGCAGTCTCGGGTCGAAGAGGCACCCCAGCTATGTGCTCCATCTTTGAGCGGGCCTCCCCGAGCTGCATCCAAAAGGACGCCCCCGCGGCCTTCAAGTCGACCTCGAAGCTTACCCATGGGTGACTTTCCTTGTAAGACAATTCTTTCATAAATAATAGCCTAATATGTCCCTATCACTCTGGAACTATCTTTGACTGTTGACCTGCTCTTTCGCCGCACAAACCCCATTAATTGGATATCCAGATGTCCCTAGTATATTCATGCTTGGGAGGTGTTGGGGTCCTCAACTAGCCTAACAATCCTTCGTCTCGGGACTGTCGCCCTGTTCTTGATCCTAATCGGCGGGCCTTGGGCAGGCTGCACCGCGAGATTGCTGCCCCCCGGTCTTAAACCCTTTAATCCTTCGGTAAACTCAACCCTGGCAAGAGAAAATGCGGGTTTTCTACCACCTTTTCTACATCCCCCGCCCTCGTGCCCTCGTGGGAGTGGTTGAAAACCTCAAACGACGCCTAGAACTGGCCAGATTCGTTGAGGCCCGGAACGCGAAAGCCCGATTTCCGGAACGCTCGCCGGCTGAGTGCGGCCACCATTTGCCCTTGCGCGATCCCTTTGGAAAAAGGGCAACGGAGGCCAAAGGCTTCCGGCGGCAGCACGAAATGCGCCACCTGCGAAAGGCTTACCATGCTGTGATTAACATTAAGG
>JBPCIX010000004.1:0-4706 GCA_051005875.1 Actinomycetota bacterium | reverse complement strand
TGCGGGTCGTCGGCGCCGTCCATGACTCCCCGGAGGAACGGATTTTCGGCGCTTCGGATCTCGATACGAACTACATCGTCGGCCGTCGGCCGTTCGTTGTACTCAACGAAGCCGGGGAAGGCCGGCTCTATCACGTTGCGAAGGGCCCAGTCGGTAGTGAACAGGCTGCCACCATCGCGCACGAATCGGCGCACTTTGGAAATGCCTCCGGGGGTCAGGCTGCCGGGGCAGTTGACGATCAACAGCTGTTCGGGCCGAAGGGTTAGGCGGCCCACTTGCGATGGATTCACCAGCTGAAAGGGCATCTCCAGGGCTTCGAGAACATTTTCAACGTGGTCGTAGGTGCCGGGAACAACCACGATATCCTCTGCCTGGAGCGATCCGAGAGCCCTGGGTTCGTTGCAGGCGAGGATTCACCCCTTTTTCGAATTACATCAATGTGTTTTGTCGGCCCCCGTCCTTATTGTGGTTAAGGACAAAACACGAGGAGGGATTCGGGATGCGGTTGCAAGCGCCGGACAGGCGTAATGCGATGGGAGAGTGATGGCTAGCAACAGGGCCTTGCAACTCCGTTTCCATTTCAACGAGGAAGCTGGCCATGCACACGTTCATCTGCATGGCGTTGACGAGGCCGAAGTTGCTGAGGTTCTCGCGGCTCCCATTGAAGATGGAGTTGGCCAAGAAGGCGCCAGAATCGCCGTAGGGCAGACCGACGCTGGCAGATACCTAAAAGTCATTTATGTGCCCGATCTGGACGGCGAGGGTGCTTTCGTGATCACCTCATTTTCTTTAGGCCCAAAGGCTCTCAAGGCATTGCGGCGTAGAATTAGGAGACGACAATGACTAATGACTTGCTTCCGCCGGGTTGGGATGAGGAAAGGGTTCGCCGCGTCCTCGAACACTACGAGACGCAATCCGACGAGGAGGCTGCTGCAGAGGATGAGGATCGTCACAGCCGCAACTCCTCGACAATCATGGAGGTTCCCACAGAACTCGTGCCCGCAATTAGAAAACTTATTTCAAGCCGTAAGGCGGTCTGACGGCCGAAATACCTGGTTACTCGAAGCTAGGCAGAAGGATCACAGAACAAGAGGCCCGGCGGATCATCACCCGCCTAAAGGACCGAGCGACTCGGGGTACGGATCCGAAGGACTCTGCTCCGCTTAAGTCGAAGGATCCCGGCGACGATTACGTCCGAAGCTTGTTCCATCTTGAGGATGCGGTTTTCTAGCGTCGGACAGTCGTAGTACGATGGGCTTGATGACTAGCAAAACGAGCGACCCCGCGGATGTCTTGCGTAGAGAAGCCGAGTTATTCGAAAAGCACAAGGACCAAAAGAAATTGGCCGGCGGTTACCGGGCAATCCCGCGCGCCCAGGACCCATCTCAGGTTTACTCGGTACGAATTCCGGTGGAACAGTTGTCGAAACTCAAGAAGATGGCCAAGGCCCGTGGCCTGCAGCCGTCGGCGATGATGAGGGCCTGGGTTCTGGAGCGCCTAAACATTGAAGGGGAAGAACCCGGCGATGTCGCGACTATCGCCCAGGAACTCTTTGATGCTGCCTCCCGGCTTCGTGCAGTCACGAAAACGGCGAACGATTCATGAATTTTCGCATCTTGCGGTCCGCTTCGTCGATCATCGCTCTCCCGGGTAACGGCGCACAGCAACCATCTTGCTCTCCTCGGGCGCCGGCCGTCGGCGAGGGCGGCTAGAGCGGCCGACCCCAGCGCCGGCACCGGGTGCCTGTTGGGGCCCAGACGGTACCTGAGCAGGGTTGGTCCTCCTACAGTGCACTTTAGTTCCGCGTACTCGCGGTCGGGTTGAACAAGCTACTGTGCTTTGCCGTTCGAGGACGGGGCGGGCACGGGGAACATTATGATGCGGGCCCCCTCGGCGGGTTTCTGCTCGCCGAATAGTTCTTCGCACAGGCTCCTAACCGCCCAAAGTCCCAGGGGAGTCATCTTGGCGGCGCCCTCGACTGCGCTCATCCAAACCTCTGCCGCTCCAAGATCGGCGAGGGGGCCGAACAAATCCATTCTTAGGAGGATTTCCATCATTGAGATCTGCATCGACACCTGCTCGGGGGTGAGATGTTCGGTGTGATATTGCCTCGAGAATTCTTGCCAGGAAGGCAAAGCGAGGGCCATCAACGCCATTCCACGGTCGCCCCTTCCAGCGACTTGGCCGAGGTACGAATAACCGAAGTTTGTAACAAGGGGGGCCCAAAACGGCTTGGTGTCCGCGGGCCAGGTTCGTTCCATCCATCTCAACTTACCGACGAAGGACCTGAACAAACGGACCCAGTCGTCCAGCGGGTCCCGGCCGATCCGGCGCCCGCGGGCGGTGGCGTGCACCTTTCCGTGTTTTATTGTGACGAACCCAGCGGCTCGCGTCCATTGGAAGGTCAAGTCGACGGCGGGAATCTCGGACGAGCTGACGGTCTTGAATACCCGGCCGCCTATTTTCTGGTCGACCAAATGTCCCTCACCAAATGCTTCGGCCAAAATCTTTCCGTCGGCGCGAGTCAGATTCCCTTTTTGGGTCAATTTCCGGCCGGGGCCGACGAATTCGGCGAATTCAGCCGAGCGCTTGAGGGCCATGGCTCGCGCAGCTAGTTGTGATAATGCTTCCTCGGGTGGTTCTTGATTGCGAGCGAACATTTCACCAGCCAGGTGCAGGCCGGGCTCGCCCCGAAAAAGCAAGGGAGCGTCCGCAAGCACTTCATCGCCTTCGATCGGGGGAATCGTGCTTTGGAACCCGGCGTTGGTGACCATGAGCCTTAGCTCCTCCGCCCACAGACTGAAGGGCGCATCCATGTAGCTTTGGAAACGGCGACTGAAGGTTCGCTGGTCGGCGGCAATCTCCTGGCACCCTTTAAGGTCGACGCTCTTTTGGCCAAGGAAACGTAAGAAGGCTGCAAGGTCGGGCGGCTCCTGGTCTGCTGTGGCTTGGAAATGAAGACGCTGCATCGGCCGGTAGCCCCACAGATATTCCATTACGTCGCCTGCCGTAGGTCCACTGTCAATACGGCCGCCCAACCATTCAAGGAAGTCGCGGGCGATTAGCCGAGAGCCCAGAACGGGGGCCGAGGCCACGTACTCGTCGTAATACCGCTGGGCGGTGGGGTTCAAGTCAAATATGGCAAGTGCAATGCTTTCACCCTTCCCGCAATCTTGTTCGGCCAGGCTCTGCCGCGGACCCGGGGACCACGCTGGTTTGTCGGTCCCTCTCCTTATTGTGGTTGAAGACAAAACAAGGGAAGGGATTCGACATGAACAAGACAGTAAAAACGGCAGGCTTAGTCTTCCTGACCATCCTGGCAATCGGAACCGCCGGGGCCCTCGGGCGGGTTGGGGGGCGCGAGGTTATGTTTCCCCGGCCCCCATCACGGGAACCGGCCGGCAGCCCGGCCGGCTGATGATGTCGAAGCCGTCGGTCCCAGGGCGCCTTGCCTGGAACTCTCCATGGGTGCGTCCTACAACGTAGTACAATATCCGTGGGTGATGTGGACTGGAGCCATCGGGCTGACTATGTGCGGGAACGGCATGACATCGACGTGGAGTGGGCAAATGAAGCGCTTGCTGACCGTGATCACACTGGTTGAGGACAATGTCGTCTACGGGGTGAACGGCTGGCGGTCGAGTGAAACCGATATCAAACGCTACGGAGGTGGCTTGCCATGAGCAAAGTTGAAAAACTAATCGCCAGGGAGGGCGAGGCTTCAGAAGCAAACCGTGATGCCCCAATTCCGAAAGGGGCGCGGGTTACGCGCCCGAACCGGGGGCGCTCCACTGTCTACTCTATTCGCCTCAATCCTGAAGAGATCGCAGAGGTTCAAGCGTTGGCAGATTCAGCCCAGTTGCCGGCATCAACGCTGGTCCGGTCATGGATTATCGAGCGAGTTCGTTTTGAACGTGGTGAGATCAGCGATGCCGAAGCGGAACTGTGCGCCGCACAACTGCATCTGGCCCATTTAAAGCGCCATCTTTCGCGGCCCCCGAAAATAGCTTCGGGAATTATTTCAAGCCATAAGGCGGTCTAACGGCCGAAATACCCACTCATACTTCCCACCATGCGCCGTCGGGTTGGATTTCAACGTTGGGGAACAGGTCTGCAAAGCGGTCGGTGTTGAAGGAGTGGATCGGAACCAGGCGTTTCGGTGTGACCGCTTCCGCCATTCGTTTAAGGTCTTTGACGTAGGCGTGGCCCGAAGCATGGTGGACGGACAGCGGGATGTCGTGGGCCGCTAGAAATTCTCGCAGCTTGTCGCTAGAGGGATACCCAAGGTAGCCGGGCCACATCGACCACACGGCCCTGGCCCCCTCCAGGCAGCCGGCTTTGTCCAATTCGCGGACCATTCCCATGCTGAAGGTCATCACAAGATTTTCCTTTTGCTCCACCAGGTCCTCTACGTAAAGACGGTGCGGCTTGATGGCCTTCACGCGCTCGAAGTCCATCGCCTTTTTAACCGCGATCCTTTGGAAGATGGGAACGTAAACCGCAATCAGCGGGAAGCCCGGCTGCGGAATGGTTTCTCTGCCTGCCGCCGCGGCAACGGTTGCCGTGTACAGATCCACGACCAGCGTCTTGCCGGCTCTTTTGGCGGCCCGGTAGATCGTGACCAGGCGATCCATGTTCTGAGCCGAGTAAAGAATCAATGTCATTGCGGGCGCAGAGCGGAACTCCGCGACCATTGCGTTTTCAAC
>JBPCIX010000003.1:0-19533 GCA_051005875.1 Actinomycetota bacterium | reverse complement strand
TATCCCAGCAAGCAAAAGTAACCTCGCTTGTATCTTTTTCAACGAGAACTGCCGCAGATGCCAAGTGAATCGCATCTCCTGCTCGCAGCCGTTGAGTCCGGGTCAGGTCACCCGCTTGTTTGGTGAGATGGCCATCCAGTTCAACAGCTTGGAGTTCGGGCCATCTGTGGTTGAGATTTTCGACCGCGCCGGCTGCCTCCTTAGAGTTCAGGCGGCTATCTCTTTCCGCTCGGCTAATAGCGGCACGGCACTCGACATATGCAATCCTCGAACTGGTCAAACTATCGGCGCTGGCAATGTTTTCGAGCAGGAGAGACCTTCCCGCTTCGTTGACGAAAACCTTAACCAAAGCGCTTGAGTCGAGATATAGGTTCAGATGCGATCTTCCGAGACATAGCTTGACAGCGATGGGCCGGGCTTCAAATTGGGGACCTTGGTGGGAGGCTGAAACTTTGCTCCTGACCAAGTTATTCGGCCCTCAGCCATTAGCTTACGCATCCGTGGTGCGACCACGGCGGGAATGATTTGAGCAACCGGTACCCCTCGGTCGGTAATGAGTACGGACTCACCACTGCGAATCCGCCGCAAGTAATGGCTGAGCGAATTTTTCAACTGTCGAACTCCAACTTCAATCATGTAGCTACTATAGCCCAAAATAGCTACAACTTCTTCTTTGAGACCAAGATTTGTGATGTTACCGCAGCTAAGTTCCGAGTCGACGGCCGGGGCATTCTGAGGGATGCCGGAATTTCCATCGAGCGTCTGCAAGATCCTGAAGGCGGCCGCAAGTTTTTTCAGGGCGGAGCTCGATTCCGGATTCCCGATCGGGCACGGCCGGGTCCATCTGGAGGGCCCGCTCCAGCACCTCGGGGTCCGCTTCGAATTCAGAGCCAACGACGGGGTTGCCGGGATCGAGCTCTGGAAGAGCGACGGCACCACGGCAGGCACCGTCCTGGTCAAGGACATCCGTCCCGGCGCGGACAGCTCGGCCCCTCCGGGCTGACCAACGTCAACGGCATCCTGTTCTTCGCCGCCGACGACGGGGCGAACGGGTGGGAGCTGTGGAAGACGCGACAGCGAATCCGTTAAGCAAGGCTGAACGGGGTCGTATCCCGGGCGCAGGCTCCTGCGCCCGCGGGTCTATGCGGGTCAGGCTACACACGCGCCCCCTTCCCTGCTCAGCCCGGCGACCTTATGGTGCCGGGCGCCAGTACGAGAGCGGCAAGGAGGAGACCGGGTCGGGGGATGGACGGCATCGGTACCGGACGTGACGTGAGCGGGCCGGGGAGAACTGCAGTGCATGGGGGGACCCCGAAGACTCCCCGGCGTTCTCGGTCGGCCGGCTAGTTCAGGCAGCCACCCAGCTCATAGCACTCGGTGAACTCTGATTCGATCTGCAGGGTTGAGTGGACTACGTCGTAGCGCTCTTTGAGAAGAGTCTGCGCCCGGTCAAGAACTGTTGGGGCATCACTGCCGTCGGCAACTCTTAGATGCGCCGATGCAACTTCCATTTCGGAAGTGAGAGTCCATAGGTGGAGGTCGTGAACATCCAGCACCCCTTCGATGGCCTGTAGGTCCGACTCAACCTTCTTGAGATCGATGTTGGGGGGAGCGGCTTGTATCAAAATTCGCACCGCTTGCGCGGTGAGGCGGTAGGTTCTTGGCAGAATGAACAAGCCGATTGCAGCGGCGACAATCGGGTCCGCATAGGGCCAGCCGGTCACCCGAAGTACAAGGGCGGCCACGATGACTCCCACCGAGCCGATCGCGTCCGACATAACCTCGAGGTAGGCGCCCTTGACGTTCAGCGATTCCTCGGCGCCGGACCGAAGCAGGGCAAAGGCCACGAGATTGACCGCCAAACCCAATCCGGCGACGATAAGCATCGGCAAGCTGGAGATGTCCGGAGGGTCGGAAAGTCTTCGGGCCGCTTCGACCAAAACGTAAATGGCGACGCCGAAAAGTAAAACACCGTTGGCCAGGGCGGCTAGAATTTCCAATCGATAGAGCCCGAAGGTTCGCTGTCGCCTCACCGACCCGGCGTTGGCCAGGTGGATGGCCGCCAAAGCCATTCCGAGGCCTAGAACGTCCGTGAGCATGTGGCCGGCGTCGGAGATCAAAGCCAGAGACTTTGTAGCGACCCCCGCCACAACTTCAACAACGAAAAATCCAAGAACCAGCAAGAGCGACCACTTCAGCCGGGACTTGTATCGGGCGCCGCCTCTGGCCTGGGCGCCGCGCCCAGTATGAGAGTGGTCGTGGGTCATCTTCCATAATAGGAACGTTTGTTCAGATATGGTACGACCGCTCCCAATTGAAAGATGCCAAGGACGGATGACAATATTGACCACCCCCCAGGCTGGAACTAGGACCCATGGTTTTCGCGTAAGTGCTTTTCGCGTAAAAAGATTGACTGCTTTTGGCTTGCTGATGGTGGTCCTGGCAACGGCCTGTTCAAGTGGCACCAACAGCAAGCCCGACAAGACCGACGGATCCAAGAAGGATCAGCTGGTGGTGCAAGTCGCCAGCTACGACCTGGCCGTAGGGCCGCCGGCGCGATTCATCGTTGGCCTTTCGACCCCTGACCAAGAGTTGGTTATGGGAGGGGACGCTGCTATGCGGTTTGCCTTTCTCGGAACCGATAATGCCTCGGGCGAGGGTACCCCGGGGCCCGAAGTGAGAGGCACCTTCTTAGCCGTTCCCCCCGAGGGCGAAGGCCATGAGGAACCCAAGGGAGCCGAAGCCGTACCTCATCCGCCGGATGGCGCGGGCGTATTTGCTGCGCAAGTTGCCTTTGATAAGCCGGGGTTTTGGGGCGTACAGGTCGGAATTCCCAAGAAACAGGGGAGGCCGAACACGGGGACGGCGGTGTTTCAAGTCCTGCCAAAACACAAGGTCCCAGCACCCGGCGATGATGCTCCGAGAACCGAAAACTTGGTTGTGACCTCAACCGACGCCCCCAGGGAAGCAATCGATTCCAGAGCCGCTGGCGACAAGCAAGTGCCCGATCCCGAGCTTCATTCCACCACTATTAAGTCGGCAATAGAGGGGAAATCGCCGGTCCTTGCGGTCTTTGCAACTCCCACCTATTGCGTCAGCCGATTCTGTGGACCGATCACCGACATGACGTCCGACCTGTCCAAAAAGTACTCGGACCGCGCCGAGTTTGTGCATGTCGAGATCTGGCGTGACAAGCAAGCCAACACCATCAACAAAGCGGCTGCGGAATGGCTGCTGAGAGACGAGGACCTGCAGGAGCCGTGGGTCTTTTTGATCGGCGCCGACGGCAAGATCATGGCCCGCTGGGACAACGTAGCGACTGCCGGTGAGATAGAACCGCTCCTCCAGGCCCTGCCCAAAGTGAGCTAAAGCCCAAACCACGCAAACGTTAGTGGTCGGGGCACTATTTCCGCAGGATCCACGTTGGTTTGAGGTATGTTGCGACTAAGAGAGCCCCAATACGTGAGGCTCATTGCAAAATGAGGAGGTCGCCTTGAGTCCAAGCAAAATCTGTTTCGCCGTCGCCGCAGTTTGTTTCCTTTTAGTGTTACTCACAGTTCCAATAGGCTCATTCAATCTCACAGCTCTCGGACTTCTGTTAATTGCGGTCGGACTCTTTCTCTAGGCCCTAGAAGCCGCAAAGACCTTTAAGGACCCCAGGCCCCCCGTCGCAATCAGAGCCTGGGTCCGACTTCGCTCCGATATCAGGCGCAGGGTCTCGCCGCTGTCGCGGCGCTCGGTTGCCTTGAACTGTAAGTCGCGTTGCTCCTTCATGGCCTCGCCTACACCCATCGTGGTCAGCCATTGTCTTTGAGTGACTAAGGCCTCGACCGACATTCCTGCCTCTACCACCACCCTTTTCAACGACGAGAAGTTCACGTGGCCTGTGATATCAAAGGCGCCGGGCCCTTCCAGCGGGTTTAGGCCCAGCTGTCCTCGGCGATAGGTCGCCACCGTCCCTGCCGGATGCCTGGTCCAAATATCCGGCTCGGGGTCGCCGTAGTCGATGAGAAACAGGCAGCCTCTTGTTAGCAAAGTGGTTGCGCGCCGGACCCATTCGTCTGCCTCAAATCCAACCTCGAATCGATCCCCGGGCTCGAGATGCGGCCGTGCTTCGGCGGCCCGCTCTAACAACTTGGCGTCCTGAATGGCAGCATGCTCTTCTACCAGACGGCCCTGCCGCGCGCCGATCCTGATTTCGAC
Source organism: Actinomycetota bacterium (assembly GCA_051005875.1). Lineage (GTDB taxonomy): Bacteria > Actinomycetota > CADDZG01 > JAHWKV01 > JAHWKV01 > JBPCIX01. The sequence goes on along the minus strand of JBPCIX010000003.1, from coordinate 15,330 downwards.
GACACCGGTCTCGGTGATTTCGACCAGATGAAAGGGCATGTTGTCCAGTACTTCGTTTGCCAGAATCACACCGTCAAACGACGCCATGTCGTCAAGGGTTGGTGACCACTCCACCCCGGGCAATCCAGATAGGGCCTGTCTTTGAATGTTTGCAATGCTTTCAAGGGGCTCGATGAATCGCCACTCCAATGCATCGGCAAACTCTGCTTTGTCTGGGTGGCGCCTCACAGATTCCAATGTTGTGCGGGCCAGGGCGCCGTTCCCGCCGCCCGCTTCAGCAATTGTGAATTTGGCCGCCGTTCCCGACCGCTTCCAAAGCTGTTCGAGCTGCACCGCCATCATTTGCCCGAATACTGGGCTTAGAGTCGGCGAGGTCCTGTAGTCGGAATCTATTCCCGGCGTGTGGGTGCGGTAGTAGCCAAATGCCTGGTCGTACAGGGCTGCCTGCATGAATTCGGCGAAGGTGATTGGGCCCTCTTTGGAGAGTTTTTCGACAAGGAGCCCTTCAAGCGTCACTAAGTCCGTCACAGGTAGGACAAGAATATGTGCATTCACCAGTGGGGCTGGGTGGCGGCATAATGGGCGACTATGGTTGACGTCTCCGATCCAAGCGCGGTTTGCTTCGAGTTGCCTGACGGCTCGTTGACCGATCTGTGGGTGGACCCACCCGAAGGGGCAAGGGTGCTGGTTCAAAGTGACGACGCGGGGCGGCAAGTCTTGCGCCATTCCACGGCTCACGTCCTTGCGCAAGCCGTTTTGCGATTGTGGTCGGACGCGAAATATGCGGGTGGGCCCCCGATCGAGGACGGCTTTTACTACGACTTCGACATTGGGCGGCCCTTCACGACTGAAGACCTAAAAACGATCGAAGCCGAAATGCGCAAGATAATCAAAGAGAATCAACCGTTTGGGCGCGAAGAGGTTGAGCTTCCAAGGGCCGCCGAGATTTTCGCCGAGCAGCCTTACAAGCTGGAGTGGATTAACGAGATGGATCCGGAATCCACCGGCGAAGGAGTCTCGCCCCAGGCCGTTTCCCTTTACCGAAACGGCGACAAGTTCGTCGACCTTTGCCGGGGCCCGCACTTGCCTTCGACTCGGAAGATTAGCGCCTTCAAGCTGATGCGAACCTCCGGCGCTTACTGGCGAGGCGATGAGAAAAGGCCGATGTTGCAGCGGATTTACGGCACCGCATGGGAATCGAAAGATGCCTTAAAAGACTATCTGCGGCGTCTTGAGGAAGCTGAAAAACGAGATCACCGCAAGGTCGGCCGGGAGTTGCAGCTATTCATGACGCACGACCTCGTGGGCACCGGCTTCCCCATCTGGCTTCCCAAGGGCGCCACGATCCGACGTTTGCTTGAGGAGTACATGCTCGAAGAGGAACGCCGTGCCGGCTATCGGCACGTTTACACGCCGGACCTTGGCCGTAAGGAGTTATACGAAACTTCGGGCCACTGGGACCACTTTAAAGAAGACATGTTTCCTGTAATCGAACTGGAGCACGAGCATCTAGTTCTGCGCCCCATGAACTGTCCCCATCACATTCTGATTTATTCATCCTCTTCCAGAAGCTACCGGGAGTTACCGGTGCGAATTGCCGAGCTTGGCAAGATGTACCGATACGAGAGGTCGGGAGTGGTTGGGGGACTGTCCAGGGTCAGATCGATGACCTTGAACGACGCGCACATCTTTTGCCGGGTGGACCAGATCGAAGAAGAGTTCTCAAACGTTGTCTCGATGGTCGAGCGAACCTATGCGACCCTTGGAATTGGGGACTACAGCTATCGCCTTTCGCTCCGGGACCCGGGCAACAAGTCGAAGTACGCCGACAACGACGAAATGTGGGAGTCGGGCGAGGCGCTTTTACGCAAGGCTCTCGACGCTTTGGGGGTGCCCTATAGGGAAGCCCCCGGCGAGGCTGCCTTTTACGGCCCCAAGCTGGACATCCAAATCCGTGATGTGTTGGGCCGGGAAGAGACCGCATCGACGATTCAGCTGGATTTCCACCTGCCCGAGCGCTTTGATCTGCACTACATCGGTGCAGACGGCGCAGAGCACCGCCCGGTCATGATCCATAGGGGAGTCATAGGGACCCTTGAGCGGATGGTTGCCTATTTGATCGAGCTTTACGGCGGCGCATTTCCAACATGGCTTGCCCCGGTGCAGGTTGTGATTTTGCCGATAGCAGAACGCCACCAGGAGTATGCGGAAAAGGTGGCAACGCCGTTAGCGGGCGCGGATGTGCGCCTCGAGATTGACTCTTCAAACGAGACCCTTGGCAAGCGAATTCGCAATGCCCAGAAGCAGAAGGTCCCTTACATGCTGATACTGGGCGATGATGAATCGGTATCCGGTAGCGTGTCGGTTCGACATCGAAGCGGAGTCGAGGAAAAAGACGTGCCGTTGACGGACTTCGTAGGCCGTGTTCGTTTGGAAATTCAAGAGCATAAGAATGGATAGGCTCTTCAGGGATCGAATGGAATATCTTGACGGGCCGCGCGATTCAGAATGTTTTTTCTGCGCCGTTATCGCGGCCGGTGAGGACCAGGACGAGAACAATTTGGTCCTTGCTCGAGGAGAATCGGCCTTCATAATTCTCAACAAGTTCCCCTACAACACAGGCCATTTACTCGTCGCCCCCTACGAGCACCGTGGTGACATCCAGGACCTTGAAGCCCGGATCCAAAACGAGATCATGGCTTTAGTGACCAGTTGCGTGCATGCTTTGAAAACAGCCATGAAGCCTCAGGCGTTCAACCTGGGCGCGAATATGGGAGAGGTCGCCGGCGCCGGAGTTCCCGGGCACTTTCACTTTCACGTGGTGCCGCGCTGGGGAGGGGACACCAACTTCATGCCGGTGGTCGGGGGTGCCAAAGTACTGCCCGAAACGTTGATTGAAACCTTTGCGCGGGTCAAGCCGGAGTTCGCAAGCTAACCCGTGCAGCGTGGTGCGGGATTAGTGGGTTCGGGACTCTTTCTCGGCCTTGGCCTCGGCGATTATCTTCTCGGCTATATGGGCCGGGACTTCTTCGTAGTGCGAAAAGGTCGATCGAAAGGTTCCCTGCCCGCCGGTTTTTGATCTCAAGTCGATTGCGTAGCGGGCAAGTTCAGCCATCGGGGCTTTGGCCCTTACCAGCTGACGAGTGCCTATCGCATCCGTTCCTTGAATGCGGCCACGCTTAGAATTTAGGTCGCCCATTATGTCGCCCAGATAAACGTCGGGCACCATGACTTCCAGGTCCATGATGGGCTCGAGCAGGCAGACGCCGGCATTTTGCATTGCATCACGAAAACCAATCGACCCGGCGATTTGAAACGCCATGTCCGAGGAATCGACAGGGTGGAATTTGCCGTCCAACAGCGTGACTTTTACATCCACCACCGGGTAACCGGCAACCGCTCCCTCGCCCATGGCCTTTTCAACTCCTTTTTGGATGGAAGGGATGAATTGGTGGGGGACGGCGCCGCCGAATATCTTGTCCACGTACTCAAAGCCGGCCCCCCTTTCGCGAGGCTCGACTTCCAGGTTGCAGACCGCGTACTGGCCGTGGCCCCCGCTCTGCTTTACGTGACGGCCGAGGCCCTTGCCCGCTCCGGTCACCGTTTCCCGATAGGGCGTCCTTAGCGGAATTTCAGCAACTTCGACTCCGAACTTGCGGTTTAGGCGCTCGAGCGTGATGTCCAGATGGGTCTCGCCGGTACCCCACAACAGCGTCTGGTGGGTTTCAGAGTTTCGTTCGACCTGAATCGCCGGATCCTCCTCTTGAATCCTGCTCAGCCCCGTCATTAATTTGTCTTCGTCGCCCTTTGTCTTGGGAGCGATAGCCTTGGCGATTACTTTTTCAGGGGGGTCAAGCGGCGGATAAATAATCGGCGCTGATTTGTCGGCAAGTGTGTCACCCGTGTGAGTGTGAGCCAGCTTTGCTACTGCGGCGATATCGCCGGCGACGACTTCCGCAAGATGTTCCTGGTGCTTGCCGCGCAGGGTGAACAGCTGCGCGACCCGTTCATCGTATGAAGAGGAAGCATTCACGACGGTGGTGTCGGGGTGGAGCATGCCGGAGATAACTTTGAAAAGCGAAAGGCGCCCGACATACGGGTCAGAAATGGTTTTGAAAACGAATGCCGACAGCGGCGCCTCAGGAACGGGCGTGCGCTCTATCGCCTCGTTTGTCCCCGGCTTAATTCCGGCGGCGGGTCCGCTCTCTGCCGGCGCAGGCCCCATTTCCAGAATCAGGTCGGCCAGCCTATCTATGCCAATCAGTTTGGTCGCCGACCCAACGAGAACCGGAAAAACTGAGCCTTCCAATAAGCCGCGATGCAATCCCGTAATGACCTCCTTTTGAGTCAACTCTTCGCCGCCCAGGTACTTTTCGATCAAAGCATCGTCGGTCTCGGCCACCGACTCAAGAATCTGGGTATGGAGTTTGCGGGTCTCAGCCTGCAGTTCCTCGGGCATCTTCTCCTCTTCAGCAACCTGGCCTTTTTCGTCGTAACGGTGGGCCTGTTCTGTGAGCACATCGGCAATGCCGTGGAAGTCGTGCTCCTCGCCGAGCGGAAGATCCAGGGGGGCGAACCTTGCACCCAGCTTTTCGGTCAGCTCTTCGAGGATGGCGTGGAAGTCGGCCCTTTCGCGGTCGAGCTTGTTGACGAAAACTACCCGGGGGAGTTTCATTTTGTCGGCTAAATGCCACAGAATTTCGTGTTGGACCTCTACGCCGTCGGCAGCAGATACAACCAGAATGCCCAAGTCGGCCACCCTCATCGCGGCCTCTGCCTCACCGATGAAGTCGGCGTAGCCGGGAGCGTCCAGAAAATTGATTTTTTGGTCTTTCCATTCGATCGGTGCAAGGCCCAGCGAAACGGAGATTCCCTTTTTGATCTCTTCGGGCTCGAAGTCAAGGGCCGTGTTGCCGTCATGGATCGTACCCATTCGGGTGGTGGCCCCCGAGATGTGCAAAAGGGCCTCGGCCAGGGTTGTCTTACCGGCTCCTTGATGACCGAAAGCAACCACGTTGCGGATCTTTTGGGCAGAATAGACCCTCATGGGGGCATTCTATGCTTAACAAATTCCTGCGGGGAGTGGTGACGCGGATTATCAACCGGCCCGCTCGAGCCTTGATATCGATGGGAGTTTCACCGAATGCTCTGACCGTTACCGGGTTCTTCCTGCTGGTCGGCGCTTGCGGCTTGATCGCAACCGGAAGACTGGTGGAGGGAGGCTGGGCTTTGCTGGTGGCGGGAGCATTCGATCTTTTCGACGGGGCCGTCGCAAAACTAGGGGGAAAGGCGTCGAAGCGGGGCGCTTTTCTGGATTCAACCCTGGACCGTTTGTCCGACGCGATGCTGTTTGGTGCGATTATCTGGCAGTTTCTGAAGATGCCTCCGAGTTTGCCGCCGGACTCGGTTTTGTACCAATTCCCCGAGTTTGCGAACGGGGCGCAAACGGGCGGCGCGGCCTTAGCTTTTGGCGCGCTTGTGCTTGGTTTTCTGGTTTCGTATATCAAAGCCAGGGCCGAGGGATTAGGCATGGACTGCAACGTGGGCGTTGCCGAAAGGGCCGAGCGAATTGTCCTTCCCGCTTTGGGATTGGTGTTCGATCAGCTGATCCCGGCCCTTGTAATCCTTGTTGCACTGTCGGCGGTCACTGCCGTGCAGCGGTTTGTTCACGTTTGGAAGCAGGCTTAGTGTGGTGACTTACTAGATGACCCCGGCCGAAAGTAAGGTGACTGGGAGCAGCCCCTTTGAGGAAGGCATTGGGCCCGGCGTCGCCTACCTTGGGTTTCGCTTGGCGGCCTGGCTTGCCGAAAAGCTGCCTCGCTCCGTCGGCGATGCGGTCGCTAGTGCAGGATCAATCGCTTGGTACCGGTTGTCCAGGGGGCGGCGTGAAGTGGTACTGCGAAACCTGACCAGAGTCGTGGGTCCCAGACCTCAGATCGACGATATGGTTCGCCGGGCTTTCATCTCATACGGCGAATACTGGCTCGAGACATTCCGCCTCGGGCGGTACACGGTAGAGGATCTGAACCGAATGGTCGATGTCGATGAGGCCAGCATGAAGGCAATGCACGAGGCCCTCGATGAGAAAAGAGGCGTGCTGGTTATCACTCCCCACTTTGGTTTCTACGACCTGGGTTCGGCATGGATGGGTGCTCAGGGATGGCCCTTTTCAACCGTGACTGAGGTGCTTCGGCCAAGAGCTCTTTACGAATGGTTCACCGCGCTTCGCAGTAAATGGGGCATGAAAGTCATCCCAGCCGAGCGGGGACAACTTGCCAGGCGCCTCGGCAAGATTTTGGCCAACGGAGAAGGGTTGTCATTGGTTTCAGACCGGGACCTCGGCCGCCGGGGAATTTGGGCAGAGTTTTTTGGCGAAAGAACTACTTTGCCCGCGACCCCCGCGCTATTGATGGCGCGCAGAAATATTCCGGTGCTGGCCGGCGCCATGTACAAGTCCGAAGGCCGGCTCAAGGTCGTCTTTGAGCCGGTTGCGTATGAGCGCACCGGCATAGAACAAGATGACATGTCTTCATGCGCCCAGGTCGTCGCTACTGCCCTGGAAGGCTTGATCCGGCGAGCGCCGGAGCAATGGCATCTATTCATGACCAACTGGCCGTCGGATGAACCCGGCCTGCCCGCCCGGGGACGTCCCGACGAATAGAGAGCATCTGTTCTCGGGCGAAATTCAACAGTGCGAAATTCAACAGTGAAGGTCGGCCTGGTTTGCCCCTATGACTGGTCTCACCCCGGTGGGGTTCGCAGCCATATTCAAGGGCTCGCGGCAGCTCTGGCGCGCTTGGGTATTGGAACGGAAATTATTGCTCCTGCATCGGGGACCGAGGGCGAAATTTTTGTTGCAGGAAGACCGTTCGAAATTCCGTTTAACGGGTCGGTTGCCCGGCTTTGCTTTTCAAGATCAGCGGCACGACGTGTGCGCGCCCGACTCCACGAGGGCGACATCGATGTGCTCCATCTCCACGAGCCGGCAATTCCGAGCGTTTCAATGGTCGCCCTAACCTCAGCCACTATTCCTGCCGTTGCCACCTTTCACGCATCGGCGCGTCGAAGCATCGGCTATCAGGCCGCCCGGCCCATTCTTAAGCCTCGGTTGGGCAAGCTCGCAACAAGAATTGCAGTTTCCGGGGCGGCCGCCTCGCTTGTTTCCAGATACTTCCCCGGGGACTACAAAATCATTCCAAATGGAATTGATGTCGGCGAATGGGAGCAGGCAGAGCCGGACGAAAAGATGGTTGAACTTCAGCCCTTCGTCCTGTTCGTGGGCCGCCCTGAACCTCGCAAAGGCCTGGGTGTACTGGTTGAAGCCATGCAAATGGTACGAGTACGAACCGGCGCCAACCTCGTGGTCGTCGGGCCGAAAGCAAACGATGTGCCGGGCTGGGCCCATGTTTTGGGGCCGGTCAGCGGCGCCAGGCTGCATGCCATCATGAAGGCGGCATCGGTGTTCTGCGCGCCATCCCTGGGCGGCGAGAGTTTTGGCATTGTCATTGCTGAGGCATTGGCGGCTGGCATCCCGGTTGTTTGCTCCGATCTGGCGGGTTACAAGGAAGCCTCCGGGGGGTCGGCTCTGCATGTGCCGACAGGAGACGCCGGGGCCACGGCAGACGCCTTGTGCTCTGTACTGGATGACCCCACGAGGTCGAAAACGCTGATCGAAGCCGGCCAGCGACGGGCTGCGGAGTTGGACTGGCCGGTGGTCGCGAACAAACTCGTGGAAATTTACGAAGGGGCGCTATCATAGGTCTACATTGCTAGGCAAAACTAGGAGCGACTAAATGACGCCTTCAGTATTGATGATCGGCGGAGGAATTGTCGCGTTGGTTCTGCTTTGGGTGGCGCTTAGCTACAACAGAATGCTGCGGCTCCGAAACCGGGTCGAAGCAGCATGGAGTCAGGTCGATGTGCAGCTCAGGCGCCGCTATGACCTAATTCCCAACCTCGTCGAGACGGTCAAGGGCTACGCTTCGCACGAGAAGGAAACCTTCGAGTCCGTGACAAGGGCTCGTTCTATGGGTATCGAAGCAAAGAGCGTTCCCGAGCAGGCCGAAGCTGAAAACTTTCTTACCCAAGCTCTTCGCCAAGTTTTTGCGGTTGCCGAGGCCTACCCGGATCTGAAAGCCAACCAGAACTTCCTTGCTCTCCAAGAGGAGCTGACTTCAACTGAAGGCAAAATCGCCTTTTCCCGGCAGTTCTACAACGACTCGGTTTTGCGTTTCAACAACGCGATTCAGGTTTTCCCGAGTGTGTTGATCGCTGGGGCTCTCGGCTTTACCAAGAAGGAATTCTTTGAAGCTGAGGAAGATTCCAGGGGCCCGGTAAAAGTCGACTTTTAGCCGCAAACGGCGCAATGCTTTCCTATGTATGAACAGATAGCCGCCAACCGGCGCAGGTCGGTGTATTTGATCCTCGGGTTCTCGATCTTGGTTCTGGCCCTTGGATGGGTGGTCGGACAGCTCACCGGGTTCGGTTACTATCCCGTCGCCATTGCAGCGGTCGTGGCAATCGCGATGAGTTGGTCCAGCTATTATTTTTCCGACAAGATCGTTTTGACTATGAGTCATGCCAGAGCTGCCGACCCCGCTGAGCATGCCCGCCTAATTAATATCGTCGATGGTCTGGCCATCGCCGGGGGTATGCCGGTTCCTAGGGTTTACGTTGTCGACGACCCGGCGCCCAATGCTTTTGCTACCGGCCGTGATCCCGAACATGCGGCGGTTGCGGTTACCACCGGGTTGCTTGAGCGCATGAATCGCGTCGAGCTCGAAGGCGTGATAGCGCACGAGATGTCCCACATTCGAAACCGCGACATCCTTGTCTCGACCATTGCGGTGGTTCTAGCCGGGGTTGTGATCCTGTTGGCCGATTGGATGCTCAGGGGCTTTTGGCACCTGGGCGCGAGGCGCCGGGGCACCGAGGTTCCCGCCGCCGTTATCGGGGTGATCGGCCTGCTCTTGGTGCTGCTTGCTCCTGTTTTTGCGCAGCTGATGAAGTTTGCAGTTTCCCGCCGCCGCGAGATGCTTGCGGATTCAAGCGGTATCGAACTTACCCGCTACCCTCCGGGGCTCATCAGCGCCCTTAGGAAGCTGCGTGATGACAGCACGGTGGTACGCACGGGCAGCCGGGCCACCGCTCACTTGTGGATCGAGTCACCGCTAAAGCGCGAGGGCGGCGGTGCCCGTTCGTGGCTCAACAGGCTCTTTGACACCCACCCGCCAATCGAGGACCGAATCAAGGCCCTGGAGTCAATCTAGAATAATGCAAGATATTTTCCGAGGCTTGCACTAAGCTCCTGGGATGCGTAAATTCTCTGCTTTTTTGATGGCGTTCCTGTTGGTACTGCTCCCCGCATGCGGGGGCAAAGAGAAAAAGTCCGCGAAACCGAAAAAGTCCGCAGCATCACCCTCCCCGGCTAAGCCGGCGCTCTGCCCGTTAACGGGCGCCGCCGCGCCGAGCGACCTGGATTCAGATCGCCCGGCTCTGTCGGTCAAGATTGATAACTCGGTCAAGGGCCGGCCACAGGCGGGGCTGGAAAAGGCCGATATCGTTTACGAAGAGCTTGCTGAAGGCGGGATCACTCGCTTCAACGCTATTTACCATTGTTCGGATGCGGAATCGCTCGGGCCTGTTCGCAGCGCCCGCTTTGTCGATGTCGATATTAATTTGGAGTACGGTGGTAGAACCAACAATTCCTCGGTCTTGTTCGCTTATGCCGGGGCTGCCGGGCCGGTACAGGACAAGGTTGCTTCAACGAGCGGGATTACGGATCTGAGGCACGGAAAGGGCGCCGCTGCCTATCGTCGCGAGAAGGGCCGGTCGGCGCCGCAAAACCTATTTAGTTCTACGGAAGCACTGCGCGGTTTAAAGGAGGCCCAAGACGTAAAGGGTGCACCCGAAACCGGGCTGGAGTTCGAAACATCGGGTCCCGCTTCGCCGTCTGCGGCCGGCGCCCCATCTGTCAGCGCCACCTCCGGTGCAAGCTCAAGCCCCAGTGCGTCAGGCGCCCCGCCGGCAGCCGGCGCGGCATCGCCGGGCAACGAAGTTTCATTCACGTTTGCCGGCGGCCAGCCCAGCCGTTACACGTACGACGCGGCTTCGGGCGCTTACCTTCGCTTTCATGGCGCCCAAGCTCATAACTCGGCAGCGAGCGGGCAGCTTAAGGTGGTCAACGTGGTGATTTTCAAGGTGCAGGTCAAGCCCGGCACCATCAAGGATGCTGCGGGCAACGTGTCGCCGGATATCTCGGTCATAGGCAACGGCGAGGCGGTTGTCTTGAGCGGTGGCCAATCAAAGACCGGCAAATGGAACAGGGTAGGTCTTGCGGACAAGACCACAATCACCGATGCCGCAGGGGCACCGATAAAACTGAAACCGGGCAACACCTGGATCCACCTGATTCCCACCTCGCAGGCCATAACCGTCAAATAGTTGCCAGTGCGGTGCGGTTGGCACTGGCACTCGGTCTCATTGCAGGGGCGGTAAAATCAATTGCATCGCATTTTTATTTAGTGAGGGCTTAATTGGTCGATCATGGTACGGCCCGCGTTAAGCGGGGGCTGGCTGAGATGTTGAAGGCCGGCGTCATCATGGACGTTACGACCGCGGCGGAGGCCAAGATCGCCGAGGAGGCCGGGGCCGTTGCCGTTATGGCTCTTGAGCGTGTTCCATCGGACATCCGGGCAGAAGGTGGCGTTGCCCGCATGGCCGATCCCAACCGGATCTCCGAGATTATGGAATCTGTGACAATTCCGGTCATGGCCAAGTCGCGTATAGGGCACTTTGCGGAAGCGCAGATTCTGCAGTCTCTCGGCGCCGACTTTATTGATGAGTCCGAGGTACTTACACCGGCAGATGAGAGTTTTCACATAAACAAGTGGGAATTCACGGTTCCTTTCGTATGTGGAGCTACGAACTTGGGTGAGGCTCTTAGACGCATCGGCGAGGGCGCCGCCATGATCCGCTCTAAAGGCGAAGCGGGGACCGGCAACATAGTTGAAGCCGTACGCCACCTGCGCTCGATCGGCGACGAGATCCGCCGACTGCACTCCTTGCCGCCGGAAGAATTAATGACCCAAGCTAAGAATTTAGGCGCCCCTTACGAGTTGGTCAAAGAGGTCAGCGAAAAAGGCAAGCTCCCGGTCGTCCTGTTTTGTGCCGGCGGGATCGCGACCCCCGCCGACGCCGCGCTCGTAATGCAGTTGGGGGCTGAGGGGGTCTTTGTGGGATCCGGCATCTTTAGGGCTGAAGGCCCCGAGACCAGGGCAAGAGCGATCGTCGAGGCAACTACCTATTTCAATGACCCAGATGTACTGGCGAAGGTGTCGCGCGGCCTCGGCGAGGCTATGCGAGGCATCGAGCTTGCCAAACTGCCCGCAGATCAGCGACTGGCGGATCGCGGATGGTAAGCGCCGGCCGGCATTCCGACATTCGTGTAGGCGTCTTAGCTCTGCAGGGTGATTTTGCCGACCACCTTGACGTATTGGGTTCCTGCGGATACCGCAAGAGAGCTGTTCGAACTGCATTTGACCTGGAATCTTGTGATGCCCTGATAATCCCGGGCGGCGAATCCACCACTATGCTGAAGCTGATCGACAGAGTGGATCTTCGCGAGCCCCTTACTAAACGGATAAATGCCGGCATGCCGGCATTTGGAACGTGCGCCGGAGCGATAGTCCTGGCGGGCCGCGTGTCCGACGGCGAAGCCCCCTTGGGAGTCCTTCCGATCGAGATACAACGCAACGCCTACGGCCGGCAGGCAGAATCTTTCGAAGCCGACATAGATGTCCCGCATCTTGGGTACACAGTGCGCGGGGTTTTCATCCGTGCCCCGGTTATCTCGTCGGTCGGAGACGGCGCCGAGGTTCTCGCCAACTTGGCCGGTCACCCCGTCCTGGTTCAGTCGGACAGGGTGCTTGCAGCGACGTTTCATCCGGAACTTGTCGGCGAGGTGGGCCTGCACCGATACTTCGTCGAGGAAGTTTGCGTCGGAGAGGCACTTGCCCGGGCTGGGGGTGGTAGCTAGTGGCCCATCGCGAAAATTCCTGCGGCATCAGAACGCCCCGGAATCCACAATCGCGGCGTTGCTCGTCGGTTACATACTGCCTGTATGCGCTCTCCTCACGCCTTGCGCTTGTGGCCCCGGGGCGCCCTGATATCCACATGACTTCCGCGATGGGCCACTAGTGTCCGGTCATTCCAAGTGGGCGACCACCAAGCATAAAAAGGCGGTTGTCGATGCGCGGCGCGGCAAGCTTTTCGCCAAGCTGATTCGTATGGTCGAAGTCGCGGCCCGAGAAGGCGGAGGCAATACCGACGCTAACCCCACCTTGTCCGACGCGATCTCGCGGGCTCGTGACGCGAGTATGCCCAACGACACAATCGACCGGGCGATAAAGCGGGGGACCGGCGAACTCGAAGGGGTGCAATACGAGACTCTTGTCTATGAGGGATACGCGCCCGGTGGAGTTGCGGTCCTGGTCGAAGTTTTGACCGACAATCGGAACCGGGCGGCCGCGGAAGTGAGAAAGATTTTTACCCGCAATTCAGGCACTCTTGGGGACCCGGGATCGGTGGCCTGGATGTTCGCAAAGAAGGGTGTTGCTCTGGCCTCGCCCGGCGGGGTCTCGGAAGAAGACCTGCTGGGCATCGTCACCGATGCCGGCGCGGAAGATATGGATGTCGATGGCGAGTTGTGGGAAATAACCTGCGCTCCGGCCGACTTACCCAAGCTAAGGGATGCTCTGGATAAAGCCAGCGTCAAGGTTGATTCCGCTCAGGTGACAATGGTGCCCAATGCCACGATCGCTCTGGACTTCGAAACGGCCAAGAAAGTTCTTCATCTGATGGACGACCTCGAGGATTCCGACGACGTGCAAGAGGTATATGCGAACTTCGACATTCCCGAAGAAGTAATGGCCGAGGTTTCGGAAGGCGCCTGATGGCCCGTAAGCTCTTCTCCTTTCCCAATCCGGTTAACGAGGTTTCAGCCCGCCTAGTCGCCTTTGGAGTTGTCCTAATGGGAGTCTCGGCCATCGTTTTCAACTTGCGATGGCTGACTGCGGTCATGGCTTATGGATTTGTCGCCCGGGTTCTCACCGGCCCCACACTCAGTCCGTTGGGCCAGCTGGTCACTCGCGTAGTAACTCCCCGTTTACCGTTCAAGCCGAAACTGGTCCCAGGTCCCCCCAAGCGCTTCGCTCAGGGGATGGGCACAGTCTTCACAGTTGCCGCGGTAGTTCTGACATATGGGTTCGATCAGTGGGGAGCTGCAAAGATCCTCCTCGGATTACTGGTTGTGGCAGCTTCTTTGGAATCGTTCGTTGGGCTTTGCTTGGGGTGCAAGATTTTCGCCCTACTGATGCGGCTGGGCTTGATTCCGCAAGAAGTTTGCGACCGCTGCAACAACCTAGCGATACCCAAGCCCGTCAATGCGGCCCACGCTTAGCGCCCTAACCCCCGCTGATCCGAAACCTCTGCTTAAATCCTGCTCGTTGTCAGCCCGTGAGGATATTATGTGCAAACACTTGTTCGATTAGCGAAAGGGCAACCGTTTGGGATCGCCGCCTTACCGGGTGCTGGGAATAGACCCAGGGCTTACAAGACTGGGCTTTGGCGTAGTGCAAGAGGCCTCCGGTCGCCTGGAATGCCTTAGAACGGGCACTCTTTGCACCAGTCCTGGTCCTTCTCCCGAGCGCCTTCGCTCAGTTTTTGAGGGGATTCAAGCTCTCATCCATGAATTTCGCCCCGACGCTGTGGCGGTCGAAAAGGTTTTTTTGAAACTCAACCTAAAAACGGGAGTTCCGGCGATCCAAGCCGGCGGCGTGGCGCTGCTGGCCGGAGCACTGGCCGGGCTGAAGGTTTTTGAGTACAGCCCCGCCCAGGTGAAGCTTTCAGTCTCGGGCACCGGCGCAGCCACGAAAGATCAAGTGCAGTTCATGGTGGCTCGTTTGCTCCCGTCCGGCCCGGCTCCTGATACGGCCGACGCCGCCGACGCCCTGGCCGTTGCAATCACTCATATTCATTCGCGGTCCATCCTGGAATTGCAGGCCGTCCAATGATTGCATCGCTGACGGGCAAGGTGGCCGCTTTTTCGAGCGGAGCGGTCGAGCTTGAAGTCGGCGGTGTCGGTTACCTGGTGAACGTTCCAGCCAGCTTGCTGGCCGAATTACGCCTTGGCCAAAAAGTTCGAATGTTGACCCACATGGTGGTCCGCGAGGATTCGATGACTTTGTTCGGTTTCGCCGGGCCCGAAGACAGGGATCTCTTCTTGACCCTGCTCAGCGTCACGGGAGTTGGTCCAAAGCTCGCCATCGGCATCTTGGGCACCCTCCCACCCGAGGTTTTTCGACGGGCAGTGGCCTCGGGCGATATCGTCGCCCTCACTTCGGTCTCCGGGCTGGGCAAGCGCGGCGCCGAAAGAATAGTGCTCGAGTTGAAGGAAAGGCTCGGTGTTGGCACAGTCTCTGCTGAGGATCAGTCCAAGATGGCCGAGGTACGAGAAGCTCTTATGGGCCTTGGGTACTCCGCCATGGAACTGCGCGAAGTTCTCGACCGAGTATTGGATCAGGCAGGCGACGGCGTCGAGGTTGGGGGACTAGTGAAAGCTGCTCTGAGGGAACTCTCGCGAACATGAGCCATGACCTTGTCTGAAGCCGGCTCAATGAGCATTCTCACGCCAAACGAGGAGATTGAAGATCAAGAACTTGAAATCTCGTTGCGCCCGAAGACCTTGGGAGAATTCGTAGGGCAATCGCTTACCAAGGAGCACCTATCGATAATCATCGAGGCCGCAAAGGCCCGGGGCGAGGCTGCCGACCATCTGTTGTTTGCAGGCAGCCCCGGCTTGGGGAAAACGACCCTTGCCTGCATAGTTGCCTCTGAGCTGGGGGTTGGGTGCCGGGTCACGTCGGGTCCGGCCCTTGAGCGTGCCGGCGATCTTGCTGCAATCCTGACCAACCTACAACCCAGGGATGTGCTGTTCATCGATGAAATACACAGGCTTCCCCGGCCGGTTGAAGAGGTTTTGTACCCCGCTATGGAAGACCGGGGCCTAGACATCATTATCGGCAAGGGCCCGGCTGCCAGATCCATCCGCCTCGACCTCCCACCATTCACGCTTGTCGGCGCGACCACCCGCACGGGTCTTCTTACATCGCCGCTTCGTGACAGGTTTGGCTTCACCGGCCGCTTGGATTTTTATGTTGAAGATGAGTTGGGTTCGATAGTCGAGCGCTCGGCTGCGATCCTTGGTGTCCCCATTCCACCCGACGCCGCTGCCGAGATTGCATCGCGCTCTCGGGGCACACCCAGGATCGC
>JBPCIX010000002.1:0-22657 GCA_051005875.1 Actinomycetota bacterium | reverse complement strand
GCGGTCACCGGCTACAACCTCTACCGGGCCACCGCCTCGGGCGGTCAGGGCCCCACTCCTTTGGCCACCGGCGTGGCCACCACCGCCTACACTGACTTAGCGGTGCAAAACGGTGTCACCTACTACTACAAGGTCTCAGCGGTAAACGGCGCCGCGGAGGGGCCCCAGTCAAACGAAGCAGCAGCCACTCCAAGCGCCCCGCCTGTCTCAAGCGACCTTCGAGTCTTGGGTATTGACCCGCGATCTGGGCCCGTGGCGGGGGGCACAAAAGTGACCGTCAGCGGCCTCGGCCTGGAAGGGGCTACCCAGATAAACTTTTCCGGCGCCGGCGTTGTTGATAGGACTTGCGGCGGTGCAGCCGGCTCGGGAACCGCGCCGTGCTTTGCCCAAGAATCGCCAACACAGATCACCGTCTACAGTCCCAAGGCGCCTGATGCAATGAGAGCGCACGTGAGCGTGACCACGGCAAAGGGAAGGTCTGAACAAACCGATGCCGACCTGTTCGCGTATGTACAGCAGGCCGCCCCCGGACCGCCCCCGGCCCTGCCCACTTCCCGCGGCGTAGCGGCGCCCGGCACGTCTACGCCGCCCAACCTCCCGTCAACCACGTCCCCGCTGTCATCCGGCGGCTTGCAGGGGCCGCCTCCCTTGACGGCGCCGGCCACGTTGAACGCGCCGGTTGGCGTCCCGGGCTCCGCCCCCGTTCAGGCGCCCGTATTCGCTCAGGTTCAGGCGCCCTCCCCGGGTCAAGTGCCTGCGGCTTCCCAACCCGCCGGCGCTGTCCCGGGTGCAGCGATTGATTCAAACCGAGAGGTCCCCGCGGAGGCCCCTGCCTATAAGATGGTCGGCTACTCAAAAGGCTCTCCACCTATCCTTCATCTTCTGTTGGCCGGCGCTGCCCTTGCGCTGGGCGGCTTTGCAGCCGAGCGGAGGGCGACGCGGTCCAGGCAGATCTGCGGAGGCTGCTTAGAGCCAGCCCCGATCCCAGCGCCAAAAGGGGCTTACTGACAATGTGTAGCCGCCGGATTCTCGCAGGTGGCCGGAGCTTCGGCGATAGTCGTTCGCCCTGGTGAGCAGGGGGGCAAGGAACAGCATCGAAGGTTCGAAAGCCGCACCGAAGGAGAAGGGGCGTTCGCCCCTGACGGTGCTCATCGCGGACGCCCTGGTGTTGTTCTCCGATGCCCTGGCTGCCGGCCTTAGCCAATATCCGCAGTTCGATGTTTTGGAAGAAAGGCCTTCGGACGGGCCGGCCACGGTGGACGCGGTGATAAGGCTCCGCCCGGACGTTGCGCTTGTCGACTACTGGTTGCCTCAGATAGACGGCTCCTCGATTACCAGATCCATTCACTTCCACGTGCCGGAATGCAAAGTTCTGATCGTTTCCGCATTGTCCTCCGCTTCTCGGGTCGAGGAGTCGGTGGGTGCAGGCGCGATCGGCTTTTTGCCGAAGAGCATGACTGTTGCACAGGTGGCTGAAGTCATCGATCGAGTTTTGGCCGGCGAGAGTTTGGAGCAACCGCTCAGGCTAAAGAAAAAACTAGACGAAAAGGGAGACTCTCTGGCGGCGCAGGCCCAGTTGTTCGAGCGTCTCTCGCCCCGGGAGCTGGAGGTCCTTATCCAGCTAAATTCCGGCTATTCCGCCAAACAAATGGCTAAGCATCTTAGTTTGGGTCAGGGTACGATCAGGAACTACATCTCCAGCTTGCTTGTCAAAACCGAGACGGGCTCTGCAGTTGAGGTCGTCGCAAAAGCTCGAAGCTGCGGATACCTGCGAAGCTAACTTTGTTCAGGTAACGCTAAGACCCAAACTTTTCCGACAAGTAGCCTCTGGACCGCGGATTTCCAAAAGCATAGGATGCTCGCATGCAGAGCTATTCTGTAGAGAAGATCCGAACCGTAGTTCTTTTCGGCCGGTTGACGCTGTAGGCGGACCTCCTGGCTGAGTTTTACGACCGCCGTCGGAAGAGCCGGCAAACCCCCCTGAGGAACGAGCGCTGGGCGCGGATCTTTTTTGCTGCAACCTCTGTGCTCGTGACCGGGGGCCTGCTGCTCCAGGTGATTTTGGCCGCTCGCAACAATGAAGGGTTGTTCGTGAGTCTTCCTGCGCGGCTGGTTAACGTCTTCAGTTTTTTCACGATTCAATCGAATGTGATCGTGGCGATCACCACCGGATTGTTGGCCCTGAATTTGCATCGAGGGTCCACCTCCTTCCGGGCCCTTCGCCTCACCGGGATCGTCGCCATCGCCATCACGGGCATCGTGTTCCATATTGCTTTAGCGAATCTGCACGAACTCACCGGCTTCGAGGCGCTGGCCGACCTTATCCTCCACACGCTTTCGCCGGTTCTGGTTGTGCTGGGCTGGATCCTTTTCGGCCCCCGAGGCCAGATGGGTAGGTCTCTCGTCTCCCTGGCCCTAATCTTTCCAATGACGTGGCTGCTGTATGCCCTGCTGCGCGGCGCCATTGTCAAGGATCGCTTTGGTAACGATTACTATCCGTATCCGTTCCTAAACGCCGCGAAGCTCGGCTATCCCTCAGTTTTCGTGGCAATTATGGTGGTGGCGGTGCTGTTCTTCGCCGTCTCCTTCGGCGCCGTCGCACTGGACAAACACTTGCCGGGTGTTGTGGCGGACTAACCGCCCTCTCTTTCGCTCCCCTTGTGATGAGGAATCCTGCGGCTAGAAGGGAAGCTTGATTAGCCCCAATTGAGCCATGTTGGCGGTTCGTAAAATCTACGCACAACAGCCTTGTTCTCTTCGGGCGATCCCATCACGTAATCCTTCCTTCACTGACATGAAAGATCAGTTTAGCGGCAGCCCGATAAGCTACGGGATATGAAGTTTCTGCGGTACCGGCGGCCATCGCTAAACACCTTGCTCGGCATAACGAAAGCAAAACGCAAGGTGAAGCACTCGCTGGGTATTAGTCAGGTCGAAGCGTGGACAAAGCCAAGCCGCGTCAAGCAAAGGTTGAAGTACCGCGCCGGGTGGTGCTCCCCGACCGCCCGAATCATTCGCAATACTGCGAAGGGCAGATTCCCGACGCCCTTCGGCCTGTTTACAAAACGCAATGGCCCCGTCCCGGCTGAGAACCTGGATTGGGCATCCAGGCTGATAGATGAGTGGCAATCCAAGTCTAAGAAACGAAAGGCGGGATAGTTCCGATAGTGCCTCCAGAAATCCAGCGACGCCTTTCGAAGGGAAGACCTGGGTGGAGGAGTTCCAAATCCTTCTTGTGATCCATGGCTCTGGATGATAGTGATTGGCGCCGACATCTTTGATGGGTCTCGGTTCAGGCGTTTTTGGACACGCTCGGGTCGCCCTTACCATCTCAGGGAGGCCTGAGCCCCGATGGACCTAAGGCTCGTGTTCTGTAAGATTGCGGAGTGAAATCTCACACTGTTTATAAGACCTTCAAGACGGCTAATCGCCGTGAATTCGTGCGAATTACTGAAGATATTGCGGCCGCCGTTAGGGATTCTGGGGTAGTCGAGGGCATGGCGTTGGTCTCCGCAATGCACATCACGGCCGGCGTTTGGGTGAACGATGACGAGCCCGGCCTTCACGAAGATGCGATGGAGTGGCTCGACAAGCTCGCGCCGCCGACCTGGAAAAAGCCGGCCAACGAGGTGGCAGAAAAACTGCTTCCGGACCCGGGGGACTACCGGCACCACCTCGGCGGAGAAGACAACGGGGACGGTCACTTCAAGAATCTGCTGGTGCACCATCAGGTGATCGTGCCGATAACAAACGGAAGGCTCGACCTCGGCCCCTGGCAGCAGGTGTTTTATGCCGAGTTCGATGGGGGCCGCTCAAAGCGTCTGATCATAAAGGTGATGGGCGAATAGCGGCGCAGGCGCGCGGTTTTACTGCCGCTCGAAGCGGAGATGCGTTACGTTGGGCATGGCTACCGTGCGGACAAGTTCCATGCCGAAAAGGTTGTCGCCGGAATCCTGAAACAGCCGTTCGCCGCTGCCGAGCAGGGTGGGCACCAGGCTGATTTCCATCTCGTCCAAAAGTCCGGCGACAAAATACTGGCGGGCGGTGCTAGCTCCGCCGCCCAGGCCCACATCCTTGCCACCGGCTGCTTCCCGGGCTTGTTCAAGTGCCCCCTCGATGCCCTCGGTGGCAAAGTGGAAAGTCGTCCCGCCTTCCATCTTGAGCGGCTCGCGAGCGTGATGCGTTAGGACGAAGACCGGATGATGAAATGGTGGGTTGTCCCCCCACCAGCCGTTCCATGGATTCTCGGGGTCCCAAGGGCCTGGGTGCCCGCCGAACATGTTTCGGCCTATCACGGAAGCGCCGACGTTTACAAGGGCTTCCTCGAGAATCTCGTTGCTGAGGTTGACCTCGCCGCCCTCAAGCCCGTGCATTCGCCTGAAGGCCGCAAGAGAGACGACCCATTCGTGTAATCGCGTGCCGCCGACTCCGAGCGGATTGTCGACGCTCTGATTGGGCCCGGCAACAAAGCCATCCAGCGACAGCGAGATTCGAAAGCGAAGCTTCGACATTCTCCGACCCTAGCACTACACGAGCTACGAAGCTATTGGGGTTCAGGCGTTTTTCGGAACGCTTGGGTCGCCCTTGAACGGGCCCACTATGTCTTTGGTTATCCAGCCCCCGTAGAAGTCGCCGGGTTGGGCAGTGACGAGTTCATCGTCCAAATAGCAGTTGTCGACTCGGCCCGGGTAGAAGGAAAAATAGCCCGCCAGGATTGCGTAGTCGTGGTTGGGATGTGGATACGACCATGCCGCCCTGGCTGCCCGGCGCTCGCCGACGACGATGTCGGAGTAAGCGGCCAGACCTTTCCACTCACAAGCCGTGTGGCCTTCAGCCTGAACCAACAGGCCCGTAGCCACATCTTCGGCCGGCACGTAATAGGTCGGTGGGCCGGCCGTTTCGAGAACTCGCAGCGCCCGGTTGCTGAAAGCTATCTCGGTATCCGCGAAATAAACCCTAACTAATCGCTTGCTGGGCTCGAGTCTCGGGGGGCGGGGGTAATCCCAAACCGACTCTTGCCCCGGCCGAGGCTTGGCCCGCGATGCGGGGGCCCAATTTCCAGTCCCGCCCGCTTGTTTTCTGAAGAGCCCCACCGGCCCAGCCTAGCGCGTGCAGATTCGCTACTTAGTTGCTCTCTTTTTCGATAAGTGATTCAATGCGGCGGTCTGGTATTAACCACAAAATCCCGACGAAGACGTAGAGGCTCACGGCCGCCCACCGGTTCCAAAAGGACAGCGGGATCGCAGCAACATAGCAAAGCGGCGAGATCTTTCCTTTGATGTCTTTTCCAATAGCTTGCTGCAGAAGCGAGCCTTCACCATGAGCTGAGATTATTTGAGTTTGAAGGATGTAGTAGGCGATTGCGGCGAGAAGGAGCACCACTCCATATGCTGCTACGGGGGCCGGAGCGAAATGATTTTCGCCCATCCATCCTGTCACGAACGGAGTGAGCGAGAGCCAAAAGAGCAGGTGCATGTTTGCCCAAAGCATTTTTCCGTTCATCTTTTTGCACGTATGGATCAAATGGTGGTGGTTGTTCCAGTAGATGGCCAAGACCACGAAGCTAAGAACGTAGGTCAGAAATTTTGGGATCAACGGTCGAAGCGCGCCCCAACTAGGCTTATGTGGAATCTCAAGTTCCAGCACCATAATCGTCATGATGATTGCTATAACGGCGTCGCTGAACGCCTCTAGCCTGGTCTTAGACATTTGACGGAAGGGTAATCACGCCACCGGGCGGCCGCAAGTGCCGTATAATCTTCCGGTACGGTGTAATGTACGGAATGGAGGAATTGTGGCAGCAAGGTCTGAGCGCCTGGAGGCTCGTCTTTCAATTCAGGAAAGAGAACAAATCGAAAGAGCAGCAAAATTCGAGGGCTCTTCACTTTCGAAGTTCATTGTTGAGGCGGCCATAGAACGCGCCGATCATGTCATCGGCGAGCACACGACGACAATGGTGCCTGGAGATTACTTTGATCGTCTGATTGAGGTGCTTGACCGGCCCGAGCAAGCGCCGGCCCTCAAGCGAGCAGCTAAGAAGGTTGCCCGGCGCCGTCGCATAGCTTGACGGCTGGCCTGCGCCTCGAACCGCTCTCCGAGCGCCACTCACTCAAGAGCTTCGACTGCAAAAACAAGGAGCTTAACGAATGGCTTATCAACTACGCCCATCATGCCGTCCGGCAAGGCACACGAACCTATGTATTGGTGGAAGGGACCAAACCGGAGGTACTCGGGTACTTCGCCATCGCCCCTCATTTCGTTGAGCGGCAGGACCTCCCGGCAAGAATCAGCAGAGGAGCGCCAATCACAATACCGGCGGTCCTTCTGGCCAAGTTTGCTCTCCATCTGCAACTGCAAGGCAAAGGCCTTGGAGGCGAGTTCCTTTTGCGGGCCCTTTCTACGATCCTTGAAGCGGGCCGCTTGGTAGGTGGCAAGCTGGTGGTGGTCGACGCAGTTGACGAAGGCGCTGCCCTTTTCTACGCGAAGTACGATTTCCAGCCGGTGTCCACCAATCCACGGCGCCTGGTCCTAAAACTCAGCACCATCGCCAAGGCCCTAGATCTAGACTGGCCATAAGCTCCCGTAATGGGTTAGAGCTCAGAGAAAGGGAAAATCGATGCCTGAACAGTCCGGGAGGGCTGAAAATCCGCAGAGCGTTACTGCAGAGTCGACATGCGCTCGCCGCACTTGGGGCAGAAAAACAGCGCTCCTAGGTGATCGCAGGATAAGCCCCATACGTAATCGCGAATCTTCCGAACGATGAAGTCGATGTGGTCGATCGCCGTCTTTCCCAGTTCACCTTCCACCCCCTCGGCAATTACCTCGCCTGCTGTGATTGGGACCGGCTCCGTGGCGAACTCACCTGAATCGTCAACGTCGACGACGCGATTGGCGAAGTCGCCGGTGGGCTCAAGATCCACTTCGATGCGCCAAGTTCCATGACGCTCGCGAAAGTAGAAGGAGTGGCCGTCAACCGTCCCCTTCCATTGCTCGGGACAAGCGAA
Organism: Actinomycetota bacterium; assembly: GCA_051005875.1. GTDB lineage: Bacteria > Actinomycetota > CADDZG01 > JAHWKV01 > JAHWKV01 > JBPCIX01. The sequence continues at coordinate 15,653 of JBPCIX010000002.1, read as the reverse complement.
GGTGGTGCGCTCCGCCTCCAATCCGGGCTGGGCAGCGATCCATTCCTTGATGGCCCTTTCCTCGTTTTTGTTCTGCTCGCTTATGGCGCGCCCTTCCGGACTGTCCCAATACGCATCAAGGTTCGCCAGCCACTTAGCGCTCCTCTCTTTCCTTTTCTTTTCATCCCAGGTGCAAGAGCAATCGAATCCGGAGTCATGCAGGTCGCCGTCATTTAGCCGGGGGTGGCACCCGCAAGGGCAGTCACTTCCATCGGTGTGGTTGTGGCGGAAAAGACAATCCATCACCCTGGTTGCCGTGAGCCGGTCGAGGCTGGCTGCATTCATTAGATGCTCTAGGTAGCGCCGATAGTTTCGCTCGCGTTTGGCTTCCAATTCTGCGCGCCACTGTTTGGCCTCGTCGCCTCCACTGAAATCAATTAAGTACATGTCACTCATAACTTGTCCTCTTGTCAAACAAAAAAAAGCCGCTCAACCGAGCGGCTCGAAAACGTCAAAACACGATACCGCTACATCAAAACAGTCCCATGAAACTGGCAGGCAGATCCCAAACGCCCGCTCAGCGGGGGCCGTCCCGCCGGATCGGTCGGCCGAAGCCATGACCCGGCCCGCGCCGACTCTTTCGCCCAAATAGTATTCACGCAACTATTTTGACGACCGATGGGGAGCCAGTCAACCGCCATCCGTTCATGAGCTGGCGCTGAACTTCGAGTCGGCCCAAAGCCGCTTTAGTGGCCGACTCCCAAATGGTGGCGAAAGAGACGAAAATCGAGTTTTCGGATCGGATACTGCGCTGCGGCCTTTTTGGTAAGCCGGCTGTCCCCGGCCAGCCACCACAGGGTGACCCCTAGACTCGGCTACTCAAAGCCATCCGGTTTCGGGCAGACTGGGGAGGTTCAACCCGCCGAGAAGTTCAGCCTCCGCCCCGGCCAGGCTTGGGTTTGGGCTTTTCTCTCTCTTCCTCCAGGGCACTCAGAGTCTCTAGATGACGCAAGTCTTTTGATCTGCCCGCGGCCTTCTTCATTCTTATAAGGTCCGGAATCGACGCGACCTGGATCTCGGAATTCCTGTACGTGACGACGTCGGCCGATCGGGCCAAGTCTTCATAGCCTGAGGTCCCGGCCGGGGTTCCTATGCAGTCCACATCGCCTGCCGTAGAAGTGAAAGTGAAGCTACCGCCCATCCTTAGCCTCTTGGCATCCAATTTGAATGGCAGTCCCGAAGGAGCGCCCCGCAATTCGGCTTCAATCTCGACAAGCGCCTCGGCAAGTCGCTTCAAGTTTTCTTCGTCACGTGCGTAGCAAATATCTGTGTCCTGTGTGATGTCTGGGGACCCTTGAGAGGCCGCAGCAACGCCCCCTATTAGCACGTACTTCACCCGGTGGCGACTGAGTACTTCGAATAGCTTTCCCGGTTGGAAGTCGGCCATTTAGGTCTACTTTCGCAGTTCCTTCAAGAACCCTTTCAGGTTAGCTGCCGCCGCGATGGACTGGTCCAAACGCTGCTCCGGAGTCAGCTTGAGGATCCTTTGGATTTGGGTTCGGTCCACGCCAACTCCTAGAGCAGGCACCGCTTGGAGGCGCCGCGAGCAAGCTCTTAACAGCCGGTCCAGCATGCTGGCCCGAGGATCAATCGCCCCGGTTTCGATTCGTGCCACGGTGGATTGGGGGACGCCGGCCCTCTTAGCCAGCCCAGCCTGGCTGAGCCCAACCAACTTGCGAGCCGTCTTCAACTCGAGTGCGGGGTCCATGGGTCTATAATAGCGTATACGCTATTACCCAAGCCGAAAAGCTGAGTATATGGCCCATTTCAGGCGAAACGAGTGGTCCATTTCCCGTGAAATGGGTGGCCACATTTGGTGCGAAATCCGCACCCGACTCGATCATTGCGCGAGAGGGTTCTGCCAACGCAGGCCCGGGAACCTGGAGAAGTCGTTGTCGGTTGAATGCAGTTCTGCGCCGTTTTCTATGGCGACTGCGGCTAGATGGGCGTCAGACACCAGGTTTCCCGAAGCCTGACCTTCTAATAGGAGCCTCCGGAAAACAGGCCAGTGGCGTTCGGTTTCACTCAAGAAACGCACCATGGGACGTGCAAGCCATTCGTCCACGTGTGAGCACGCCTCTTCCAGGGTCATGGGATTCGCAAAGGCCCTTGGGTTTGTTCCAATGCGTACGAACGCAGACAACGTTTGTCCGGAAAGCCCCACCGGTTCGGGATCCGACAAGCACGACTCCCAAAACGACCGGGCCGCCGGGTGGAATGACGAGCCGGAATCGTAAGCGTAAAGAAGGAGGTTCGCGTCAACGACCTTCAACGGTACCTGGGACCTTCAAACTGCTCAAGAACTTCTCCAATGTTGTCGAGCGATATGCCGGGCCGCAGCCCCAATTTGCGTGCCCTTACGCGAAAAGGCTTTGCAGGCCGGTTGCTTTTGTCCGCGTCCAACCCCGCCCGCAGAGAATCGTTCACTACATCCTTAAATGACTTTCCACTCTTTCGAGAGGCCTCCTTAAGCCGGGAAGCGACATCCTCATCCAGCGTCAAAGTAGTTCGCACATCATGATGCTATTCCAGAAACATCAAGGTTGCAAACGACGACCCGTAGGTCCAAACCTGGGACGCTTCATCATCGGCGCACCAGTCCTTTCCTCGGTGGAGCAGCGGACGTAGTATCAGAAGCATGCCGAGCGCCTACAGCCTCATAAAGTTCGTACACGTCCTGCTGGCGATAATCGCGGTGGGCGTCATCGTCGTGGTGATCGTCTTCTTTAATGGTCACGAAGCCGACACTGTAGGCCATCAGAAGTGAGCCGCCCAGATCCCATTCGGCCGTGGATCGTGGCGATTGCCGTCCTGGCCCTGCTCCACCACGCCGATCACGTTCTGCGGGCCGATCACAGCGGCTGGCCCTTTCAGCCGGAGGTAACGCCGTTCACGTACACACTGATCATTTATCTGATGCTGGTGGTGGACTACTTCGCAAGATCACGTCCGCGGCTGCGGGCCGGTCTCTTGAGTTTGGGCGTCGTACTGTTGCTCGGCGTCCACCTGACCATTGAAACTCCGTCGGACCTCTATAAGACATGGGCGACCGGCGCAAGTACTTCGGAGGCCAACCCCGGAGTGTCGAATCTTCTGGGGGTTTCCTCTCCCCTGCTGGGCATTGTCTCCAACGTGGTACTTGCCGGACTCCTTGCAGCATTGATCATCACCATAGTTAAGGTTCTTCGCCGGGCACGTGCGGCTCCGGCGCCATGAAACCAAAGATTGACCTACTGACCCTTGCGGTGAGGGACTTAGCCTTTGGCCCGAGCGTAGCTGAGGTTCAGTACGCCAGTCTTGAACGTTCTTGCGCTCAGTAGCTCGAGGGGGATGCTCGCGTGGTCGGGCGGAAAGAGCCGAGCCAGGCCCTTGCCGACAGCGATCGGATGTACTAACAGGTTGAGCTCATCCAGAAGCCCCTCGCTGGGTATTAGTCAGGTCGAAGCGTGGACGAAGCCAAGCCGGGTCAAGCAACGCGTGAAGTACCGCGCCGGCTGGTATTCGCCGACCGCGCGAATCATTCGCAATACTGCGAAAGGCAGATTCCCGACGCCCTTCGGCCTTTTTACAAGGCGCAAACAGTAATTATTTCAACAGGCGGGACATTCGACGGTCTTTTAGAAGTTTGCCGCCCGTCTGGCACGCCGGGCAGTAGCACAGGTCCCCGTCTTCGAAATAAACAGCCTTGATCTCGTCACCGCACCGGGGGCACGGCAGGCCTATTCGCCGGTGGACGGTAAGCGGCATTGGGAACTTGTCGGGAATAGGCAGCGAGACCGACGCCTCGTAGAATTCGAAAGCGGAGCCAAGGGTCTTGACGGTTGCCGTCCACAATCGCCCGGCCTCGTCTTCAGTCAAATCGTTGCCGCCCTTGAAGGGCGAGAGCATTGTTTTGTGCAATTTCGTCGACCCAATAACAATGTGCTTGCCCCGCCGCCTTAGTCCGGTGATGCGTGTCCCGAGAATGGCCTCCACGGGTGGGTCAAAAGACTTCAAAGTGTTGATGGCCAGGGCGCGTATCATGGTCCCAATACTCCAGAGTAGCCCTGCTCTTTCAGGAAGCGTTCGAGGGCCTCATGGGGCTGGGCCCCCATAACAAGGAATCGGTCGTCAATGAGCCAGGCCGGCACGCCGGTGACTCCGATGCGGTGAGCGCTCTTGGTGGATTCGAGAACGCGCGCGGCGCGGCCGCAAAATGCTGAATCTCACCTGGTGGAAACTCGTTCTTCTTCATTGTCGTCTCCTAAGTCACGCCGCAAGGTGCCATTATTGGCGGGTGGCCAAGCTGATCTATTCCGTCATCTCATCGCTGGACGGCTATGTCGCGGACGAAAATGGGGGCTTCGACTGGGCGGCGCCCGATGAGGAGCTCCATACGTTCGTGAACGACATGGAACGCCCAATCGGCACCTATCTGCTCGGCCGAAAGATGTACGACTTAATGGCGGTCTGGGAGACAATGGACTTAGCCCCGGAACCCGATTGCATCAAGGACTTTGCGCAAATGTGGCGAGCCGCCGACAAGATCGTGTACTCCACCAGTCTCAAGTCAGTAGATACCCGGCAGACCCGTATTGAGAGAAAATTCGAAGCCGCTGCAATCCGGGATATGAAAGCGGGCGCCAAGCGTGACATTTCCATAGCCGGCCCCAACCTTGCCGCCCAGGCGATGCAAGCCGGTCTCATCGACGAGTGGAATTTCTACCTCGTACCTGTCGTGGTCGGCAAAGGAAAACGGGCACTCCCCGAGAGTGTTCGACTAAACCTTGAGCTGATCGGTCACCACCGCTTCGCCGCCGGCGCTGTTCATCTTCAATACCGAACCGCCGCGGATTAAATATCTGAATCCGCTTCATCCGGATCTGATTCTAAATGCTCTGGGCTTGGGTCCCCATGAACGAATGCGGTGAAGCGGGCGCCCCTCGGAGCAAGCCTTCGGTTGAAAGGTCTTCGTCAATCTCTGGCCAATGAATTCCGTAGCCGCCGCCGACGATTTTCCAAATGTTCCGCTGTTCCACGGAGGCGTGCAATAGTCGTGGAAACCAAGCTAGGGGGGTCGTGATGGAGCGGCCATCCATCAAATCCACAGTAAAGGAGTCGGCGGTAAAAGAGACTCCCCGAACCCGTTCGTCTGCCTCAACTGCCACGGTTGCTCCGCCATTCCGTCGAAAAAAAGATCTCTTGCCTGGCAATAATACGCTCAATATCGCTCAATTCGTGGGTCCTGAAACCAAAGTTACGGGCGAGAACAATAGGCGAGATCCAGAACTTGGCTGAGCTATCGTCCCTGTCCACGTGGACATGCGGTTGTTCGTGGGGTTCATGGCTGTAGAAATAGAACCGATAGGGTCCCTCGCGAAAAATTGTAGCCTCACGATCCCGAATAATACGGGTGACCCCCGACAGGCTTGACAGCTTGACAGGAGCCCTTAGTGATTAGCTCAAGCTGCGCTGGATTCGAACCGGGGCGCTACTCGTGCCTTTCGAAACCGGCCCGAGCCTTAGAGAACTTTCGGCCTTCCCGGGTGCGCCGAACTGGAAAGTATTCGATGGGGCCTCGATGCTCCCGTACTTCCCTCAGGACTTGCGTCGCGACTTGTCGGCCAGCGACGGGGACTTTAGACCCCTTTCTAAGTATCCGATCAGCTCGTAGTCAGGGTCGAACGGGGGTACTTCAGTCTCCGCCGGCGGGCTTTGCACGGGGGGCGTGCCGGCAGGAGGGTTTTCCGTCGGTCCTTTGTCGTCCTCATTCATTGGTTTCTCCTAGGGCCTAATTGTATCGATTATCAGGCCGATGCAGACTCGGGTCGGCCAGGATGTCGTACCTCCTTCTTAGAATTGGCTCATGAAGGTCCGGGATCTTATTCGCAGGTTAGAAATGGATGGATGGGTCAGCGTCCGCACACGCGGCAGCCATCGCCAGTTCAAACACCCCAAGAAGAAGGGCCTTGTCACGGTGGCAGGAAAGCCGAGCCAGGAGATACCCAGGGGTACACTGAGTTGATACTGAAGCAGGCCCAGCTGGATAGGGAGAAACCATGATGCGCTACACCGTCATCATTGAACAGGAAGAGAACCGCTGGGGAGCAAGTGTCCCCGATCTTCCCGGATGCATTGCAGCCGGAGAAACACGCGACGAGGTGCTCCGACTAATCCGCGAGGCAATGGAGCTTCATATCGAAGGCCTCAGAGCGGAAGGACTCTCGGTTCCTCCCCCGCGAAGCAACAGCGAAATCATCGAGGTGGGCGCTGCATAACAGGCGGGCGCGACCGCCCTCGCTGCGCTCGGCGGCTGACTCGCCAATCCGTTAGCTGGACCGAGGGGTTGAGCGAGGAGCCAAAGCGTCTTTGGTTGGGACAAGTTTGAGCGAGTTGGGTCGGCTTAAGGTCGAGCGGGTGCGGTACGGCCGGCCTGCGGCTGAGGCTCTTAGGGGCGCAATTGCATCGGCCAAGGGGGACGATCCTCTTCGGCCGGTCACGGTCGTTGTTCCTTCGAACCATGTCGGCGTTGCCGTGCGGCGGCTGCTTGCTTCCGGCGCAGTCGGGCCGGTTAGCAGCAAGGGGGTTGGAATTGTCGCCGTCAATTTTTTGACTCCCTACCGGCTTGCCGAACTGCTGGGGGCGGCCCGGCTGGCCGGTTCCGGACGCAGGCCCGTTTCGACCCCGGTGATCGCCGCGGCTCTGCGGGCCGCCCTGACCGAGAACCCCGGCTTGTTCAAGCCTGTTGCGGCCCACCCGGCTACCGAGGCTGCGTTGGTCGAGGCCTACAAGGAACTGCGCGACATATCCTCCGCGGCGCTCGATTCTCTGGCCGCAACGCGCGAGCGAGCCGCTGAAGTAGTCCGGCTCCACAAAAGCGCACGCTCTCGTCTTGAACCGAACTGGTATGACGAACAAGATTTGATCGACTCAGCCGTGGAGGTTCTGCGGGCCGGTGAAGGCCCGACCAATGATCTCGGACCCGTGATTGTTTACCTGCCGCAGCGGCTGTCGCTGCATTCGGCCGGGCTGCTTAGCGCAGCCGCAACCAAACTCGGCCTAACTGTGATCGCCGGAATGACCGGGTCAAACAAAGCTGATTCAGAAGTCGCACTTTCACTGTCCAGGCTGGGAGCAACTCACGATCCTGGGGATTTATTTGACCCCGGCCGGGTGGCGTCTTTGGAAACGACCCGTTTCGTCACTGCATCCGATGCCGACGACGAGGTCAGGGCCGCAGTTCGAGCGGTTGTGGATGCGGTCCTTGCAGGCGCCCGGCTTGACCGGATTGCCGTTCTGCACGCCAGTGCCGAACCTTACGCCAGGCTGATTCATGAGCACCTTGGCGCCGCCGGCATCAAAACCAACGGAGCTTCCGTGGTTCCCCTTTCCGCAAGAGTCGCCGGCCGCACTTTATTGCAGTTGCTTTCCCTGCCCGAAGGAGGCTTTCGCCGCCAAGATGTGTTCGGCTGGCTGGCCGGAACCCCGGTCCGTCATCAGGGCCGCTGGGCGCCGGTTTCAGCGTGGGAGAGGCTTTCGCGAAAAGCGGCCGTGGTCGCCGGCCGCGATCAGTGGGACAAACTTCTTGCCACGCACGCAAGCGACCTTGAAAACCGGGCTGAAAGGTCTGACCAAGATCCCGAGAGCCCGCCCTGGAAAGCCGCGAGCCACAGGCTGGATGCGCAGCGCACCCGCGACCTGCGCACTTTCGCCCTGGAACTCATAGACGATCTGGCTGCAGCCGCGGCCGCCCCGAAGAAATGGGGGGAGCATTCACGCTGGGCCCACAAACTCCTGGTCAAAATTCTGGGAGGCGAATCAATGCGCCGGTCCTGGCCCGATGATGAGCGCAAGGCGGCAGAAAAAGTGGAGCTTGCCCTCGACCGGCTGGGCGCACTTGATGAGGTCGAGGAAGCGGTGTCTCTGGACGTATTCACCCGTACCCTGGCACTGGAGCTGGACAATGACCTCGGACGCGTCGGGCGGTTTGGCGATGGCGTACTTGTCGGCTCGATTGGAATGGGCGTCGGACTGGACCTGGATCTGGTTATTGTCCTCGGGCTTGTGGAGGGCATGTTTCCGGCACGGGTGCGTGACGACTCTTTGTTGCCGGACGCGGAGCGAGAGTCGGCCGATGGCCAGCTGCCGCTCAGGCGAGAGCGAGTGGGTCGCGAGCACCGCCAGCTGCTTGCAGCCCTGTCCGGGGCCAAGAAACATTTGCTCGGGGTTCCGCGTGGGGACCTAAGGCGCAGCACTCAGCATGTTGCATCACGCTGGGCGCTGGATATTGCGTCGCACCTCGCCGGTGAACGGTGGTGGTCCGACGACCTGCTCCGGACGCAGACGGATTGGGTCGATCACGTCCCGTCATTTTCGGCCGGCGTGCGCCGGGTCTCGTTTCCGGCGACCGAGCAAGAATACCGGCTCCGTTTTCTGTCGAGCGACGGCAAGGAGGGCCCCCGGTCTCGAATCAAGGCGGCCGGCGACAGCGTCTTGTCGGCAGGGGCTGAAGTGGTCGAGGCCCGGCGCAGCGATTCCTTCACACGCTTCGACGGCAACGTCGGCGGTCTCAAGATTCCTTCGCCGGCGGAAATCATAACCTCGGCCACAAGGCTACAGCGATGGGCGACTTGCCCTCATGACTATTTCCTGCAGGAAGTGCTTTCGGTACAGGCGGTAGAAGATCCTGAAGACGAACTTGAGATCACTCCCCTCGCAAAGGGCAGCCTTATTCACGAAGTCCTCGAGCGGTTCATCCAGGAAGAGCTGGACCGCCCGCGCAAGCAGCAGATCGACTTCGGCCAGCCGTGGCGACCAGAGGACAAGGCTCGAATGCATTCGATTGCCCTGGCTATCTTTGCGGACTACGAAGCCCGCGGCCAAGCCGGGCGGCCCATCTTCTGGCACAGGGACTCCGGGCGGATTCTTGCCGACCTCGACAAGATCATCGATGAGGACAGTAAGTACCGCCAAAACCATCAGACCAGGCCCGTTGCAGTGGAGCTGGCCTTCGGATTTACCGGCTCGGGCCGTGAGGCGGTTGCCTTGCAACTCGAAGATGGGCGAGCCGTCCGGTTTAGAGGACTGGCCGACCGTCTGGATGTCGGCCGCGACGGCGTCCTTTATGTCCTGGACTACAAGACGGGAAGCACCAAAGACTACGGCGGACTGTGTGAACAGGACCCCGACTTAAAGGGCGCCAGACTTCAACTTCCTGTTTACGCCGCCGCCGCCCGCAGTTTCGTCGACAACCCGACGGCTGATGTCGTCGCCGAGTTCTGGTTCGTTTCCTCGAAAGGTCGTTTCAAGAGGGTCGGCTATCACGTGACCGCTGAGGCAATGGAGCGCAACAGCGCAAATCTGGCCACGATAGTCGCCGGAATTGAAAGCGGTGTTTTCCCTAATTATTCGACGGAAGCCAGCACTTCCCTGTGGGTGTCGTGCGACTCATGCGACCCCGACGCCCTCGGGGTCGTCGACTTGAAGCGCCGGTGGGAGTGGAAGCGATCTGATCCGGCTGTGGGCGTTTTCGCCAATCTCGTGGATCCACCGGCCCCCGGAGAAACAGCATGAGCCACTCCCCCACCAGGGCAATAGCCCCCGACCAGGCGGCCCGCGACCGCATCGGGCAGGACCTCGGCAGCACGCTTTTCGTCGAGGCCGGCGCCGGCTCCGGGAAGACCACGGCGCTGGTCGATCGCGTTGTTGCTCTGGTGAAAACAGGAACGGCCGAGTTATCGAACATCGCAGCCATTACCTTCACCGAAAAGGCGGGGGCAGAACTGCGTGACCGCGTACGCCAGGAACTCGAAGAGACCGCAGAAAAAGAAGGGGCGGCGGACGTGGCCGAGCGTTGTAGGACGGCCCTGGAACAGCTCGATGCGGCCGCCATCGGCACGCTTCACTCTTTCGCCCAGCGGCTGTTGACCGAGAATCCAATAGAGGCGGGCTTGCCGCCGAGAGTTGAAGTTCTGGACGAGGTCGAGTCGCAGGTTGAGTTCGAACGCCGCTGGAGCGCCTTCCGCGACCAGATGCTTGCCGACAAACAACTGGAGCGCACGATCCTGCTTTTGATCGCCAGCGGAGTTCGCCACGGTGCGCTGCGGGCCCTGGCGGCCGCTTTCGACGACAACTGGGACCTGGTCGAAGAAAGAGTTGCTCAGGACGAGCCCGGGCCGCCTTCAGTCCAGACGGTGCTGGGCAAAGCGCTGCAGACCGTCAAGCAGGTGTGCGATGAGGTCTGCAACTGCGATGACCCTGCCGACAAACTGTGCCAGGGCCTGGGTGTCATTGCGGATTACCTTGAGTACCTTTCCGGCCTCGACGACGAGCTGGACATCCTTGAAGCTTTGGGGGAAGACCCGCCGGTCAAGGCCGCAAGCTTCAAACTGGGTGGAGCCGGAAAAAAGGCCAATTGGCGAATAGATGTTCCCGCCCTAAAGGGACGAATAAAGGACGCCGGGGAAGAACTTCCGCAGGTCAGGGAACAGGTCGCCAGGGCCTGCGCCCGCAAGCTCGGCAGCTACATTCGCCGCTTCACCCTGCAAGCCGCAGGTGAAAGACGCGCCGCCGGGCGCCTCGAATTTCATGATCTTCTGGTCCTTTCGCGGTCCCTTCTCAGGGACCCCGTTCATGGAGCCGGCGTTCGCTCCCGCCTGCACGGCCGCTACAGGCGTCTGTTGCTGGACGAATTCCAGGACACCGACCCCATCCAGATCGAACTTGCAGTCCGCATAGCGGCCGACCAACCGGAAAGTCCGCCAGCAGGCGCCGGTCCGTGGGACCAGGTCGCCGTCTCGCCCGGCCACTTGTTCGTCGTAGGGGACCCCAAACAGTCCATTTACCGTTTCCGCCGGGCCGACATAAGCACTTTTATGAACGCCAGGGAGCGTTTCGGTCCCGAGGGCGACGGCGTCGTTGAACTCACAGCCAATTTCCGCTCCGTCAAACCCGTCATCGATTGGGTGAACCACACCTTCGCAGAACTAATGTCGCAGAAGTCCGATGAAGATATGCCAGTGCCTTCCCAGCCCGCTTACCTGGGCCTTCAGGCCGGCAGAGAAGAAGCGCCGGCCGGTCCCTCGGTATCTGTAATTTGTCGCGATCAATTTCATGACAGGTCGGCCGACGAACTTCGGGCGGCAGAGGCGAGCGAAGTGGTCGGCACCATCGGGACAGCAATGCGGGACGGATGGAGCGTCGGCGACGATGCCGGCGGGTGGCGGCCGGCCCGCCTGGGAGACATCACAATATTGATACCGGCGCGGACTTCCCTTCCCTTCCTTGAGGATTTGCTGGAGGAAGCCGGTTTGGCTTACAGGGCCGAATCAAGTTCTCTAATCTACGCCAGCCGGGCCGTGAGGGACCTGCTCATGGTTGTCCGAGCGGTAGACGATCCCACGAACCATCTGCATATCGTCAGCGCTCTGCGCACGCCGCTGCTGGCCTGCGGCGACGATGACCTATTTCGATTCAAGGTCGAGGGGAAGGGCCATTGGAATTATCTGTCCCATCAACCGGAAACACTGCCCGAAAACGATCCGGTTCTGGCGGGCCTCAACTACCTGAGGGCCTTGCACGACCAACGCCAATGGCGCTCGCCGTCGGAGCTTCTCGACCAGGTGGTTCGCGACCGCAGGGCCCTCGAGCTCGGTTTCGCCGAAGGGCGTCCGCGCGATGTTTGGCGAAGAATCAGGTTCCTCATCGATCAGGCCCGCGCCTGGAGCGCCTCGGCGGGCGGGACCCTGCGGCAGTACCTGTATTGGGTCGAACAGCAAAGCGCCGAAGGCGCCCGCGTACAGGAGGCGATTCTTCCCGAGACCGACGACGACGCCGTTCGGATAATGACCATCCACGCCGCAAAGGGCCTTGAGTTCCCAATCACCATCGTTTCCGGCATGTCCACCGCCCCCGGAGGCCGCCGGGGCGCCGCCGCTGAAGTCGTATTCCCACCCTCCGCAGATGTCGGCTACAGATTCGGCCGCCACGTCTCAACCGAGGAGTACCTGGCCTACAAGCCCATCGATGAGCAGATGGAATTCCACGAAAGGATACGGCTGCTCTACGTCGCCTGCACGAGGGCAAAGGATCACCTTGTTGTATCGCTGTGCCGGAAAGCCCGGGCTTCCGAGCCGAAGTCAAGCGCCCGCACCAACGCCGAGCTATTAAAGGACGGCATGGGGGCTCTGTTGGACGAATTGCCCGACGCCGTCGCGGGTCCGGTTACCTTTCCAAAGATCACCCCGGTTGCATCCCCCGACCAGCTATTAGCGCAAGAGGCCTGGGAAGCGGAGCGCCGCGAGGCCCTGGAGCGATCCGCCCTCCCGACCGCCATCGCGGCGACAGCGCTCAAGTCCCCGGCCATTGTCGAAGCCGAGCCGCCGGATCCGGGCCTGCAAAAACGGCCCCGCGACATGGATCTTCCGCCCTGGCTGAAAGGCCGCTACGGCACCGCCATCGGCCGGGCCGTCCACGGCGTGCTCCAAACAATCAACCTCGCCACCGGCGAGGGCCTGGAAGAAGCAGTAGCCGCCCAGTGCGAAGCCGAGGCCGTACCTACTAAAACCGCCGAGGTGCGCAGCCTGGTCAACCACGCACTTACCTCCGAGTCGGTCATCCGGGCCGGCCGCTCCCGCCACTGGCGTGAGGTATACACCTGCGCCCCCACCCCCGACGGCCGCCTGCTCGAAGGCTACATAGACCTGATCTACGAAACCCCCGAGGGCCTAGTAATCCTCGACTACAAAACCGCCGCAACTTCCGACCCGGAAGACCTTGACCAACGCCTAGAGATCTACCGCACCCAGGGTGCCGCCTACGCCTCAGCCCTAGAAACCTCGACCGGACAAAAGATCGCGCGGGTAACCTTCCTGTTCCTAACCCCCGGGGGCCCCGTGGAGCGGAGAAGCCTGACAATTTAGGGCGCGAGCCGTTCATGTCGGGGGCGGTCTTTATGATTTTCGGGTCGTGGACAAGGATGTGCGAAGGGATCTCAATCTGCCGGATCCCAGCTTGGTGGTGAGGGGCGGCCTGACTGCTGAGGAGAGCTTTTTGAGGGCCTCGGGCGTTAAGATTGATTCAAATGGTCGACTGGAAGGCATCTCGGTCCAAAGTGCGCCGGACCGATCTGTCAAAGAATTGGTTGGTTTTTGGGTTCCTCACAAGCGGATCGGCGTCACCACGGCTGGCAAAATTCGAGCGGCGGGGGGATATCTGTTGAAAGAACCGTTGCGAAACAACCCCTACCATTGCGTTGTGTCAGGTTTAACGGCGGCCCAGTTGGCGAAGCTGCTGTCCCCCTCGGTCCCCACGCCACGAGGACGCTCATGAACAATCCCAGGGTCTTTCACGACTTAATGAAAACCGATAATTCAGGACGCTTGGTACTGAACCTAATAGGAACCCGCGACGACTTAAAGAGACAGGGCATCGAGCTAAGAGAAGGACTGTGTCTTACGTTCTACAGCCCAGACGAAGACTATGCCGGCGAGAGAGACGACTTGGTTGTCGAAGGAGTTGTCCGGCAAGATGCGGCATCCGGGGAATGGGTCGCGGAGATCGACCACAAGGCATTCAGTGGACAGAAGGTCACCGCTAGAGGACCCGAACCAAGTCTGGGATCCCAGGCGTAAGACCCGGAGCGTAGCTCTGCCTTTGTCTTGCAACTAGGGACATTTGGCAGATTCTGATAGTGCCTCCAGAAATCCGGGGAGGCGTAATGAGTCAAAGTGGCGCGGTTTGTCCTGCCTCATGCTCCTTGAGCGCCTTGTTGGCCGGTTCGTCGAGCCTGCCTGCTGCCGCGTCGCCCTCGAGTTCCCGATCCCAGGCTTTCCAGTCGTACTCCCGAAACCGCGCGCGAAATTCCGCGAGCTCCGTGGGAGAGAGAGCCTGGATTTCCATTTCGAGTTTCTTGATTACGTTCATGGTGACAATTCTGCCACGCAGGTGGGCAAGCGGCCACAAGCGTCCATCTCTTGTTTCGGCTTAGGAGCTAAGGAAAAATCAGCCGTAAGCGGGAACCTCTTTGAAATGCTTTTGGTTCAGAGTTGCTAGAGGAAAGTCGGCAGCCAAACAGCACGCAGCGACCCATGCGTCATTTGCACCCATTGACCGCCCTTTATCTTCAAGCTCCGCAACAATTCTTGCCCACTCTCTTGCACATTCTTCTTCTCCGGCCATCACTGGCCAGCGCCCCAACCAGGTCTCAAGCTGAGTCACTTTCTGTATTCCCCATCGCGCCTTTTTGGCACCTCGAAGCATTTCGGCAAGAGTGACGAATGTGATGAATAAATCGTGGCCCCGAAGTCTGGATTGAGCGACGCTCGGCAGGGTGTCGCGAAACAAGTGGGAGGCGGTGTCAGTGTCGAGAACGATCTCCACCGGCTTTATGCAGGATGTTGGCGCCGGTAGGCATAAATCTCATCGATAAATTCTTGAAGTTCCTGATCGGATTGGAAGAAGTCCGTCTGGTACCCGGCGCGGTCACGCTCCGGATCGTACGGCTGCGCTCCCTTTCTTCGAGCTTCCGCTAACGCGCGTTCTCGCGCGGAAGGCGTCTCAGAGTTCGGTTGGCCGATCGCCATTTTCAGTGCCTCCTCTATAGAAACAACGATAACACCGCATCCGGGCAGTTTCGCCGGGCTCTCGCTTACTTTTCTTGGCGATTCTTACTATAGAGGCGGGTACCGACAAGAAAGCCCAACCGGTCCAACGGCGGTCGGAGCGTCATTTCTCGAAGAGGTCCTCGACAAGGTCCTTAAGACGGTCCGTCATGGGGCCCGGGAGGCGTGAAGACATCACCTTCAATATCTCGGTGAAGTACCAGCGCTGCTGATCCTTCGGGGCGTTGAAGCGATTCCAAACGTCATCTCCGACCTGGCGTGAATCCGCGAGAATCGTGCCGGCATTGTGGACTTTGTCGGCTAGGGCAACGCGAAGCGCGCCTTCGGATGCTTCCGAGGAAAGGTGGGCAAGATATTTCTCCTTTCGCTCTCGCCAAGGCGGCTTGGGATCGGTGTTGGCATCAGAACAGGATTTAACTATGTCGGCCACCTTGGGTCCGAAAAGCTCTGCAATTTCCTCGTACGAAACCTGCTGGTCTTCCATCGTGTCGTGGAGAAGCGCCGCAACCCTTTCGTTTTCGGTGCCCTTGTTTTCCATAACTAGAGCGCTCACCGCTAACAGGTGGGAGATGTAAGGAACTTTGGTGCCCTTGCGCATTTGACCTGCATTCAATTTGTCTGCCGCAATGAAGGCTTTCTCAAAACCAGAAAGGGCCTCGTCGCCGGCCAGAGTCCCCAGCGCTTCTCGGAGTTTTTGCATTGTTCCTCGCTTTCAAGGTCCGTTGCGGACCGATCATGGGGCCCTTGCGGAATTTGCTTCCGCCGGAGATGTATGAATAGCCTTCGCGCAATTCCTCCACATTGCATCCGCATTCGGCCACCTTGAGAGGATTCGGGTAATCAGCGTTGCAGATGCGACACTCTGGATCAGGAACCATGGCAATGTAATCGTCTTTCTTCCAGCGATCCGGCATCGTTGGCAACCAAGCGAAGCATTCTGCGCATTGCTGCTGAGTGAAAAAACTTTTGCCACCTTCTCCATAAGCCGTGATGCCCATAGCTCAATTCTCCTCG
>JBPCIX010000001.1:0-17282 GCA_051005875.1 Actinomycetota bacterium | reverse complement strand
GGCTGCCTTCTTCTTCGGGGCTGCCTTCTTCTTCGGGGCTGCCTTCTTCTTCGGGGCTGCCTTCTTCTTCGGGGCTGCCTTCTTCTTCGGGGCTGCCTTCTTCTTCGGGGCTGCCTTCTTCTTCTTGGTTACCGCCATAGCTGGCACCTCCTTCCCTCGGATCATTAGGTCCAAAGAAAAAGTCTAGGTGAACATCCAGCGCGTTTGGCGGACTTAACGAAAATAAATTGTCGGGGTTTCGAACCGAATGCGCGAGTAATTCGAACTAGTCTTGTCCGAACGCCGACTCAATTCGCGAAAGAAAATTCGCTTTCTCGAGTTCCTGGGCCCTTCTTTGTTGCAACTCATCGTGAGACATAGCAAGCGTTTCAGTTGCTGCGCTAACAAGCTCGTCGACATCAAAAGGCTTGGTGACATATTCATCGGCGCCAAGCTTCCAGGCCATGAGAAAATCGGATTCTTTGCCACTACCGGTCAGCAAAATGACTTTGATCTTCGACCGCATACCCGTCTTGCGCAAGCGACGCAAAACCTCCCATCCATCCATTCCCGGCATCGTCACGTCAAGAATCACAAGGTCGGGCAGTGACTGAGAAATGCTTTCTAAGGCTTGATCTCCCCCGTCGGCGCCCGATACGCTGTGGCCGGAGCGCTCGAAAGCAACCGACACCAGCTTTCGGATGACCTCGTCGTCGTCAACAATCAGGATCGTCGCCAACCGGTCGCTTATCCTCCTGCTATGGCGGGCAGGACTGAAACTGATGCGCCATCTTCCAATTGAGTCTGAAGTCCTTGAAGAAATCGGACATCCTCGTCGCCCACGTAAACATTAATGAAGCGGCGAATCTCACCGTTCTCATCGAGAATCCGCTCGAGCAATTCCGGGTGAGCAACGCTCAGCTTGCTGAACAATTCAGCCAGACTCGTCACGCCCTCAACTAACACCTCGGCATTGCCACCTGACAGGGGCCGAAGTTGTGCAGGAATCTTCACGGTGGCGCTCATAGAGAACGAAGAGCCACTTCCCGCTCAAAGGCTTCGATATCAGGAGGTATCTCGAAGGACGGTCCGACCCTGCCGGTCAGGGCTTCGGCTGTTTTAAGTCCCATACCGGTAATTAATGCCACAACCGATTCGCCGTCCGCAAACACACCCCCTTCGGCCATCTTCCTCATTGCCGCAACGGTCACGCCGCCGGCGGTTTCAGTAAAGATCCCCTCGGTTGACGCCAGCAAACGAATGCCTTCAACGATCTCGTCGTCATTCACGTCTTCGGCACTACCTCCAGTTTCATTCACCGCTTTCACTGCGTAGTATCCATCGGCGGGGTTGCCGATAGCCAGCGACTTCGCAATGGTATTGGGCTTGACGGGCCGAATGTGGTCCACGCCTTCCTTCAACGCTGCCACCACGGGATTGCAGCCCTCAGCCTGAGCGGCATGAATCCGCGTCTTGGGCGTTGGAATCATTCCCAAAACCTCGAGTTCGTTAAGGCCCTTCTCAATCTTAGTGAGAAGCGAGCCCGACGCCACCGGGACCACAACATGTCCGGGCGCCGCCCAATCGAGTTGCTCCGCTAGTTCGAATGCCAGAGTCTTTGAACCCTCGGAGTAGAAGGGCCGCAAATTGACGTTGACGAAAGCCCAATCGCCTTTTTGCGCGATCTCGGAGCACAACCGGTTTACCTCGTCGTAGTTACCCTTAACCGCCACCAGGTGTCCGCCGTAAACAGCCGTTGTAATGATTTTGCCCGATTCAAGGTCTGCAGGGATAAATACAAACGAGCGCATTCCGGCTTTGGCTGCGTGGGCACCCACGGCGTTGGCAAGATTACCCGTCGAAGCGCACGCAACAGTAGAAAATCCCATTTGGCGAGCGACCGTCAGGGCTACGCTGACAACCCGATCTTTAAAGGAATGAGTTGGGTTGGCGCTGTCATTCTTGATATATAGATTCTTGATGCCCAGGGCCTCTCCCAGCCGGTCCGCCTTCAACAAAGGAGTGAATCCGGCGCCTATATCGACTCTGGGAGTTGCCTCATCAACGGGCAACAGCCCGGAATAGCGCCAGATGGAAGCCGGACCCGCCTCAATTGTTGCCCGGTTAAAAGTCTTCCCGATTAGGTCGTAGTCGTAGACAGGCTCAAGCGGAGCGAAGCAAAAATCGCACACGTAGATGGGCGCGGCTTCATAGGTTCTCCCACACTCTTTGCACTTAAGCTCCTCGATCCTGGCCACTGGCAAAAGATTGCACCACTGGGTCCCCCTGTCAACCCGGCCTTCGAGTACCCTGAAACTGTGTCTATCAAGTTCGTCCCCGGAGTTGGTCAATGAGCCCAAAGGTGGACCTTTCAGACGCCCTCGGGGGCCGATCTCTTGTAATAGCTTCCAATAGGGGGCCGATCTCATTTACCGAAAACGAGAGCGGCGAAATGGTCCCCCAGCGGGGCGCGGGAGGCCTCGTGACCGCCTTGACCGATGTTATGAAGCGCGCGGGCGGACTTTGGGTGGCAAGCGCCATGACGGCTGGTGATCGAAAGATGGTTCGAATAACGGGCGACGAGCATCTAGAGGCACCCTCCGACGGCACTAAACTACGCCTGAGATATCTGACTTTTGACCGGCTCACCTTCGACCGCTATTACAACCGGATCGCGAATTCAATTTTTTGGTTTTTGCACCACAGCATGTGGAACCTGCCGGTTGAGCCCAAGTTCGCCAAAGTTACCGAGGATTCTTGGACTTGCTATAAAGAGGTGAATGAACGATTCGCCCTAGTACTGGCGGAAGAAATTTCCGGTTCCGAGAAAACTTCGCCGGTGATGATTCACGATTATCACTTGATGCTGGTGGCCCGATATCTTCGAAACCTGGTGCCCGATGCCTTCAGCTACCACTTCACCCACAGCCCGTGGGCACAGCCCGACATGATGCGCGTCCTGCCCGGAAGAATGGCCGAAGAAGTTCTCGAGGGGATGCTGGCTAATGATCTTTTGGGATTTCAGGCGCGGCGATGGAGCATGAACTTCATGTGGTGCTGCCAGGAGATTCTGGGGGCCGAGGTTGATTTTGGGAAAGGGACCGTCATCCATAAGGGCGCCGAAACCGTAATTCGCGACTACCCCATTTCAATCGATGCACCTGCGATTAAGAAATTGGCCAACTCTCGGAAAGCCGCGGGCCATGTGGCCTGGCTGGAGCGCGCTCTGCAGGGACGAAAGCTGATCCTGAGAGTAGATCGTATGGAGCTTTCAAAAAATGTAGTCAGGGGGTTCCGAGCGTACGAAGAGATGCTGCATGCCCACCCCGAGCTGCAGGGCCAGGTTGTGCACATGGCTCTGCTTTATCCCTCACGCCGGGCCCTTTCGGAGTACCGCCATTACGAGGCTGAAGTGCTCGACGTACACGATAGGATCAATGAGGAGTTGGGGACCGACGACTGGCAACCCATAGTCATTCTTGACAAAGATGACTACCTACGCGCTCTCGCCATCAGTCGCAAATATGACGTTCTAATGGTCAATCCAATCGCCGACGGAATGAACCTCGTAGCCAAAGAAGGCCCCACGGTTAACGAGAACAACGGCGTTCTGGTCCTCTCGAAAAACGCCGGCGCATGGTACGAGCTGGGCCACGCCGCAATCGGTGTGAATCCGTACGACATTCATGAGATGGCCGAGGCTCTCTACTCGGGCTTAACCATGGCGCCGCAGCGAAAAGCTGATCTTTCCGAAATGATGAAGGAAGTTATCAATCGCAATACCCCAACCAAATGGGTGTGGCACCAGCTGCGCGATATCCGTAGGTTGCACGAGGGGTAGATTTTCTTTATTGCAGGGCGGACTTGATTTTTTGGGCGGTTTGCCTTATTTCTTCTGGGTTGCCTGGGGTTGGGGTGGTTGGGGGGACCAGGGTGTCTTTGAACCATCTTGGAATTAGGTGCAGGTGATAGTGATCTACTTGTTGCCAGGCTGCTCTTCCGTTTGATTGGAATAGATTCATTCCCTCCGCACCTACTGCATCTTTTACGGTTGGGGCGATTTTGTGGGCGGTCCTCATTACTGCTATTGCTGCTGCTTCAGACAGTTCGAAAAAGGTCGCTGCGTGCTCTTTGCTGATCACCAGGGTGTGGCCCTTTGTCCATGGGTTGATGTCCATGAACGCAAGAGTCAGGTCATCCTCAGCTACTTTGCTTGAGGGCAGATCGCCGGCGACTATCTTGCAGAACAGGCAATTTGAATCGTGATTCACGGCTACTTTTTGTCTCCTTGCTCTTTGTTGGCGCCTGGCTGTTTTTCTAACACATACGAACCGATTACCAAAGCGTCTATTCCTGTTTGAAAGTATGTCTTCAAGGCGTCGGACGGCGAGCAAACAATAGGCTCCGCCCTGTCGTTGAACGAGGTGTTCAAGACCATGGGCACTCCGGTTTTTTTGTTAAACGACTCGATGAGGCGGTGGAACATCGGGTTGGTTTCGGGTGTGACTGTTTGTAGCCGGCCGGTTCCGTCAACGTGGGTAATCGCAGGGACGAGCTTTCTCTTTTCGGGTTTCACCGGCAAAACCAGGAGCATGAAGGGAGAGGGATGGTAGTCGTCGAACCAGTCGTGCCCTTCGGTTGCCAGCACGGAAGGAGCAAAGGGGCGAAAAGCCTCGCGATGCTTTACCTCGCGGTTAATGGTGTCTTTCATGTGGCCGGGGCGGGGGTCGGCGAGGATCGAGCGGTTACCCAGCGCTCTCGGCCCCGCTTCGGCGGGGCCTTGGAACCATCCAACAATCTTGCCGCCGGCGATTAGGTCGGCGGCCTTTTCGGCAGGGTCCTTTACCTTCTCGTAGGGGAGCTTAGCTGAGTCCAGGACTTTCCCAATCTCGTCATCTTCGTAGCAGGGCCCCCACATTGCGTGTTCCATCTGCCACTGCCGGGGCTTGCCGGTCAGCTGGTGCCAGGCCAACAACGCCCCGCCAAAAGCATTACCGGCATCGCCGATCGCCGGCTGCATAAAGACCGATTCGAAGCCCCCTTCGAGCAGAACCCGGGTATTCATGACGGAGTTGAGACACACTCCCCCGGCTAGGCACGCAGCCTTCCCCAACCTTGCTGCGCCGGCGGCTCGATAGGCCGCGTGGGTCATGTGAAGCGCCGTTTCTTCAACCACAGTTTGGACGGCGTATGCAACGTCATAGTGCAGCGACTCGAGTTCCGCAGAAGCTTCGCGCCGTGGGCCGAATTTTTGTAAGAACTTTTCAGAAACCGGGTGCTTCTCCAGGTGCCATCCGGCCCATGAGAGATCGACTTTAAAACTGCCGTTGGGGCCTATATGGACCATCCGGCGAAAATCATCCAGGTATGCCGGCCCGCCAAACGAAGCGAGCGCCATGACTTTGCCCTCATCCCAATTGGGCTCAAATCCCAGCCACCAGGTAATCGCCGAATAAAGCTCGCCAAGCGAATGGGGATTGCGAACCTTCATGATTTCAGTGATTTGCGTTCCCTCACAGGCGAACATCGCCGTGGAAAGGTAGTCGCCGCCCCGATCGATGCTGATGGCGACCGATTGCTCCAGCGGCGACGCAAAGAGGGTAGCCGCGGCGTGAGCCACGTGGTGGTCGATCATTTTGATCGGGCCCCGGTAGCCCCAACTTTTTCTAAATTTCCAGACCTTGCCGGCCAGCATAGCGTCGACATAGCTCTGCTTTGCCCATCGGGTGGCCGAGCCGGGCAGGCGGGGCAGAATATCGAACGCAACACCCCTTGCGTAGTCGAGGCCCGGGCGGTAGTCGAACGTCACCATGTCGATATCGTTGATGGTCAGCCCTGCGGTACGAAGACACCAATCAATTGCAAGGTCGGGAAATGCCCAGGTGTGCTTGTCGCGGCTTAGCCGCTCTTGCTCAACAAAGGCAACCAGGGCGCCGTCGATAACCACAGCGGCGGCGGTGTCGTGAGCAAAACAATTAAGGCCGAGAATTCGCAAGCGTGTCTTTCGGTCTGGCTATCGGTAGTTGGTGAAATCCAGCGGTATGCCGAAGTCCTCTTCTTTGAGGGCCTGCATTACCTGCTGAAGGTCGTCTTTGGACTTCGAAGAGACCCGCAGTTGCTCGCCCTGGATCTGGCTCTGCACCTTCGAGCCGAGGCCCTTGATGAACTTATTCATGGTTCTGGCTTTTTCGTCACTGATCCCGTGGACAAGCTCGATCAATTGCCGGTAGGTGCTGCTTGCCGCCGGCTCAATCTTGCCCGGGGAAAGAGCCTTCAAAGAAACGTTTCGCCGCACCAGCTTCTCTTTGATGACCTCCACCGCAGCCTGCACCCGACCCTCCGAATTCGACTTTACCTCGATCGATTCCGGTTCATGCGTGATCTCGGTCCCCGTGTTCTTGAAATCGAATCGCTGATTGATCTCACGGCGGGCTTGATCGATTGCGTTGGTCACCTCTTGCTGATCAACTTCGCTTACTACGTCAAAAGAAAATTGAGCCAAGTTAACTCCTATTCGTACCTATCCAAAGATGCCCGATTGAAGGGGGACCGGACCGGCCTTATCCTAGTCCACCTAGGTGGGATACCTAAGTGGCCAAAGGGAGCCGGCTGTAAACCGGTTGCGTAAGCTTCGGAGGTTCGAATCCTTCTCCCACCACCCTTGTGATGTCGCGGGGCATCGTGGACAGATGTGTCAGGGCATCGTGGACGATTTCCCTCTATATAGGACCCCTGAGTATCTTCCTTTAGGCGGTCCCGGCGGAAGTCCAGGCCACGTCTCTAAAAAGTGGCTTGAACCGAGCGCCCCAAACTTCCGGCAGTTGCACCCGCTTGTAGGGCCCTTCAATTAGTTGCTCTGCGTCGCAGGCCATCAGAAAGGGCTGCGTGCGCCCGGTCTTGTGACGGAGGGCATTTTTCTGTCCGAGACAATAAAAATACAGATACTGCCCCTTGGCCCAGCCCGAACAGCGAGCGGACAAGGCCCAGCAGCAGGTGGTACGGCAAGCTCATGCCATGCGGGCCTGCAACTCTTGGGGGATCAGGACGCCACTGCGCCGACCGCCCTGCCGGGCAGTACGTAGCCTCCGTTCTTACGATAAGGCTCGAGGCGATTCTCCAGTTCCTTAGCGACCCTTTTCTGATCCTGCGGCGGCAAGGCAAGCAGCAAGTAGGCAACCGCTCCGGCGAATTCAGTGAGAAAGCTCCAGTAATCGCCGAAGTCTTTGAAAGCGAAGGTAACGGGCTGCTCTTCTATTTCGACATCGGTGAACCCCGCCTTGGACAACAGCTCCTCCACCTTCGATTGATTGGACAGAGAAAACACATTTCCAGGAGCCGTCGGGTCGACCGGGTCGGCGAGGCCGAGGTCTACCAGGGTCTTGACCACTATCGATCCCCAGGGGTTGACCGCAGGATCGGCCATCACGGCAAAGACCAACCGCCCGCCGTCTTTCAGGATCCTGTGGGTCTCCTTGAGAGCCGCCTGGGGATCAGGCATCAACATGAAACCCCATCTGCACACGACCCCGTCGACGCTGCGGTCCGGAAGGGCGTTGTTCTGGGCGTCCAGAACTTGAAACTCAGCATTAGAAATCCCAAGATCGGCAGCAACCCTTCGGGCCGCCTCGAGCATTTCCGGGGCAAAATCCGAAGAGATCAACTTTCCGGTTGAGCCAAGGTCGGAAGCAAAGCGGAATCCGACGTCGCCCGCACCGGCGGCGAGATCGACAATCACCTCACCGGGCCTCGGAGCAAGCTTGGCGATCATCCAGCCGGTCAGCTGTGAAGTTGACTCTTTGAGAAAGTCCCGCCGGCGCTCCCACTCGGGCGCCATCTCGCCCCACAGGCGGCGAACCTTTCGGTTGGTTTCGTCAAGGTCTCCCGGCTTCATTCCCTCGATACTACAGATGTCCGGGAGCCGGCGAGATGCGGCAGTTTCTGGCGCTTCGGAGTTTGCCGGCGGGGCTCTGCTCGCTGCCGGTTCCCCTGGACATGCTTCCCGAGGACCTGACCTAGCGTTCAGCGTTCCTCTTCCGGGCGCCGCCCCGGCGGGAGCGGCCGCCCTCGGTTCCTTTATAAGTGGCAAGCGGAATGGTGGCCGTCGGCCATCACAGCCACATGGTGAAAGGCAACGGGCAGCTCGGCGCAGTTCAGGGCTTGGCGCCTGGCCCCCTCTTCCAGTTCCGGTGCCCAGCTATAGACGGGCAGGCCCCCTTCGCGAAACTCGACGTAGCTCATGCAGGCTTACCTACGCATCGGGTTGCGAGCGAGTTGTGTCCCACCAGAAAGTTGTGAGCTTTTGCGAGGGCGGCCCCGCCGACCAGCCGCCCTCGTGCCCGACGAGGCGGTTCCCCAGCGCCTCGATGATCTCGTCATCACGCTCGGCAGATAAACAGAGCCGGCGCCTTATATTGGCAACCACGTCTTGTCGGGTGTGGGCGCCGGACCTTCGCTCTATCTCAAGGTCCACGCGGCCGGGCATCAGGCCCATTTCATTGATGGCCGCCTCGGCGTCATCAGAGGTTGGCTCCTGCGGATAGACCAGTCCATGGAAATGCATCCAGAGGTCGGCCGCCCATGCCCAAGGATGATGCTGCGTCATCTCAAGAACCACTCTGCGGCGGGCATGGGCCGTAAGAGGCTTGATGAGAAGCTCGAGGTTCGGGACGTTGTAGATCACGTGGTGACACACGGCGACATCGCCTACCGGCACAGTGGGATGGATGTCCTGCCACGCTCCCGCATAAGTCTCAACCGTCGCCTGCTGTGTCTCTGCAATCCTTCGAAACTCGCTCAGCATTTCTTCGGAGGCGTCCACTCCCACAAGCAGGGAGGCCCTATGGCGAAGCGGCAAGCTGGCCGCCCCCGCGCCGACGCCGACGTCAATTACCACCCCGCCGTCCGGCAGGGCCTCAAGGGCTTTTGCCGTCGAGAGGGACGGCTCCGCGGCCAGGGCCGCTTCAGCGCGCCGGCGGAAAGGCTCGATGGGCAGATTCCACGGTGTGTCCGGGGCGGCATCAAGGATCTCTTTGGGCACGGCCAAGGCCTCTAGACTGCGACGCCACTTCTCGACCGCCGACATCAGGAGATCTTAAAAGCGATTACGAGGTTAAGCCAAAAGATCCCTCGTAGGTGCCGGCGGTCCATCCCTCGGCAACCTGGTTCCGGCGGGATTCGGACAACCCAAACATCTGCCCTGCAAGAAGGCATGGATTCCCCATCGCCGATGCCAACGTTAAGCCGGTTGTCGCGAAACGGCAGTCGGCTCAAAGCTCAATCGGATGTCCACCTCGCGCTCAACGTAGGACCACTCCTCAGTCTCGCGAAGCGCAGCCGCCAACTCCTCAAAGCCGTTGGATTCCTGCGGCGCATACTCAAACCAGGTCAGAAAATCAAATTCCTCTCCAAGCTCCCTGCTGTGATGAAGCCGGCGGGCGACGGCCGGAAGATACTTAAGGCTCGAAGCAATATGGCTGGAGCGCTCTTCGAAAATTTCCCGGCGCTCGTCCTGGGCAAAACTCCACCACTCATCGGATTTTCGGATCGGAATCAGGGCGGCCGAAGTGGCCTCCGGGCGACCCAGCGGTGGTTGAAGCGCAACCAGCGCCTCGTGTTCAGGGCGTGTCACATATCGCTCATGGCCGGTCACTCCACAAAGAACCCACGCCGGCGGCGGAAGCATTGAGGGCGATTCCGATTCGGCAACTGCAACCCGCTCAGCGCCGGGCAAGCCTTCACCGCGTACGGCTTCAATCCGTTCGACTATCCAGGGGCCCAGATGCGAACCAACAAAACTCACTCTCCGCGGAGGGGACATTTGAGAAGCATAACCACCGGCGGGGCCAAATCAAAGATGCATTCCTACCTAAGGGGGACAAGCCCATTTCCCCACCAGGGATGGCTCCCCGCTTACCACCCGACATCGGCCGTTTCAAGAACGGCCTGGCATTTGCCAATATGCTTGCGCTCAGAACGAGACGGGAAGCGGAGGTCGCCCAATGCCCGAGCATGTGACCAAGGAACTGCTTAAAGGATTTTTAGAAGCTTTCAATCGCCATGATTTGGATTCCGTCCTGGACTATTTCGCTGAGGACTGCGTCCTCTACACGCCGCGAGGTTCCGCACCCCGAGGTGATCGGCTTGTCGGCAAGAGCGAGGTGCGGGCAGGCGTGGCCAAAAGATTTGAGGGAATTCCGGATGTGCATTACGGGGCAGATCAGCACTGGGTTTGTGGTAGCGATTTCGGAGTCTCGGAATGGACACTCACTGGCACCTCTTTGTCAGGGCAAAAGATAGAAGTGAGGGGGGTTGACTTGCTTGAGTTCGTGCAGGGAAAGATCACCCGAAAGGATTCTTTCTGGAAAATTCTTCAGTGAGGGCACGGGTAGCCGTGGTGCAGGCTGGCGCTTCCGATATCCTCGACTCATGACCTCGCCGGTTTCCCTTGTCGAATTCCCTGCTGATGACGTTGGCAGAGCGCAACGTTTTTGGGCTGGAATTCTCGACGTGAAATTGGAATCGAGAAACGACTCACAAGGCGAGGGCTGGCAAACCAATTCTGG
Source organism: Actinomycetota bacterium (assembly GCA_051005875.1). Lineage (GTDB taxonomy): Bacteria > Actinomycetota > CADDZG01 > JAHWKV01 > JAHWKV01 > JBPCIX01. The sequence goes on along the minus strand of JBPCIX010000001.1, from coordinate 6,741 downwards.
CGATACGGAACTTGGGCTGCATGCCCGGGGCCCAGGCCCCGGAGACACTCTTTCGCTTCCCTACTTCTGCGTGCCGAATCTTGAGGCTGCATTGGCCCGTGTCCCTGAACTGGGAGGAACCGTGATCCATCCCGGCGAGCGTTGGGCGATCTGCAAAGATTCCGAGGGAAGCCCCTTTGGGCTAACGCTGGCGTAACTACCAAAATTCAGGCTCCGGTACTCTGCCAGCAATGAATTCAGAAAGCTCCTCCCCCGCGCCTCATCGAGAACTTCAGCGGCTCCGTATGGTTTCGGTTCTCGAAACTCTTTCCTTTGCTGTACTCCTGGGCATGATGATTTCGAAAAACGAAGCGGGGGTCACCGTTGCCGGGGCTGTCCACGGCATGCTTTTCCTCGGCTATGCCGGTTTGGTCTTGCTTGATCGAGAATCGCTTGGATGGTCCTGGGGTTTTACCGCCCTAGCCATTCTGACAGGCCCCCTAGGCGCCATTTTTGTCTTGGAGAAACTTCGGCGTCGGGCCTAAACCTCTATCTGGATAGATCCGCCTTCTACCCGGACTTGATAGCTTTCGACGGACTTTTTTGCCGGACCCTTTAGGACTTCGCCCGACGTCATGTCGAATTCAGAAACATGGCACGGGCACACCACCGTCGTACCGCGGAAGAAGCCTTTTGCCAGCGAGCACTGCATGTGAGTGCAGTCGTCGTCAAAGGCATAATAGGCGTCCTCGATTCTTGCAACGGCGATTTTCTTGCCCTCGACTTCAAATGCTTTGGCCTCGCCTTTGGGGATGGTTCCCGCCTCAGCGACGGAAACGAATTGCTTCGGTTTATTCATGCCGGGAATACGCCATTTTGGGCTCACAATTGCCTCCTATATTGAGGGCTCTATCCTAGAATGAAGAAAAGGAGCGCGTATGAATCTATTTTCGTTTTGGTTATTCCTGCACATCCTGGGGGCAATCATTGGGCTCGGTACCCTGTTTTGCTTTGCGGCCATCGGTATTTTCGCCTCGAAAAATCCGGGGCATCTGACTTTCGTCTCAAAACTGAACGAGGCCTTGGGTAACCGCCTGGTATTGCCCGCCATCCTGAGCCTGCCGGTTACCGGAATCGCGATGATTGCAACGTTGGACATTGACCTCGCTAAGACCAAGTGGCTGGGCGCGGCCATCGTCCTCTACATCATCGGCATAGGCCTCGGCATCGGTCACCAGCGCCCCAACGGCGCCAAGATCGTGCGCCTGGCCGAAACCCAAGACGGTGCCGCCGGCCCACCCTCCGCTGAAATCCTGGGGCTAATCAACCGTCAAAAAGTCGTGGGCATGATTATCACCATGCTATTTCTGGTGGTCTTGTTCCTCATGGTGGTCAAGCCGGGATAGGCCAATGCTGATCTGGGAAGGGGCTAAGCTAGTCTGGTGTTCCGGATCAACGAGGAGGCAACCAGATGAATAAGCATGGAAAATTCGGGCCGGGAGAACACGGGCAATTCGGGCCGGGAGAATTCGGGCCTGGTCCCGGACAATTTCAGGAACCTTTCCAGGGACCCTTTTACAACGGCGGCCACGACATGCTCTGTGCCAGCCATGGACTCGTGGCCTGGCTATTGCTTTTGCTATTTGCAGTCCTTGTCGTCGCAGTTATATTCGCGTTGATCAAACTGGCAAAGCGCCGGCCGGCAAGTGGCGTCGCGCCGGTCGCCGCATTTGCGCCGACGGACCCTGCCCTGCAGGAGTTAAGACTCCGATACGCACGGGGAGATATCGCGCGGGAGGACTACCTACAACGGGGGGCCGACCTGGGCGACCCCAACCCTGCGGCCCGCGCTACCCCACCGGCATCGCCGCCGGCTACTTAGTGCCCTGAGCACTGGCAGCCTTTTTCTAGAGGTCTAGCCGGCTTTTCGGACGGTGCCGGAGCCGCTTATTTCCTGAGACACATTGGGGTCGCCGATGTAATCGACAGATCCCGAACCGCTGATCCGAATGCTCAACTTCGAAGTTGCCTTCACCGCCGCTTGGCCGCTGCCCGCGATATTGACTCTAACGTCACCCGAATCGAGAGCCTCGCCGCTGTACTGACCCGATCCCGAAATCGTCAGTTCCGACTTGGCCGCGGATCCCTGTGCCGTTATGCGGAACGAGCCGCTTTGATTGAACGCCAGGTTGTCGCTTTTTAGGTTTTTTGCTTGAATCTCTCCGCTGCCGGCCGCCGTCAACTCTTTCAAAGACTTCACGGCCAAACGAAAAATAATTGGCTTTGTGGCCTGAATGCTGTAGCCGGGCTCTGGTCGAAGGCTCAACAGCCCGTCTTTAACCTCGGAAATTAGGTGAGGCAGCAGGTTGTCCTCGGCCTCGATTGCAAGCGACTCGGTGCCCGATTGGTCTATCAACAATTGAGCTGACCCTCTGAAACTAACCGAGGAGAACCCGCTGACCAAACGCGATTCGGTGATCACGTTTCCTGACCCCTTCAAACGAATTCCGGAGCCTCCTGCCTCGCCGGGTTCACCAGGCTCGCCATCTTGGCCGTCTTGACCGGGCCTACCGTCTTGACCGGGCCTACCGTCTTGACCGTCCTGACCGTCTTGACCTGAATTTCCACGGACGTGACCGGGGGTGGGCCCGCGCTTGTCGCCTGAGTTCGCTGCATCGCCCACAATTGTGATGCGACAACCCGCCAGCAATATTGCGAAAGCGGTGGCCGCTAGAACGGGTTTTCCAAAGCGGACCACTAACCTTGTTATCATCTTTGTGAAGCGCCATCATACTTGTGGCTGGACACCGGCGAGCGGCTGCTCGCTTACGCCCTCTTAGCTCAGTCGGCAGAGCGACGCCATGGTAAGGCGTAGGTCCACGGTTCGATTCCGTGAGAGGGCTCTCGAGTCGTTCTCGCGGGTTTGTGGGTAGCATTTTGGCGGCGTAGCTCAGAGGCAGAGCAAGCGGCTCATAATCGCTGTGTCGGCGGTTCGATTCCGCCCGCCGCTACAGATAGAGTTGAATGGGTTAAGCAGTTAAGGAATTGAAGACGCACACACGAAAACGGGCTTGCTCGAAAGCAAGCCAGAAGGGAACAACATGGCGAAGGCAAAATTTGAAAGAAACAAACCCCACCTAAATATTGGGACTATCGGTCACATCGACCACGGTAAGACAACTCTCACCGCGGCAATCACCAAGGCTTTGACCGATAAAGGCTTTGGCAGTTTCTTCACACCGTTCGACGAGATCGATAAGGCGCCTGAAGAAAAGGCCCGTGGCATCACAATTACGATTGCCCACGTTGAGTACGAGACGGCCAATCGCCATTACGCTCACGTTGACTGCCCGGGCCACGCCGACTACATCAAGAACATGATCACCGGGGCCGCTCAGATGGACGGGGCAATTCTCGTCGTATCGGCAGCCGACGGTCCCATGCCGCAGACCAGGGAACACGTTCTTTTGGCACGTCAGGTTGGGGTGCCCTACATCGTGGTTGCGATGAACAAATGCGACATGGTCGACGACCCGGAGTTGCTCGACCTGGTTGAGCTCGAAGTTCGTGAGCTACTGAGTGCATACGATTTCCCAGGTGATGACGTGCCTGTTGTCAGGGTGTCGGCACTTAAGGCTCTCGAAGGCGACACCGCAGCCCAGGACGGGATCATGGAATTGATGGATGCGGTTGACGCTTCGATAACGGAGCCCGTGCGTGAAATCGACAAGCCCTTCCTTATGCCAATTGAAGACGTGTTCTCGATCACCGGCCGAGGCACTGTTGTAACGGGCCGCGTCGAGCGTGGTCAGGTCAAGGTGGGTGAAAACATTGAAATCATCGGCATCCGTGAAAAGACGCTCACAACGGTCTGCACCGGCGTGGAAATGTTCCGTAAGCTCCTAGACTCGGGCCAGGCAGGCGACAACATCGGCGCGTTGCTTCGTGGCATCAACAAAGAAGACGTCGAACGTGGCCAGGTTTTGGCCGCCCCCGGCAGCATCACCCCTCACACCGAATTCGAGGCCCAGGTCTACGTGTTGGGTAAGGACGAAGGCGGCCGGCACACGCCGTTCTTCAACAACTACCGCCCCCAGTTCTACTTCCGCACCACCGACGTAACGGGCGCCGTCACCCTCCCGGCCGGAACCGAAATGATTATGCCGGGCGACAACACGCTGATGAACGTTGTGCTGATCCAGCCAATAGCGATGGACGAGGGTCTGCAATTCGCCATCCGTGAAGGCGGCCGGACGGTCGGCGCCGGACGCGTGACGAAAATCCTCAAGTAATGACATCCGACAAGCGGCCGCATGTCACGTTGGCATGCGGCGAGTGCAAGCGACGAAATTACATAACCACCAAGAACCGCCAAACTCAGAGCGACCGCCTGGAGCTAAAGAAGTACTGCCGTTGGTGCAGGGTTCACACGCCGCACAAAGAGACCCGGTAAGCCACGGTAACCTTTTTGCAGCACCGGTCGTCATAACCCTTACAGGAGCTTTTTGGACGTCCCAAGCAGCGTCATCGATGCCTGTAAACAGGGCGACCCGGATGGCTTCGCGGAGCTGATCCGCCTTTCGCATCGCGAGGTTTACGGCCTGGCTTTCCGGATAACGGGCAATCCCGAAGACGCCGCCGACGTTGCGCAGGATACGTACATGAAGCTTCTCAAAAGCATCAAGCAGTTTCGCGGCGACTCAAAGTTTTCAACTTGGCTCTACCGGGTGACTTCATCTGTGGCAATCAGCCATATGCGGAAGAAATCTCGGAGAACCGGTTTGGACAGGGCGTTGGAAACGGAGGATTGGAAGGCCATACCAGCCCCCAGTTCAGCCGACCCGGCAATTCGCTCGCAGCAGAACTCTCTTCGAGAGCGGCTCGATGTTGCGTTGAACGGCCTGCCGGAGGCATTCCGTGCGGTGGTTGTAATGAAAGATATTTACGGATTCAGTTTGGCTGAAGTTGGCGACCAGCTCGGCATAACCGAGGGGGCAGCCAAAGTGAGACTTTTCCGGGCCCGCCAGCGTCTAAGAGACGTCTTGCAGGAAGAAGATGAAAGCGATACGAAAGGTAGGAAGAAGGATGCAGCCAAGTGAACAGGACCTAAAACTTGCCCTTCAATCTCTGGCGGAAGCCGGAGTCGAACCTCCCGGGTGGCTTGAAGGCACGATTATCGAAAGCGTTCACGAGAAGGCGGCTCGGCTTGCTGCGCTTAGGCGAATTGAAAGGCAAGTAGTTCAGCCCAAAGTGCTGACCGGCGGCGCCCTGATAGCGGCAGGAATCGCCGGCGCCTTTTTGTTTCGCTCGCACCGCCGCAAGCGTGTTCACACAAGAGGCCTCCGGCGGGTTCTCGCACACGCTTAACACTCGAAAGTTCCTCTGTAACCACCTTCAAAACCCGGCGTCTAATTGATTGAAGGTTCGGGGAAGATGGCTCGACCGCCGGTCGAGCAGGCGCCCCGGTAAGAAGGAGGAATTAAATGGAGATTCTCACAGCGATTGCGCTGGGAATCGTAGGCGGTCTCTTGATGAAGGCTCTTTTCCTAAAGGACTCAAGCATCCTTTGGGACGCAGTCTTCGGAGTCATCGGTGGACTCGTGGCCTATGTAGTTGCTACCAATGCAACTGCTGATATTGCCAAATACGTAGCCACCACCGGCACCGCAGTTGTAGTCGCCGGCGTGCTCCACGAGATCTGGAGACGCTTCGGAAAAACCGCTTAACACAAAGCGACCCAGGAGCAGGCGCCCCTTTCGGGGGGCGCCTGCTCCATTTTCTGGCCCTATTTTCATTTTCTGGCCCTATTTTATGGACAGACGTGGCGTTTCGCTGTCGGTTTCGGCTCGTTGGGAAGCGCGGGGGGAAGTAATCTATACTGGCTGATAAGCGGGCAGGCATCTGTTGCTTTGTTGTCCGGGGCAGACTACCTGCGAGATCGAAGGCCCGTGGCTCAATTGGTAGAGCACCGGTCTCCAAAACCGGGCGTTGGGGGTTCAAGTCCCTCCGGGCCTGCCAAAGCCAGTCGAAGACATCTAGCGGGACCCCCTTATAGTGTGGAGCGGGATTAATTGCGAAAACCAAAAGTTGAAAGTGAAAAACCGATGAAAACCAGGCCCACCGAAAAGGCGGACAAGCCGAGCGTCGCCGAAACTTCGGAGCCGACCCTCAACCGCGAGACCAAGCGCATGATGAAAAAGCGCGAGGGCGCAGCCGATCGTTTGAAGCGGCCGGCCCCCAACGCCAAACGCAAGAGAACCAAGCCCATGATTTTCATAAAAGAAGTGCGCGGCGAACTGGCTAGGGTTGCCTGGCCCACTCGGCCCGAGGTAATTACCTACTCGACCGTCGTTCTTATTACCGTAGTCTTCTTCATGCTCTTGATTAGCGGCATTGACTTTGTCGCCCTGAAGGGCGTCCTTTACCTAATCGGGCTGGGAAGCAAATAAGTGTCAGACCAAGACCAAAGTTTGGAAAATAAAGTGATTGACAAAAATGAAGTAACTCCTGTTGAAGAAGAGTCGGCCGCTGAGGGCGAACTGACTGATGTCGATGCGATTGAGCAAGGCCCGGTGGCCGAAGAGCCGGTGGCTGAGGCAATTGCCGAGACGGTGGCTGAAGCCGTCGATGAGTTCGGGACAGGCTCTGTCCCGGTAGCTGAGGCCGAGCCTGTTGCTGAGGCCGAGCCTGTTGCTGAGGCCGAGCCTGTTGCTGAGGCCGAGCCTGTTGCTGAGGCCGAGCCTGTTGCTGAGGCCGAGCCTG